>NZ_JADWMP020000008.1:0-184925 GCF_015767295.1 Shewanella sp. DW31
GTCGTTAGCTCAGTCGGTAGAGCAGTTGGCTTTTAACCAATTGGTCGAAGGTTCGAATCCTTCACGACCCACCACTTATCTCTTCAGCTGTATATCTTTCGAATTTCCCCCTGAATGTCCCACGTTAAACTCCAATACTGAGTACCGAATTTAATACCTTCGTTTTACTTATTCCACTGCACATATTTTTCTAACACAATTATTGGCATTAGCAAGTTCGACTAATGCGGCATCTTTAAAAAGAAACGTATCTTGAGTCTGGCGATTATATTAAAGCTGACATTATGTGCAGTGATGATGACAATGGTGCGATGGATTCAAGGGGGGGGCTTTCTAGGTAGTTTTATGTACCGAGCACTATCTTATGGAAAGCTCTAATCCCACAGGGTTGTGATAAAGACTAAAAAGGAGACCTTAGGTCTCCTTTTGCATTAAGCGGATTACATATCTATAGCGCTTAATCTAACAGATTGTTTTCACGAACATATTGCTCGAAATCTGTGCAGCCACCTATGTGCTTCTCATCGACAAAAATCTGCGGTACTGTTTCAACTGGCTTACCGACAGTTTTTTCTAAATCTGCTTTAGAGATGCCTTCTGCATGGATATCGACATATCTGAACTTAAAGTCATCACGTTTTTCAACGAGTTGCTCAGATAATTGCACAGCACGAACGCAATAAGGACAGCCTGGACGGCCAAAAATAACAACGAACATAATAGCTCCTTAGGATTACTTTAGTCGTTTTATACCATAGGCCTAAGTGAATTGATAATGTCAGCCGCGTTTATTTTCAGTTTGATAGCGACCTTGATAATCAAAATAGCTTTCGAGCAGATCCCAGCCTTTTTTATGTTTCTTCAGCAGCAAGAGATCGGGCATGCGGAATTTATCCGCGTCGCTGATTAACTCTGTCACCTTAGTGTATTTTTTCGGTTTTAATCCCGGTGTACGGCTATGGGGAAAGATGAATAAGGCATATAGGGCTCGCCACTGGGCCGGCGTTTGTAATTTAAAGCGGCGATTGAATTCATTACCGTCGATATCGAGGTACTGCACTTTCAGATTGCCGTCATCGTCGATGAGGCTCATATGCTGGCAGCGGAATAAATGATGGTGCTGCTGGCTGAGCACTTGGCGTAGGCGTTTATCGGGATCGATGAGGGTCGATTGGCAGTGCTGGCAAATGCGTGCGGCAATATCATTCTCTTCGCCGCAATCAGGGCAAGATTTAGATCTAAATCGAAAGTCGCACTGCAGCTTTTTACCTTGCTGTTCGACTATGCCCTGACAGCGGCGACCAAAGTGTTCGATAATGTCGCCATCGTCGTCTGTGAGTCCCCAGAATATATTGGCAAAATCGCATACAGGGCAATGCACTTGCACAGGTACCGTTTTACTGTTGGGTTTAGCTTGGCCGACCTCGGGGAAATACAAGTCATAACCATTGGCTGCATAGTCGATGATAAGACAATCTTTTTTGCCTTCAGCGATTCGCAATCCACGGCCGATCATTTGTTGAAACAGACTGACTGAGGCGGTAGGGCGCAAAATCGCAATCAAATCCACATGGGGCGCGTCGAAGCCTGTCGTCAACACAGCCACGTTGACTAAAAACTTAAGCTCTTGGGCTTTAAAGCGTTCAATCGTCGCGTCACGTTCATTGTCGTGCGTTTGTGCCGTGATAATGGCGCTCTGCGCTGCGTGAGCTTGGTTGAGTAGGCCAAAAATCTCATTAGCGTGGCGCACCGTTGCCGCAAAAATGATAATGCCTTTTCTATGTTGGCTCAGTTCAATGAGCTGTTTCACAATCGCAGTGGTCGCGCGGCCGTAATGTCCCAGTAAATCGTTAACCTCGGCTTCGGCATATTCGCCATTCTCGTTTGCTTTGAGTTGGCTGAAGTCATACTGGGCACTTAGGCCATCAAATAGGGTTGGCGCTGTGAGGTAACCTTGTTTAATGAGTGGCCTGATGGGCAGCTCGAACACACAATGTTCGAACACGGCATGTTCGGGAGATCCCACTTTGCCGTGATAGTGTTGCTGATAAATCCAGCCAGTGCCAAGGCGATAGGGGGTGGCGGTGAGACCGAGCAATCTTAATTGAGGATTTTTCGTGCGTAAATGGTTGAGTACTTGCTGATATTGGCTGGTTTTTTCTAGGCTGACTCTGTGGCATTCATCAATAATGACTAACGAGAACGGCTGATCGAACTGGGTTAACCCCCGCGCCGCCGATTGAATACTGGCAACGACGGTTTTTCCGTCGGTGGCTTTTTGATTGAGTCCCGCCGCATAGATACTGGCTTGTGCTGTGAGGAGGCCGACTTTCTCGGCATTTTGCGCAACTAATTCTTTCACATGGGTGAGCACTAAGACTCTGCCTTTGGCGATGCGTGCCAGTTCGGCGATCACTATGCTTTTGCCCGCGCCTGTGGGTAATACGAGTACGGCGGAAGCTTGGCTTTGCCTAAAATGGGCGATGGCGGCATTAACCGCTTGCTGTTGATAGTCTCTGAGTTTGACTGACACGCTGATAAAAAATCTATGCTGAATAAAAGTGAGGCTGCAAGCTTAACATAACAGGCAAAAAAAAATGCCCCTGGTTGGAGGGGCAAGCTAGAGAAAGGAGCAATCACACGCACTCTCTCAACAGGGTTCACTTTTAACCTGAGGTTTAAAAAGGGAGGTTCAGGTTACGCTTAGCCTATTGGGCATAGACTAAGTGTTGTGGACGTTATTCTTAACTCGGATATTACTCAGTACGATTTAAGCGTGATTCAATCAAGGTCTCGATCACAGCTGGATCGGCCAAGGTTGATGCATCCCCTAAGTTGGTCACTTCGTTAGCGGCAATCTTACGCAGGAAGCGGCGCATAATCTTGCCTGAACGTGTCTTAGGTAAGCCCGTCGCCCATTGGATGAGATCTGGGGTTGCCAGCGCACCAATTTCTTTACGGACCCATTGACGCAGCTCTTGACGTAGCTCTTCGGTTTCTTCAGTGCCGCGGGTTAGCGTGACATACGCATAAATACCTTGGCCTTTAATATCATGTGGGTAGCCAACTACTGCAGCCTCGGCAACCAGTTCGTGTGATACCAGCGCACTTTCAACCTCTGCTGTACCTAATCTGTGGCCGGATACGTTAATCACGTCATCGACGCGGCCTGTGATCCAGTAGTAACCATCCTCATCGCGGCGGGCACCGTCACCGGTAAAATACATGCCACGGAAGGTTTTAAAGTAGGTCAGTACAAATCGTTCGTGGTCGCCATACACAGTACGCATTTGGCCCGGCCAAGAATCGAGTAACACTAAGTTACCTTCGTTCTCACCTTCTAAAATATTCCCCATGTTATCCACTAAGGCGGGTTGAACGCCAAAGAACGGACGGGTCGCTGAGCCAGGTTTAGTGTCGGTCGCGCCTGGCAGTGGCGTGATCAAAATACCGCCGGTTTCAGTTTGCCACCAAGTATCGACGATAGGGCAATGCTCATGACCTATCACCTCATGGTACCAACGCCATGCTTCTGGGTTGATAGGTTCACCTACCGAGCCCATGATCCTCAAGCTGCTACCATCGAACTTATCGAAGTGTTGCTTACCTTCGGCCATCAGCGCGCGAATTAAGGTTGGCGCTGTATATAGAATGTTCACTTTATGGCGGTCAATCATTTCGCCTAAACGGGCAGGACTTGGATGATTCGGCACACCTTCATGGATAAGCACAGTCGCACCATTGGCGAGCGGGCCGTAAACCATGTAAGAGTGGCCAGTGATCCAACCCACATCCGCGGTACACCAGTACACTTCACCCGCTTTGTAGTCGAACACATATTCATGGGTCATAGACGCATAAACCATGTAGCCGCCAGTGGTGTGCAATACGCCCTTGGGATTCCCAGTTGAACCTGAGGTATAAAGCAAGAATAATGGTGCTTCGGCGTCCATTTCTTCTGGTTGGCAGTGCTCTGATGCGGTTTCCATCAGTGAATGCCACCACACATCACGGCTTTCTACCCAATCTACTTTGCCACCTGTGCGTTTAAGTACGATGACTTTTTCAACCGTAGTGACATCAGGGTGCTTTAAGGCATCATCTATGTTGCGCTTCAATGGAATAGCACGGCCACCGCGCATACCTTCATCGGAGGTAATGATGACTTTGGATTTACCGTCAATCACGCGAGAGGCGATTGAATCCGGCGAGAAACCACCGAAGACCACAGAGTGCACAGCGCCGATACGGGCACAGGCAAGCATAGCCACTGCTGCTTCTGGCACCATAGGCATGTAAATTGTGACTATATCCCCGCGGCGCACGCCTTGGCTGCGCAGTGCGTTGGCAAACTTACACACATCTGCATGTAATTCACCGTAGGTGATTTTGCGTTGTTCGCTGGCGTTATCGCCTTCCCAAATAATCGCCACGCGATCACTGTGTTCGGCTAAATGACGATCTAAACAGTTGGCAGAAGCATTCAGGGTGCCATCGTAAAACCAATTGATCGATAAGTTATGGTCATCAAAAGAGGTTTTTTTAATTTTGGTATAGGGTTTTATCCAATCAATACGCTTGCCGTGTTCTCTCCAGAAACCTTCAGGATTGACAATCGACTCTTGGTACATTGTTTTATATTTATCGTTGTTTACAAGTGCATTGGCAGCGATATTGCCGGAGACTTTGTAGAGAGACTGCGAGCTCATAGGGCTTCCCTTTTGAAAAATTGCGTGGACTGAGTATGGTATGCAAGGGGGCGGCAACTCCATTAGACCTTGGTCTAGTGTTAAATTTTCCTTTATATTTAGTCTGTTGCATTAAAAATCCGGCTAGATTTTAGACAGGTTTTATCGCACAATAATCAGAAAAAAGAGCAAAGTATGAATTTAACCTTAGTCGTTGCTGTTATTGCCGTCTGTTATGTCTCGCTTTTATTCCTATTGGCTTGGGGGGCGGAGCGTTGGTTTACTCAGATCACTAAAAAGCTTCAGGTCGTTATCTATGGTCTGAGCTTAGCGGTTTATTGCTCCTCGTGGAGTTTTTTAGGCACAGTTGGGCAATCGGCTAAGGATTTTTGGTCTTTCTTACCGATTTTTATCGGCCCTATTCTGATTTTTACTTTAGGTTTTGGCATGTTACGCAAGATGGTATTAGTGTCTAAGGCGCAAAATATCACTTCCGTGGCCGACTTTATTGCCGCCCGTTATGGCAAATCTCAAACCTTAGCCGCCTTAGTCACCTTAATTGCCTTGTTTGGCATCATGCCCTATATCGCCCTGCAGCTTAAGGCGATGGTGTTCAGTCTTAATTTGTTTCAACCCGCTGACGATCCCCTCGATGGCGTGACGATTCCGTTACTGATCACTTCGCTGTTAGCCATATTTGCCATTTTATTTGGTACTCGCAAACTCGATGCGACCGAGCATAATCCCGGCATGATGCTCGCGATTGCCTTTGAGTCTCTGGTGAAACTTGCCGCATTTTTGTTGGTCGGCATCGTCATCAGTTTCGGAGTGTTCGATGGTTTTGGGGATATTTGGCAGCAGGCCAATGCGCAGTCACTAATTAATTATCCCAATCCACGTATTGAAGCTTTAATGCCTGAGTTACTCGTCGGAATGGCGGCCTTTTTATGTATGCCAAGGCAGTTCCATGTAATGGTGGTGGAATGCGCCGATGAGTCCGTGTTGTCAAAAGGGCGTTGGCTGTTTCCCATTTATTTAGCACTTTTTGGTTTATTCGTTGGACCGCTCGCCTTGGCGGGGAAGATCATCCTCGGCGATTCAGTGTCGGCCGATACCTATGTGATTAATTTACCGCTGGCGTTAGATCAACCTTTGCTGGCGGTGATTGCATTACTTGGCACACTTTCGGCGGCAACTGGCATGGTGATAGTGGCGGTG
The DNA here is from genome assembly GCF_015767295.1 of Shewanella sp. DW31. Taxonomy (NCBI): domain Bacteria; kingdom Pseudomonadati; phylum Pseudomonadota; class Gammaproteobacteria; order Alteromonadales; family Shewanellaceae; genus Shewanella; species Shewanella sp. DW31. Next base: position 5,907 of record NZ_JADWMP020000008.1, read on the forward strand.
GTGACTATCAGTGTGATGGTAAGTAACGAATGGCTGGTGCCAGTGATGCTGCGCACAGGCCATATCCGCGAGAAAAACTTCAGTCAGTTCTCGCACCTGTTACTTAATGCCCGCCGCTTGGCGATCGTGATTATTCTTGGCTTAGGCTATGGCAGCTATTTGGCATTATCAGACAGTGATTCCTTGTCCCATTTAGGCATGTTGTCTTTTGGGGCTTTTGCCCAACTTGCGCCAGCTTTAGTCGGTGGACTCTATTGGAAACACGGCAATCGTGCTGGGGTATTTTTAGGACTCGGCGTGGGCTTTTCGCTGTGGTTCTACATCATGTTGCAGGGCATGACCGATGTGCAAAGTTCATCGGCGTTCTTGTCTAGTGTCGCGAGCGAGAAAGGCCTGCTAGATGCAATAACGCCCAATGTGCGTGATGCGCTGACGGCTCTTTTTGCCAATATCGCCTGTTATATTTTGGGTTCTATTTGGTTTAGAGCCGGTGTGGCTGAGCGTATTCAGGCCAGTGCTTTTGTGAGCCCTGGCAAATTGAAAAACAGCGCTAATAAGAAAAATGGTCCGATTTCACAGCAAGATTTACTGATACTGGCGAGTCGCTTCGTTAGCCCAACACGCGCCTACGAGAGCTTTAGCCGTTTCTCGATTGATGCGGTAAAAAGTGATAGTTGGCATAAAGCGGCGCCGCCGGAGTTGATTTCCCACACTGAACGTTTATTGGCGGGCGTACTCGGCGCTTCAAGCGCAGCGCTAGTGATGGATTCCGTGCTGCAAGGGCGCGATTTAGCGCTGGATGAAGTCTTTAGTCTGGTCGATGAAGCCTCATCGAAGATTATGCTCAGTCAAGACATGTTGCGCGGCGCGATTGAGCACGCCTATGAAGGCATGAGTGTTATCGATAACGATCTCAATCTCGTGGCATGGAATTACAAATATGTGGAGCTGTATCAATATCCCGATGGATTTTTGCAGCAGGGCATGCCCATCAGTGAAGTGATCCGCTTTAATGCGGCGCGGGGTTATTGTGGTGAAGGGGAAATAGAACAGCAGGTTGAGCAGCGGGTGCAGCATATGCGTAATGGCACACCGCACACTTCTGAGCGCCATCGCAGGGACGGTAAAGTGATTAAAATTCAAGGCAATCCTATGCCAGATGGCGGCTTTGTGATGACCTTTACCGACATTACTCAGTATCGCGAACAGGAGCGCGCGCTGCTCGAAGCCAATGAAACCTTAGAAAGCCGCGTTAATGAGCGAACCTATGAATTAGCCATGTTGAACAGTGAGTTACTCGAGGCTAAAGCGCAGGAAGAAATCGCCAACGCCTCTAAGAGTCGCTTCTTGGCTGCTGTTGGCCATGATTTAATGCAACCGCTTAATGCCGCGCGGCTGTTTACTGCGTCGTTATCTCAGTATCCCAATCTAGATCGTGAGGCCAGAACCACCTTATCCCATGTGAATAGCTCGCTAAAAATTGCCGGCGAGTTGCTCACCGACCTATTGGATATTTCTAAACTCGACTCAGGTATGGTGGATGTCAATCGCCGTGACTTTGCGATTTCAGAACTGATCAATGGCTTATCCGTTGAATTTGAAGCGATGGCGGCGGATAACCAAATTCGTTTTAAGATGGTCCCATGCAGCGCAACCGTTAATTCTGATCCTTCGTTACTGCGCAGAGTATTACAAAACTTTTTAACCAATGCCTACCGTTATGCTCGCGGTGGCAGAGTGTTATTTGGTTGTCGTCATCGAGGTCATTACCTTGAAATCCAAGTGTTAGACACGGGTTGTGGTATTGATGAAAAAGAAACCCAAGAAATTTTCAAAGAATTTAAGCGGTTGAATAATCCTAAGAGCAACAATGTTAGCGGCTTGGGCTTAGGTCTGGCGATTGCTGATCGCATTAGTAAAGTGTTAGAACACGGTATTCAGGTTTCGTCCCATTTAGGGCGCGGCTCGGTCTTCTCCATTTGTGTGCCGCTTGGAGAAACTGTGCGTCAGCCACAAGTGAAGGCGTTACCGTCGCTGCTGCAGCCGTTATCGGGTATCAAAGTGTTGTGTATCGACAACGAAGAGGCCATTTTAGCTGGATTAGAAAGCTTATTAAGCCGCTGGCAGTGTGAGGTTATCTGTGCAAAAGATTTATCTGATGCACGCATTAAACTAGGACTGAAAGGCGTCGCGCCTGATATTGTGCTCGCGGATTACCATTTAGATGATGGCCAAAATGGCGTCGATGCGATGGACGGTATTCGTGCCCTGTATGGCAAAGATTTACCCGGCATTTTGATTACCGCCAATACCCGCAAAGAGCTGGTGGAAGATGTGCAACGCCGCGGCTATCACTATATGGCGAAAATGATAAAACCTGCCGCGCTACGTGCCTTGATTTCTAGCTTGGTAAAATAAGCTTGGTATACGTGTTCGGTAACATGAGTTTAGTGACGTCGGTACGTTTAACGAAATGCCAAGATAATCGCGTAATTTTTTATGCGGCTTATCTTGGCTAAACGGTTTGACACAGGTTTGTGGGTGTAACTAAATACATGACTAGAGTTTGAATATGGCCAGTTTATTGTTTAAATTCAGTGATAATTCGGCCAAACTTTCACTTTCTTGAGCCAAATAAGTTGCCGATTCAGAGACTTCGAGCGCTGAGTTATTAATCCCGCACACGTTTCTGTTCATGTCTTCTGCGACCACACTTTGTTCTTCTGCGGCGGTGGCGATATGGGTTGCCATGTCACTCACATGTTTTATATGAGCAACAATAAGCGATAAATCCTTCCCCGCTTTTGCCGATTGACTCACACTGTTTTCTGCCAAAGCTCGGCTTGCATCCATTGCCTTAGCGGCGCTCACGGCCCGTTGTTGCAATAATGAAATCGTGTTTTGAATTTCTTCGGTCGATTGCCTAGTGCGACTGGCAAGTTGCCTCACTTCATCGGCGACTACAGCGAACCCTCGCCCTTGCTCGCCAGCGCGGGCGGCTTCAATGGCCGCATTCAGTGCCAGCAAGTTGGTTTGGTCTGAAATAGCGCTGATCACTGAGGTGACCTCGCTGATCTGCATGACTTCCTCTTTAAGCATATTTACTTGATCCGTCGCTTGCTCCACTTCTTTGGCAAGAGCATGAATACCATCTACGCTGGCGTGAACATCTTGGTCGCCAAGGCCTGCTTCCCAAGTGGCTTCTTTGGTATCTTTGGCTGTGCTCTCCGCATTATTCGCGACATCGGCGATAGTGGCGCTCATTTCATTCATGGCGGTGGCAAGTTGGGCGAGTTGATCCCGCTGATTATTTACCGCTTGATTAGTTTCCTCTGCAGTTGAGGCGATCCGAGCCGAGGCCTGTGCAACATTGTCAGCGCTATGACTCGCTTGAAGTAAAGTGCTACGAATGGAGTCTATGCTTTGGTTTATATTGTGGGCTAAGATGCCAAGTTCATCTTTACCATAGATTTTTAGCTGAGTCGTTAAATCACCTTTTGTGATGGCGAGCATAGCCAGATTCACATCATCCAATGGCTGAGTAATAGAGCGGCTAATGGCATAACCTAGCCAAGCCATAAGCACAATAATGACAAATGTAATGCCTCCCATGGTGAGGTATTCATTCCAAATGGTGGCTTCGATATCTTGGAGTAACATACCTGAGCCTAAGATCCAGCCCCAAGGTTTAAATCCCATGACAAGTGAGATTTTTTGCGCTGATTTGCCATTCGCTGTCGTCCAGCGGTATTCGACTAATCCTTGTTTGCCATCACGGCCGAGTTCGACCATTTCGAACCAATAATTCTCTTCGCCTCGATTACCCATTTGTTGGCCAACCAGTTCTTTTTTGATGGGATGAACGATAACGTGCCTCGATTCATCAATCACAAACAAGTAGTTATCACCATCAAAACGCATGTCGTTCAACATGTCTTTAGCGGCTTGCTGTGCTTGCTCTAGGGGGAGCGATTGCGACAACGCTTGGATACGGGTGCTGGCGAGGGACAATACGGCATTAAGTCGTGCTTCACGCTCTGCCATCAGGTTGTGCTTTAGGGCTGTGACGGAAATAGTGAGTAAAATTAAGGCACCTGCGAGGGCGATAATGAGCTGTAGTGCGAGTTTTCGATTAACGGGGATGTCAGCGAGTTTGAACATATGATCTCCTTTTCTTTGTGTAGCGATTTAAGCCATTCCCTCTGCTCAAGTTGTTGTCAGCTTTTGGCGAAAGATATGTTGTGTAAAGTGAGTGATATAAGCATCGTTGGCTTTGATAAAATTTCCAGTTGGCGGATTAAATAAATGCACTAAATTACAGAGTTTTAATGGAAATTGTGAGCAATATTGCAATTGCAACCTTAGCGCGTTTATCTATCGAGAGGATGCGAGATTCGAACAAGGGAAGGGCTGCTGAGTCTGATATAAGCCAGGCAGTTCGAACCCCTAGCGCACAGTGCGCAGGGGTTCGTTTATTCGACGTTAAAGGCTTATTGAGTTGAAAGAGCGTTAAACTAAAAGATGGTCAAGCGTTAAAGCATCAACCGTGGCTGATAAGCTGCGGCTCAAGACTTTTTGATACCGCGCTAATACCTGCTGCGACTTGCTTCATCGCGCTGGTGAGTTGGCTTAATTGTGCTGAGCTAATGATATAGGGCGGCATGATATAGATAAGGTTGGCGAAGGGGCGCACCCAGACGCCTAAATCGACAAATTGCTGCTGTAACTCTGCGGTATTGACGGGTTCGTGCATCTCTAACACGCCCACCGCGCCGAGCACGCGCACGTCTTTTACGCTCGGCAAATCAATCGCATCCTTAAGTTCTAAGCGCATTTGCTGCTCGATAGCGGCCACTTGCGCTTGCCATTCATTACGGTTAATTATGTCTAAGCTTGCACACGCCGCGGCGCAGGCTAGCGGGTTACCCATAAAAGTAGGGCCATGCATAAACACGCCCGCGGGAGATTGGCTTATGCCTTGGGCAACTTTATCGGTACATAGCGTTGCCGCTAGGCTGATATAACCGCCCGTCAGCGCTTTGCCTAAACATAAGATATCAGGGGTAATATGGGCGTGTTCATAGGCAAAAAGCTTGCCTGTTCGACCAAAGCCAGTGGCAATCTCATCTAAGATCAGCAGGACATCAAATTCATCACATAGGGCACGAAGACCCGCTAAATAATCTGCGCTGTAGAAACGCATACCGCCAGCGCCTTGCATTATCGGCTCTATAATCACTGCGGCAATATCATTGTGATTAATGCTTAATATGTCACGCATTGCGGTTAAATCATCGGCTTGTAAGGCTTCGCCAAAGGCGGTTTGTGGCGCGGGCACAAATGATTGCTTGGTTACTGCCTCGCCAAACATAGTGTGCATGCCGCCTTCTGGATCGCATACGCTCATCGCGGCAAAGGTATCGCCGTGGTAACCCTTCTTAACGGTAAGAATGCGTTGTTTTAGCGGTCGCTCTTCTCCATGTACACTTCGCCCTTGCCGACTCTGACCTTGCCAATATTGCAGCGCCATTTTAATTGCCACTTCGACTGAGATAGATCCAGAGTCGCACAAAAAGACCTTTGTTAGCGGTTTGCAGGTCATAGCGATAAGTTTTTTACACAGTTCAATGGCGGGTTCATGGGTGATACCGCCAAACATCACATGGCTCAGTTGATGCAACTGTTTTTCCATCGCGGTTAATATCTCGGGATGTGCATAGCCGTGCACACAGGCCCACCACGAGCTAGTGCCATCGACCAGCTTGCGGCCATCAACTAATTCCAATTCACAGCCTTTGGCGCTGTGTACACCAAAAACAGGAAGAGATCGGGTCATTGAGGTGTAAGGATGCCAAATATGGGCGCTATCAAAGTCAAAATCGAGTAAATTGCGCATAAATGCTCACTTTTTGGTGATAAAATAGTCATTAGTAAACTGGGTTCACTGGTTGGCGTTGACAGTTTAAGGGCTGAGGTTATCCTAGCCAAGATAAAAAACAGAATAAAAAGGGTGTTCAATGTCGCAGTTGCAAGTTCGTCATGATTGGAAGCGGGAAGAAATCGAAGCCTTATTTGCGCTGCCGATGAATGATTTGTTATTTAAAGCCCACAGCATTCACCGTGAAGTGTACGATCCTAATGAAGTGCAAATTAGCCGCTTGTTATCGATTAAAACCGGTGCTTGCCCTGAGGATTGTAAATATTGCCCACAGAGCGCCCGTTATGACACAGGTCTAGAAAAAGAGCGTTTGCTGGCAATGGAAACTGTGCTGACCGAGGCACGCAGTGCTAAAGCCGCGGGTGCCTCTCGTTTCTGCATGGGCGCTGCTTGGCGTAATCCAAAAGAAAAAGACATGCCGTACCTTAAACAAATGGTGCAAGAAGTTAAAGCCTTAGGTATGGAAACCTGTATGACGCTTGGTATGCTGTCTGAAGATCAAGCGAACGATTTAGCCAGTGCTGGCTTAGATTATTACAACCATAATTTAGATACTTCGCCTGAATATTACGGCGATGTGATCACGACACGTACCTATCAAAATCGTTTAGATACACTGACACATGTGCGTGCTTCTGGCATGAAAGTGTGCTCGGGCGGGATTGTCGGCATGGGTGAAAAGGCGACGGATCGTGCAGGCTTACTACAACAGCTGGCTAATTTACCGCAGCATCCTGATTCAGTGCCGATCAATATGTTAGTTAAAGTGGCGGGCACGCCGTTTGAGAAGCTTGACGACCTCGACCCACTCGAATTTGTGCGTACTATCGCCGTAGCGCGTATCTTAATGCCGCTTTCCCGCGTGCGGTTATCGGCTGGCCGCGAAAATATGAGTGATGAGTTGCAGGCCATGTGTTTCTTTGCTGGCGCTAACTCGATTTTCTATGGTTGTAAATTGCTGACCACACCAAACCCAGAAGAAAGCGATGATATGGGGCTATTTCGACGTTTAGGCTTACGTCCCGAGCAGGGCGCCGCGGCAAAACTGGAAGAAGAAAGTGCTGTTTTAGCAAAAGCGGCGGCCTATCAAGATAAGTCATCGGCACAATTCTATGACGCGGGTGCTTTGTAATACTGCTGAGCGCATGTTGTCCGACAAACAGGTCGAATAGCCTGTAAACCTTGTTGGCTGCAGCCTATTTTGATTGCGGCCGATAGCTTTATTGGCCGCACTCCATTTTTCAAGCAAGCATTTTTAAGACAATCATTCTTGAGGCTAAATCGATGAGTTCTCTGCTCGAGATGAAAATTGCCGCCCGTCAGCAAGCCTTACGTGAGCAAGGTTTATTACGGCAACGTAAAATGCTGAGTGTTGATCACAGCTTTGATGTTAACGCACCCACTTCGAGTCCACGCTTTGTGTTCGAAGGGCGATCCTATGTTAATTTTAGCTGTAATGATTATTTAGGCTTATCCCGCGTTCCTGAGTTGGTTGAAGCGCTGCACCTTGGAGCGCAGACCTACGGTGTGGGTAGCGGCGCATCGCCCTTAGTGACAGGGTACAGTGATGCGCATGTCACACTTGAACGTGAACTCTGCGCCTTAACGGGGCATGAAGCGGGATTACTATTCTGCTCGGGCTTTAGTGCCAATACGGCGTTAATGAAAACCTTGTTTGATCAGCAAGATACTGTGATTGCCGATAAACTTGTGCACGCCTCAATTATTGATGGTTTACAAGATAGTGGCGCGCAGCTTAAACGTTTTTTACACAATTCGCTTGAGAGCGCTGAGCGGCTTCTGACTCGAAATCACGCATCGGCGTTAATCACAGAAAGCGTGTTTAGCATGGACGGGGATTGTGCGCCGATCACGCAGTTATCGGCGCTTTGTCGTCAACAGAATACTTGGTTGATTGTTGATGATGCCCATGGTTTTGCGGTGCTCGATGGCTATCAAGATAGTGATGCAAGAGATAAAGCCGCCAAGCTTATCGATGTGCAAGTGGTGACCTTTGGTAAGGCATTAGGTTGCCAAGGCGCAGCGGTTTTGGGGAGTCAGGCGCTGATCGACTTTTTGGTCAGTAATGCCCGCGAATATATTTATTCGACCGCCTTATCGCCCGCCAATGCCGCATTAGCGTTAGCCGCGACTCGGTACTGCACTGCACATCCTGAGTTACAGCAGAAACTGCTTGAGAATATTTCGCTATTCAAACAGTTATGCCTCGATGCTGCCGTGCCCCTTTTAGGTTCGGATACCGCAATTCAGCCGTTGATCATTGGCGATGCGCAGCAAACCCTGCAAGTCGCCGAAGCGTTAAGAGCCTCAGGCATTTGGGTTGGGGCGATTCGCCCGCCGACGGTGCCTGTAGGGTCGGCGCGGTTACGCATTACCTTAACGGCGACCCATACTGCTGAAGATATTGCTGCTTGTGTTGAGCAATTAGCCCAAGTGCTCAGTCGTGTTGGTATCCCGCTTGTCAGTGAACGAGAATCTACCGATGAGTACAGATAAATGTACCCTATAGAGCGCGTTATTTTATTGAATGTTAAGTTTTTATGGTTGAGTGTTAGTTAAAATGCCAAGCCTGATAAAGTCTAGTGATCTAAGCTGTAGTGAGTCTGCTCATGAGTCAAACAAGTTTATTTCTTGCGATCTTAAGTTGAGTGAGCTTAATGCGGGCGTTTCTTATGGGGGCGTTCTCGCGGGGACTGTGTCCAATGTGCACGGGACTCAAATTGCTGAACGTTTTTCCGCAGCGGCCCATAGTTACCAAGATCATAATCAATTACAACGCCTGAGCGCTGCCAGTTTACTCAGTGAGTTTTCGGCAGCAGGTTATCTGTTAGACATAGGGGCAGGCCCAGGCACGGATTTTTCTGGGTATCACAGTGTCTCTCAACCAGCGGATCTCTCTACGCAAAATTCATCCACAACAGTATTTGCCGTGGATATTGCCCTTGGCATGTTACATAAGCTAAAACAAACTTATCCCGATTATCATGGCGTATGTGCCGATGCGCAGTGTTTACCTTTTACCAATGGCAGCATGGATGTTATTTACTCTAATCTAGCCCTGCAATGGTGTGCTGATTTTCCTGCTGCGGTAGCCGAAATGGCGCGGGTACTTAAGCCGAACGGCAAGTGTCATCTGAGCCTTGTGGCGCAGGGGAGTTTGAATCAATTAGCTGAATTAGGGTTAAGAGTGAATGACTTTTCGACGATGCAAGCACTCAAGGCTGCATTTAAACTCGATACATGGGAATTACTTGAAGTGCGACTCGTCCCTATGACAGTGTATTTTGACACTCTTAAGGCACTACTCTATTCAATTAAAGGTGTGGGGGCTTCTGTACATGTCGCCAGTTCAACAACTCGGGTTTCAGGTTCAACAGTGAGTGCTTCAGAATTCACTCCACGGCTGCGTGGTCGTCAAGATTGGCAGGCCATGCAGGCCAAAGCCGAATCGCTACGTTTACCCCAAGGTTTGCCGTTAACCTACCAGATAGTTCAAATACGTGCTCGGCGCAGATTTTAAAGTTCACCGATTATGCCTTTAGTCATGGCATTATTAATTAGCACTAATATCTAGAAAACGTTGGATTTTTAACATTACGTATAGAGATCGTTAGCTATATGGACATTTAGCTTATGGAGAGTGGGCTTAACAAAGCAGAACTCATAGCAACAGATAAGGATCTAATATGTATTTTGTAACAGGTACAGATACCGATAGCGGTAAGACTTTGGTTTCGGCGGCATTATTAACCGCTGTGAATCGTTTAGGGCTCATAGCCAATGCTGACTCTGCTGTGAGTATTCTTGCAGCTAACACTATGTTGACTTTAGGTGTTAAACCCATCGCCTCGGGCTGCGCGCAAACCTCTGAAGGATTGCGTAATGCCGATGCGTTACAGTTGATGACGTCATCATCGTTAAAATTGGCTTATCCACTCATCAATCCTTTTTCCTTCGAACCTGCGATTGCACCGCACATTGCCGCCGCCCAAGTGGGCGTGAGTTTAACACCTGAAGCTATCATTGAAAGTTTAGATTTAGTGGCATTTGCTCAAGCGGATTTTTGCTTGATTGAGGGCGCGGGAGGCTGGCGTTTACCCTTAGGTGATGGCAGGTATCTTTCGGAAGTCGTACAGAGATTAGAACTGCCAGTGATACTCGTGGTTGGCATGAAACTCGGCTGCTTAAATCATGCATTGCTGACTCAAGAGGCGATATTGGCCGATGGGCTTAAGATTGCAGGCTGGGTTGCTAATCGTGTCGACCCGAATATGAGTATGTTTGAGGAGAATCTGACGAGCCTTAAAGAGATGATGACAGCACCTTTCCTCGGTTGTGTGCCATTTCTTGAGGATCCAAGTGCTGAAAACGCTGCTGACTATGTCGATATTGCGCCACTTTATCAAGGTGAGGAGAGCAATACTTAGCGACTGCATAATTGTTTAAGACTTTCCCCTAAGCGGAACAGTTATTTTTCTTTTGATAAAAAATGAGCCTCAAATTATGTTGAGGCTCATTTCTATCAAGGCTGCTGACTAATGTTCGCAAAATCTCGCAAAATAGTGCCTGCACATTAAAGCTAAGCGCCGCTATTGATTTGCTGCTTCAATGCGGTTGAGGCTTTAAAGCTGGGCTGATTGTAACCGTCGATTTCTATGGCTTCGCCCGTTTGTGGATTACGCCCTGTTTTAGCGACATGGTATCTGAGTTCAAAGGTGCCAAATTGTGGCAGGAAAATTTTCTCGCCTTCGCTCAAGGCGGCGTGGATCTGTTGCAGTATCTGCTCAACCACAGGTTTAGTACTCGCTTGCGATGCATTGAGCTCGGCGGCAATACGTTGGATAAGTTGTGCTTTGTTCATAGAAACCTCTGAAGTCAGCTTAGGTTCAATCGAAGGGGAGTTATAACAAGCTCGCCTTAAGATTGAAAGCCATAGCAAGCTCAGCGCGGTTGATTGGTGTTTTATTGACAGGCTTGTGAGGCTTTTGGTGATTGTGTGTTGCTAAAGTAAGTACAAGTTTGTCGGATTGAGTGGTGGGCTGATTTTACTGGGCGAAGTGACTGACTTAATTTAAAGGCTTATTGAAAGCCTTAATTTAAAGCCTTAATTTAAAACCTTAGTTAAAAGGCTTAAGCGCAAGGCGTATTGCGCTTAAGCTATAAATTGAACACTAATCAACCGTTGGGTGATGAGAAACCCTTTTAACGCTTGCCTATGAAAAGAGTGTTTCTTCCAGAGTGCGGCCTTTCAGCAGTATCTTGTATTGCCATTGATGCTGATTGAAGAGGGCGAATAGGCGCATTTCAATATCACTGTTGTGCGCTTTTTCTGTATTTGTGTCTAGCTGGATAATAAACACATTGCTTTGTTTTGAGCTGATGTTCACCACTCCCGCCAGTTTTGCCACTTCCGCTTGCAATGCATCGCTGTCACAGTTTTGCATGGTTAACGTCAGGTAATCGCTGTCGGTCGACGCATGCATTGACACAGCTTGACTCAGTTGGCCTTTATCTAAATACAATACTTGATCGCACAGCTTTTCGAGCTCATCGAGATTATGGGAGCTGATCATAAAAGTTGTGGTGGGTGATAAGGTTTTAACCAGTTCACGGACTTTTTTTGCATTGGCAGGGTCGAGTCCCGCTGTCGGTTCATCTAATAATACTAATTCTGGCGAGCCGATCAGCGCCTGCGCAATCGATACACGTTTACTCATACCGTGGCTAAGACTAGGCGGTTTTTGCTCTGCAACATCAATTAGATCGACCAAGGCCAACACGCGCAGTGCCTCTTGCTTTGCTTGCTCCACGTTCATGTCCTGCAGGCGAGCGAAAAATATTAACTGGCTGACAATCGTCAAGTTGGGATCGAGTACTGCATCCTGGGGCAAAGCGGCAATCTTGCCTAAGAGCTTAGGGCTATTGGGGGCTTCACCGAGTAGGGTTATGGTTCCAGAACTAGGTGATAAATAGCCGCATAACAGGCTAAAAAGTGTGGTTTTACCCGCGCCATTGGGACCGACAAGGGCGATGGGGGCACCCGCTTCAAGACTGAAGCTCACATCATTCAGCGCCTTTTTGCTGCCGTAAAGCTTCGACAGCCCTTGGCATTGGATCAGACTCATAGCGAGCTCCTTTGCATATAAATTCTGCCGAGCAAGAGGGCCACAGCGGTTTGTAACAGTGGAATAGGGGCATAGACTAAGCTATTGAGTCCATTGGTATTGAGCATGTCCGACAGTTGAGCACCGGGTAATACCCACTGGAGTTGTGCTAGTAGGCTAGATTGATTCGCTAACACCACGATAGTGATGGAAATCACTGTCCATAAAATGGTGGCAAACACCATAGCTTGGCGTGCCGTGCGCGCATACAGGGACAATAAAGTCATCACAGCCGTGTAGGGCAAGATCACTATGATGAGGTTAAGGCCCACTAAGGCGCCAGACGTTAACGCAGATAAAAACAGTTGGCTGTCGCGGCTGAGCGCGAGGGCTACAGTGGCGATAATCGTTAATAGGATCAGTAAACCTTGGATCAGAATTTGGCCGAGAAAACGGCCGAACAATAAGCTGTCACGGCTAGTGCGTATGGTTAAAAAGCGCAGCGTGCCGCGGGTTTTATCCGATGAGAACTGATCGGCGGCGATAAGAATACTGAACAGTGGAAACAAATACAGCGCAAAACACCAAAACACTGCCATTTCGGCCACGGGCCACTCAAAGAGCACATTGAGGGTATTGGCACCAAATAAGCTGTCGATGATATCTTTTACATTGGGCTGCAATAACATGGCCGATGCACTTTGAATGGGGTAAAGCAGAAGTACACCCCAAACTAAACCAAAGGCGACCAAGGCGATGATCCCGCGGGTATTAAATAAAAATTTGCGCAGTTCAAACATGGCGATAATCAACATGTTGTTGAAACTGCTGGGTGGATTATTGGTCATGTGCTGTCTCTATTCTTTTTTGCGCTAGGTTCAGGGGCTATGGTGCTTGGCGCGACTATGTTGGTGCGGTTCAGTTTCTCACCCTTGGGTAGACAGTGGATTGGTCCATAAGTGCCATGTTGCTCACATAGCACTTATTATCCATCGGTATTTATCAGTCATTATCTATCGCTAATTAGCTCAATGAGGCGATTAATTCATCGAGCTTTTGCGTCAGTTCGGCGACTTGTTGTTCAAGCTCTGTCACTCTGTTCACTAATTCAAGCGGCTCTGCGTCTACAGACACAGCGACATGGGCTAAGGTATGACTTGTGCTATGGGATTGGCTAGCACTTTCGTGCGATGATGCTGCAGAGAATAATTCCACATAACGGGATTCACGGCGACCGGCTTCTCTGGGTAATTGTTTTAAGAAGGGCTTTTCACGGCTCATTAATTGACGGATGCAATCTTCCACGTCGATCACGTCTTTAAATTCGTGTAGGCGGTTGCTGCGGGTCCGAAGTTCTCCCGGTGTTTGTGGGCCACGTAATAGCAACAAACAGACGATGGCGAGTGCGGCGGGGGACAGTTGAAGTTCGCTGAATTCGGTATTGCAGAATCTGTGCTTGTATTTAACGACGCGGCTGCCGAATCCCGACTGTTCGCTGATCAAACGTTTCCGATTTAGGGAATCAACGGCGATTTGCACTTGGGTTTCACTGAGTTCGAGTACGGGCTCGCGGCTGGTTTTTTGATTGCAGGCTAAGGTCAAAGAGTTTAGCGAGAGTGGATATTGCTCAGGGGTGGTGATTTCTTTCTCAAGCAGGCATCCGATGACTCTGGCTTCGTGTAACGTGAGTTCCATATAAGCTCCAAAGAAAAAAGCATGGCTTTGTTTATAACAGAGCCATGCTTAATATCCTAGGAGTTGTCAGTCAAACTCTGTCTTAGTGGCGGTAAACTGTACAATTTTAACGCTAAGTCCTGAATAGAGTTGATTATTCTGCGGTTTCAGTTAAACGCAGACCATCATTATCTATGCTCAGTTGGCCATTCTTAAACAAGCCACCTATGGCTTTTTTGAAGGCCTTTTTACTCATGCCAAGCTGATCGTAAATGATTTCAGCATCGGTTTTATCGGTCAGGGCTAAGAAGCCGCCAGCCTGTTTGAGTTTGATCAGAATGATGTGGGCGTGCTTCTCTAACTCTTGTTTACTGCCTTGTTGCAGCACAAGATCGATTTTGCCATCTCGGCGCACTTGTTTGATGAAACCTTTGAGTCTTTGGCCGAAACGCAGTTTTTGGAACACTTCGTTTTCGTAAATCACGCCCCAATGGGCATGATTAATAATGGCTTTGTAGCCTAAATCTGTGGTGCCGCCGATGTATAAATCAACCTGCTCACCAACTGTGTACTCAGGCTCTGTCTTATCGAGGAACTTATCGATTTTTGATGAGGCCATGATGCGTTCATCGGCGCGGTTGGCGTGTACATAGACCAGATATGAGCGGCCTTCTTCGATAGGCTTATGTTGCTCACCGAAGGGCAGTAATAAATCTTTATCTAAGCCCCAGTCTAAAAAGGCGCCATAAGGACCGGTTGCAACGGCTTTTAAATAGGCAAATTCGCCTACCTGTGCCAATGGACGGCGCGTGGTAGCAATCACGATATCTTCAGAATCTAGATACAGAAACACGTCAAGCAGATCACCGACTTGGCAGTCTTTTGGGGTGACTTTGTTTGGCAGCAGTACTTGCCCTAATTCGTGGGCGTTTAAATACACGCCAAAGCTGACTTGTTTTACAACCTCAAGTTTGCAGGTTTTACCTATCTGTACCATGGATCTCTCTGTGCATAATGGAATGTGATTCGGTTGCGATTATACACTTCGGTGCTGAAACTGCAGCATTATTGTCTTTGCGCTTTATTTTAGCGTGTGTGGGCCGTCACTCAGCGAAGGCTTGATCACGCATTGTGTCTCGGAGGAACCACTGATTTGTGGCGGGGTTTGGCGCCGTGATATTGGTTGTTTGGCTTTGCTTAATGTTGGCAAATGTGCATCACTTGAGTGACACACAAAAATCAGGGATATTTGCAGGGGTAAATGTCAATAAAAGTGACAAAGGTGATATAAAAAATATTGAACAGACTCGTACGACGTTTATGGGTTAACTAACTAATATTACTCTATTTAAAACCAATGGGTGGCGGGTGATTGTTAAGCAGGTGTTTATTATATTTTAATGTAAAAGATTAAATGAGATTCTTGCTTGCATTCTGTGACATTGCGCGGTTTAATTGCGCCGTTCAACGATTCCGCTCGTTGCAGACATTACAAATATTACGTGAGTAATAAAGGTTTTATGGTTCACCAGTCATTAACCGTGTAATTAACAGTAGATGTAGTTACATGGGGTTAAGAGGGTTTTTATTAGCTAATGCACAAGCATCCATTTTTTGCACTTTGCCTAAAAGTGTCACAATGCCAACGCTCGATTGTCGTACCATACGATGATACTGGCCTTAAGCATCTCACGTTGATCCGCATCAATTCTGGCCGCGAAGAAGCCAATAGTCCCCTGTTAAAATAATCTTGCCTAGAGATAAGCTGGTTTGGCGTTTTCGCTAGTTCAGTGTTATCGGTTTTCGTTTTCTACTTGTGTTATCGGTTTCTGAAGGTCTTAACCTCTTTTGAACGTCTTTAAGCTACTTATTAGCTTGATGTTTTAAGGATGCGACTCAGGATCTTATTTGGCTTTTTGGCGGTATTTGCGCCCTTTAGCCTGAGGATAAATGCAAGCGAGGCAAGTAAAGATAGCTTTACTGAGGTAAGGGAATAAGCTTTCCCTTCAATATGATACGATGTATTGCGCTAAGATGCGTTGTCTCTTGCGCTATTAATGAAAATCGCAGCAATGTCACTTACACTAGCGTGACGTTGCGGCATTAAGTAGAAGGTAAAATCTACCTTCGTGTATGTCAGGTAAGGTGTCCCTTTGCCTGGGTTTGTCGAACGGGCGGTTGTGCTATTAAGCCATAACCGTTTAACCCATTTTTTAATAGACGGGCTAAATAATAATGAATGATTGGTCTATTGATGATGCTCGTGCTGGGTACAATGTTACTCACTGGAGCCAAGGTTTTTATGGGATTAGCGATCAAGGTGAGGTGACTGTGTCACCGGACCCCAAAAATCCTGATTACAAGATTGGCTTAAATGAGCTAGCCAAAGACATGGTTAAAGCGGGCGTCGCTTTACCTGTACTAGTTCGTTTTCCGCAGATCCTGCACCACAGAGTGAACAGTTTGTGCCAAGCATTCGACCAAGCGATACAGAAGTACGAGTATCAGGCGGACTATTTGCTGGTTTACCCGATTAAAGTAAACCAACAGCAAACTGTGGTGGAAGAGATCCTGGCGAGTCAGGCATCAAAAGAAGTACCACAACTGGGTTTAGAAGCGGGCAGTAAGCCTGAGCTGATGGCTGTGTTAGCCATGGCGCAAAAAGCCAGTTCAGTCATTGTATGTAATGGTTATAAAGATAATGAATATATCCGTTTAGCACTGATTGGTGAAAAGTTAGGCCATAAGGTTTACATCGTTTTAGAAAAACTGTCTGAACTGAAAATGGTGTTAGCTGAATCTAAACGTCTGGGTGTGACACCGCGTTTAGGTCTACGTGCACGTTTAGCGTTCCAAGGCAAAGGCAAGTGGCAGGCGAGCGGCGGTGAAAAATCTAAGTTCGGTTTATCTGCTGCGCAAATTTTGCTGGTTGTAGAGCAACTTAAGCAACACGATATGCTGGATTCGCTGCAATTGCTGCATTTCCACTTAGGTTCGCAAATCGCTAATATCCGTGATATTCGCCAAGGTGTGAGTGAAGCGGGTCGTTTCTACTGTGAATTACGTGAATTAGGCGCAAGCGTTAACTGCTTTGACGTCGGTGGTGGTTTAGCGGTGGATTACGATGGTACTCGTAGCCAAAGTAATAACTCGATGAACTATGGCCTGACAGAATACGCCAACAACATAGTTAACGTATTGACTGACATCTGTAATGAATACGAGCAACCTATGCCACGTATTATTTCAGAATCGGGTCGTTACTTAACGGCGCACCATGCTGTGCTTATCACCGATGTTATCGGTACTGAAGCTTATCAGCCTGAAGATATTCAACCGCCAGCGGAAGATTCACCACAGTTATTGCATAACATGTGGCATTCATGGTCTGAGATCAGCGGCCGCGCCGATCAACGTGCTTTGATTGAGATTTACCACGATAGCCAAAGTGACTTACAAGAAGCGCATTCGCTATTCGCTTTAGGTCAATTGACCTTAGCGGAGCGTGCGTGGGCTGAGCAAGCTAACCTGCGCGTGTGTCATGAAGTGCAAGGGCTATTGAGTGCGAAAAACCGTTATCACAGACCTATCATTGATGAACTCAATGAAAAGTTAGCCGATAAGTTCTTTGTTAACTTCTCATTATTCCAGTCATTACCGGATGCTTGGGGTATTGACCAAGTGTTCCCAGTATTGCCGTTATCGGGCCTAGATAAAGCCCCTGAGCGCCGTGCTGTCATGCTCGATATCACCTGTGACTCTGACGGTATTGTCGATCAATACGTTGATGGTCAAGGGATTGAAACCACACTGCCAGTGCCAGCATGGAGTGCGGATAGCCCGTACCTGATTGGTTTCTTCCTTGTGGGTGCATACCAAGAAATCTTGGGTGATATGCATAACCTGTTTGGTGATACAAACTCAGCAGTGGTTCGCATCGAAGATAATGGTGTGACTAACATCGAATCTGTATTGGCGGGTGACACGGTTGCTGACGTATTGCGTTACGTTAACTTAGATGCGGTGGCCTTTATGCGCACTTATGAAGAGTTAGTGAATCTGCATATCGCCGAAGGTGAACGCGCACAAATTTTAGAAGAATTGCAACTAGGGCTGAAAGGCTATACCTATTTAGAAGATTTTTCTTAATTTCTAGCGTGTTAAAATAAATCAGCCTTGGGTAACCTCGGCTGATTTTTGTTTTTATAAGGACAGATTTTTCGCTTTTATTGCCGTTTTAGTCGTGTAAAATCGCGTTGTTCTAGGATCAAGTAAAGGATGAGTGACGATCATGAGGTCAAAGGGTTGATGTTTTTTGAAGGTTCAGAAAAAAAACTCGAGATTATCGTGACGGCGTCTGCGCCGAATTTACGAGAACTCGATGTGAGTTTTTGGTCTGCCTTAGTCAACTGTGCCCACGCCGAGATACTGTCGCAGTTAAGTAATGCGGACTGTGATGCCTATCTTTTGAGCGAATCCAGCTTGTTCGTATGGCACGACAGATTTGTCATGCTCACCTGTGGTAACAGTACCTTAGTGGACGCCGCCTGTTACTTTATCGGCGCGCTTGGCGTGCCTGCCATGGCATTGGTGAGTTATCAGCGTAAAAACGAATACCAAGCTCATCTGCAAACCACGAGTTTTTCCGAGGATATTGGCAAACTGCGCCAACGTATTGCCGGTAAAGCCTTTCGAGTGGGCCATCTCGACAGCCATCATCACTATTTTTTCTGCTCTGACAGTGATTATCGAGCACCAAAGGATGATCAAACCAGTGAGCTGTTGATGTACCACATTCGTGGTGAATTTGCTGACTATCTTAATGGCGGCTCGCAGAGTAAAGATGAGATTTGCGCCGCACTCGAACTTAACGATTTACTCCCTGAATTTGAGATTGACGCCCATTTATTTGATCCGTCAGGCTTTTCGATGAACGGTCTTTGGGGCAAATATTATGTTACTTTGCATATTACGCCTCAAAGCGAGAATGCGTGCGCTAGCTCCTATGTGAGCTTTGAAACGAATCTGGATTTAGCGCAGTATCCGCAAGATCTATTGGGGCGTCTATTAACCTTGTTTGCTCCTGTCAGTTGGGACACAATCCGCTTTAATACCGACGACTCAACGCAGGGATTTCCTGCCCATTTATGCTTAGGGCGGTGTTCATTAACGACCGAGCAAGGTTATAACATTGGTTTTAGCCACTATCAGCAGCTTCAGGCTGAAGTGCTGATCCCTGAACTCATGTGAATTTTTGGCGTTTGCTTAAGGAAACCCTATGACAGATCTCAGTGATATCCGCCGCGAGTATGCCAAAGGCGGCTTAAGACGTGCCGACTTACCGCAAAACCCGATGGATTTGTTTGAACTGTGGATGACGCAGGCGAGGGATGCAGAGCTTAGCGATCCCACTGCCATGTGTGTGGCGACTGTGGATGAGCACGGCCAACCTTTTCAACGAATAGTATTACTTAAGCGTTTTGATGACACAGGTTTCGTATTTTTTACTAACCTTGGCAGCCGCAAAGCACAGCAAATTGCTGCTAATAATAAAGTCAGTTTGCATTTCCCTTGGCATCCTCTAGAGCGTCAAGTATCGGTGCTCGGTGAAGCGCAGGCACTGTCCACCGCTGAAGTGCTTAAATACTTTATGACCCGTCCTAAGGACAGCCAAATTGCGGCTTGGGTATCGCAGCAGTCGAGTAAACTCAGCGCTAGACAAGTACTTGAAGGCAAATTCTTCGAAATGAAAGCTAAGTTCGCCAAGGGCGATGTGCCTTTACCCAGTTTTTGGGGCGGTTACTTAGTGAGACCTTCGAGTATCGAATTTTGGCAGGGTGGAGAACATAGGCTGCATGATCGTTTTATTTATTCTCGCCATGATGCAGAGTGGGAAATCGATCGTTTAGCGCCTTAGTACGGTGCATAGTACGATAGCTCAGCATAAAACTGAGTTTGTGAACCTAACAACAGAGTTAAAAGACATTGAGTGATTATAAAATTTGGGTTGATGCGGATGCATGCCCTAATCCTATCAAAGAAATCCTGTTCCGGGCGGCGGAGCGCAAAGCCCTGCCGCTGGTGCTGGTGGCTAATCAAATGATCCGTGTACCGCCATCTCCCTATATCAGCCAAATTCGCGTTGGTGCGGGATTTGATGTGGCCGATCAATATATTGTCGATCATGTTGAACCGACGCATTTAGTGATCACCGCGGATATTCCCTTAGCGGCTTTAATCATTGAAAAGGGCGCATTGGCGCTCAATCCCCGTGGCGAGCTTTATACCGTCGATAACATAAAACAAAAGCTGACGATGCGCGATTTTATGGAGGATTTGCGCGGTTCTGGCGTGCACACTGGCGGGCCTGATTCGTTTTCTCAAGCAGATAAACAGGCTTTTGCCAATAGCTTAGATAAATGGTTAGTGCGCGTATGAATCATAGTTTACTGGTCGCTAATGGATAAACAGAGTATCTTTAGCTTAAGTTAGGTGATGTTGATCACGTTTAACTGGGCAGGATTTTAGCCTGTTGCGGATGTCGAATTTCTTTACGACATGGCTTTTAAACTCACTCTTTAAGGACGGATACGATGAAAAAATGGATGGGAATTGTCGCCTTATCTGCTATGGCCAGTTTTAGCTGTGCCGCGCAATGGCAAGTGATGGAACAAGATTCGCGAGTCAGTTTTATTTCGGTAAAGAAAGGTGATATAGGTGAAGTCCATCACTTTAAACAACTCAAAGGTACGCTAAAAGATAACGGTCAATTTGAATTAACAATTCCACTAATCGGTGTGGCAACGGGTATTGATGTCCGCGATGAGCGGATGCAAAATTTGTTATTTGAAGTGTCTTTGTATCCAGAGCTGAAACTGTCATCACAAGTAGACCCTAAGATACTAAAAAATCTTGGCGTCGGTGAGAGTAAAGTTTTTGATATTGATGGAAAAATTGCGTTACACGGCAAATCGCAAACTAAGGCTTTTTCGGTGATTATCACTAAAGTTTCTGATAACAAACTTTTAGTGAACAGTTTTCAACCGGTAATTGTTAATGCCAATGAGTTTGATCTTGTGGCTGGGATTGATAAATTACGTGAAATTGCGGGTTTATCGAGCATTAGTCAAGCTGTTCCTGTGTCATTTGTACTAACCTTAACGCAGTAACTTCAATAAGATTGGTATAGATCAATACGTCTGTTATCGAAGATAGGCTAGAGTTAAATAAGTGGCGTATGCTAGATCTTGATAAGAAGCCGAGCTTTTGGCTTCTTTGATATTTTCTGATGTGCTATTAATAGCATCACAATAGATATTAAGTTAATGAGTTTAAAGGGTAAAAAATGGTCACAGATAAAGATGGTTACATGCATTTGGTCCAGTATTTAACTGAACATCTTGGCTTATTTGAAACACCAGGTTCAGAGGTAGTTTCAGACGATACTGTGATGGAATTATTTGAAGAGCAATTGTCGGCACAGATCATTATGGTGTGTGGCCAAAATCCATCGTTGTCTTTTACGCAACGTAATGTGATTATCCGTGAAGTGGATGCAATTGTGTATGATTTAGAAGAGATTTTAGCTTCAGTTGCCAACCATAAAGCGACTCCCGCACAGACTTTATTTATTACCGAGTTTTCTAGTTTGATTAAGAATTTGTTCGATCAAGAAATCGCTAAACTTCAAGTGAGTGCTTAGTCAGAATAGCAATTAGATTATCTATTAATGCGTGATTTCAGGTAAGTCACGACTAATACTAATTTTTAGCGGCGTAAATCATCATCGTTTGAGTACCATGTGTTTCCTCACTCTTATTGTTAAGCTCGAGCAGTCGTAGCCTTGAGTGTGAGGTAAATATCTGCTCTTTGCTTCACCTCATGTTATTTCGTATGGTCACCATTTTTCATCGAGTTCTGCGACTAAGTTTTGTTGCTGGGTTATGCGAGTTATCGCTGTGGATTCGCTCCTTTTGGCGTCATTTGCATTGCTAATGTGTATGTATAAAATGGTGTTAGCTTAAAATAAAAATCCCATCTTTCCCGCATTTATGTCATTGTCTGTGTATCTTTAGTGTATGAGCTTTAACTATTTTTCCCTTCATGTATTGATAAGGAGTGTTCAATGCTAACGATTTCTTCGGGTCATGCCGATGATATATTAGCTGTGGTCGCATCTGGCCGTGTTAACCATGGGGATGTTGAAGGCTATTTGGTTCCCGCCATAGAAGCCAAGCTGCAAGACCACGCCAGTATTCGCCTTTGGTACGAGTTTTCCCCTGAATTTGAAGGTATATCCGTTGGGGCCCTGTGGGATGATGCGGTATTAGGTTTATTTCATTTAAGTGATTTTTCAAGGGTCGTGATGATTGCCAATGCCACTCAAACAAATGCTATGGTTAATGCGCTAGCCTGCATGCTGCCATGTCCGGTAAAGGTATTTACCGCCGATGAACATAGCCAAGCCAAGGCATGGTTAGATCAATAATGCACCTTTGTTTATTGCGGTTCTAAACCTGTACTCAGTGGCCAACGACATTGAATGTGTGTGCCTTGGTTCAAGTGGCTACTGATGCTAAGGCTGCCATTGAGATCATTTTTAAGCCACAGATTTATACAGGTCAGCGTTCCAAGGCAGAGTTCTTGCGCTAGTTCTTGCCGTAACTGTGCGAGTTGCGGCTCTGTCATACCTATCCCATTATCGATAATACTGATGTGTAACTCTTCACTCGACTTGTCGATATTAATGGTTATTTCACGCTGTTCATTGTGAGCTTTAAATGCATGATTCAACGTGTTGGTGATTAGACGATAAAACAGCTGCAAATATTGCCAAGAAGGGCCATCAATGATGATATTTTCTTCACAATTTAACGCTATTTCCACATTTGTTTTAGCTAATTGTACCTTTAGCAACCCTAAGAGATGGCGCATAAATTGTGCGAGATGCAGTGGCCGAATGTCATTTTGATGATTCGTTAATAACTGGGCAATATGTCGCAGTTTATCTGCCTGAGTCACCATGATTTCGGTGATCTGATTTTGGTCGCTAGCATTATCTATTGGCTGAAGTTGGCACACTTTGGCGAGTAGCTGATCTTGTTCATGCATAATTTGCGTCATCATTTCAGCTAGAAAATTTTGCATTAGCTGTTGGCTTTGTTCACGACTGAGATTGAGTTGATGATGCTTCTCAAGTAATTGGGTTGATTTGTCTTGGAGCAGATGGAGTTCATGGTTATGTTGATTACTGAGGCGAACTTGTTCTTGTAGGTGATTAAGCGCCTCGACTTGCCCTAAAAGTAACTTTTCTTGTTCTTGCTCTTTGATTTTTTGCAAGGTGATATCAAAGGCGATAGCACCGACTGCAATAACGGTATCGTCATCATCTTTGATCTTAAATTTAGTCACGATATAAATAAGATTGCCTAGGGGCGATGGAATAGCTTCTTCGAAGTTTATGGCTTCATGATTATGCAGAACGCGTCGATCATTTTGTTGATATTCGTGGGCAAATTGGCTGGGAAATATCTCAAAATCAGAGGTGCCAATAATGCGTCTGCGTTCTATACCTAAGATTTCACAATATTTGTCATTGACGAGAATATATTTACCGTGAAGATCTTTGATATAGATGAGATTTTGAGAAAATTTAAGCAAAGCCCTCAATTGTTCTTTATGGCGCTTTAACTCCAGTTGAAACAGATTTTGGCTCTGCAATTGCTGTTCTAGCGCCAGGTTACTCGCATCTAAGCTCGCCATTGCCACTTCAAGCTGTCGAGTACGCGACAGGAATGTTTTTGCCAATAAGCCAATTTCGTCATGGCTGTTATTGGCTTTGAGTTCGATAGAGGCGGAATCATTACGTTTTAAGGCTTGGACGATTTCAATAATGGGGGTAATAAATAGTTGGTGCTGGAGTAAGAATAATAGAATTAGGCCTAATAGTTGAATACAGACTAAATAAACGCCGACCTTTTCGATTAAATGTTTAGCGGTATCCTGCAGCGGTGAAATTGGGGTGACGACAAGTACCTTCCAATAGGTATTTGGCATGAGAAATACCGAAACGAGGGATGCCGTTTTAAGGATTGGATCATGGGTCAAAGTTACCGATGTCAGTAATTTCGGGGCAGTAAAATGATTTAAAGCATTGTTATTTACGATGGCCGCTAACATGTCACGCTCATCTTGATGACTTAGTCTCGTTAGATGCTGCATCTGTTCTTGGGTAAAAACGCGCTCGGCAATCGCCGCTTCTATAAAGGCTTTATCTGCACTCTGTAATGCGACTTCGACGGGGCTGAAATCTGGCTGTTGGCTGGCGAGATGATTGAAGGTGACGAAAGAATGATTGGTATTGGTTTGATGCTTAAGATTGTTATTGGCATCTGGATAGGCGAGTACTTGGTTTTGATGATCTAAGGCTATGACATAGCCTCTGACATTAATCATAGCATTGCGTAACAGCACATTGAGCTTTTCTAAACTGATATCCACAGTGGCGGCACCAATAAACTGATGGTCCATCCACATAGCGCCTGAGGCTGTGATCATTGACTCATGGGTTGTCGGATCGAAATAAGATTTTGACCAGAAAATTTTACCAGTAGGAAAATAGCGCGTCGGGCGATACCATTCTTCGGTGTGGTAGCTTGGGAACGTGTCTTTGTTATAGGAATCAATGGCGACTAATTCATCGTTTACATTGTGTGCCCAAAACAGGCTATCTCGAAATTTTTGCTGATTAAACGCGCCGGGTTCCGGCCAGACGCCGCCACCAGAAATGATGCGTTGTTGACTATCGAGTTTCAGCAACGTGGGAATGGTTTTCACCAGTTGCTCATGATCATAGCGGTAAAGTTTGGCAATACTGGAAATAGAGTCGACTACGGTTTCAACCTGTGAAGTCATTTCTTGCAGTTTGGCAATAATCAACTGGCCATAGTTTTGGTTTAACACGGCTTGCTGATCAAGAACTTGTTGGCGTTGAATGCTCAGCATCACCCAAGCTGTACTACAAATCAAAATAGCGGCAATGACGAGCTGAATAAGGCTAAATTTGAATGGCAAACTGTTTTGCCATTGGGTTAATGGCGTGTGTGGCTCAGATGTCGAACTTTTTCCCATAATCCCCAGTTTCCAAATCACCACTTTTCATTGAGCCAGTGTAGCGCTTTCTCACTGTTTTGCTATTGGCATATGTTTAAGTTGCGAGGATTGAATAGGATAAGTGGAATATAATCGTCAATAAAAAGGCAGGTTTTATGCCTGCCTTATCTCAAACTCGTTATTTATAAAGAGACGGTTTATTTGAACCACTTAGGACAGGCACAATAAAGAGTAACCAAGCGACTAAGAAGCCACTGAAAGCCACTACCATCCATTCGGGCATCGTTACACCCATAAAGACCCAAGGTACATCAGTACACATGCCAGTAGGCATCATAACGGCAGGGAACCATTCGTGTAATGGCATCCAAGCTGGAAATTCAGGTAAGAATGAGCAGGTTGAAAAAGGGGATGGGTTGGCTTGCATATCTACGAGCGATAAGGCTAGTTTTAATCCCCAAGTTGCGCTGATGGCCCAGAGCACGGCAGCTAAGATCCTGACGATTCGATATTTGGGTGCTGTCATGCCAATGAGACCTGCTGCCAATAAACCAAAAATAGCGAGTCTTTGGTAAATACACATGACACAGGGTTCCAGTTTCATAACATATTGAAAATACAGGGCGGCTGCTTCTAACCCAAGGGCTGTGCCTGCGAGAATAAACCAAGATGAACGGGAATGGGCAAAGCGAGTCATTACAGTCAAAGTGAGCTCCATATCAACAAAAAACGCCCTCAGACATGGGGCGTTTTTTGGACTCTACTTATTAAATAAAGTTCAGTCAATAAAGAAGATTAATGTCCAGTCATCGGCTCTAAAACTTCACTAGCGCTGTGATGGATGATTATCTGGGAATCATAGAAATATTGGGTAGCTTGTTCTAAGAAACCCGTTTGAATCGCCATGACACCTACGATAGACAGCACGATAGTGTAAGGTAATGCCATCCATACCATTCTGCCATAGGATAAGCGGATAAGTGGCGCTAGGGCTGAGGTTAGTAGGAACAAGAACGCCGCTTGACCATTGGGCGTGGCAACCGAAGGTAAGTTAGTTCCAGTATTAATCGCAACGGCCAGCAAGTCGAATTGATCACGGCTGATTTGACCGTTAATCAATGCCGCTTTCACTTCGTTAATGTACACAGTGCCGACGAACACGTTATCACTCACCATAGACAGTAATCCGTTGGCGATATAGAAAATCACCAACTGAGTATTGCCTTGATAACTCAGTGCCCATTGGATCACTGGTGCGAATAAGTGCTGGTCGATAATCACACCAACAACCGCAAAGAAGACAGCTAATAACGCGGTAAAAGGCAGTGCTTCTTCGAAAGCTTTACCGAGGGCATGCTCATCGGTAACGCCGTTAAAGGCTGTGGTTAAAATAATCACAGAAAGACCAATTAAGCCCACTGAGGCCAAGTGCAATGCAAGTCCAGCGATCAACCAGACACCCACTAAGGCTTGGACGATTAACTTCATGTTGTCTTTATTGGTACGGCGCGCATCTTCATGGGCGGCATATTCACATAAGATCCGATGAACGGCCGTTGGCAACTTAGCGCCATAACCAAAAATGCCAAATTTTTCAACTAAGTAACAAGTTAAGATACCCGAGATTAATACTGGAACAGTAACGGGTGACATACGCACGGCGAATTCACCAAATTGCCAATTTGCTTGCGCGGCGATAATAAGGTTTTGTGGTTCACCGACCATAGTACACACGCCGCCCAGTGCAGTACCCACACCCGCATGCATTAACAGATTACGTAGGAAACCACGGAATGCACTGAGTTCTTCTTCGTTTAACTGATCTTCACCATCATCATTTTTACCTTCAGAGGTATGATCGTGATCAGCGCCGAAATCTTTTCCAGAAGCGACCTTGTGGTAAATAGAATAGAAACCCACAGCGACCGCGATAATGACGGCAATAACCGTTAACGCATCTAAGAAGGCTGATAAAAAGGCTGAAGCCAAACAAAACATTAATGACACTAAAATTTTAGAGCGCACTTTAGTAATGATCTTCGTGAAGCCAAATAGCAGCAATTGCTTCATGAAATATATACCAGCGACCATAAACACCAAGAGTAATAATACTTCGAGGTTGGCTTCTATTTCATGTAAGACTTGGCTTGCCGATGTCATTCCGATCGCGACGGCTTCAATTGCCAATAATCCGCCAGGCTGTAATGGATAGCATTTTAATGCCATTGCTAAGGTAAAAATAAATTCAAGCACCAATACCCAACCAGCCACAAAGGGGTCGACATAGAAAAAGAGTATTGGATTGATAATTAAAAATGACAGTATTGCGGTTTTGTACCACTTAGGAGAATTTCCTAAGAAGTTCCCAATAAACGCCTGACTCATTGTCGCCGGCATGGCAGCCTCTCTTCTAATTATGTTAAAAATTGCACGTGATTATTATCAATACCTGCGTTAGTTAAATGAGTCTAGCCTAAAGAGAAAGCTAATGTAATGAGTTACTGATACCGACATTTCAAAAAGCGGAGCTAAGCGGCAAAATTGGCCCATCCTGTATTGACCTTGGTCGTTTTTTTGAACGATTCTGTGACATTTACACGGCGATAACACAGTGATTTTAAGTGAATGGTTTCCATTTTTTACCGCTCTGGTATGATCAGTGACCATTACGACGCACAACAACTGGATAAGTGGGCTGATGATTATCAATGCCAAAGGACCTGCAAGTTTTGCAGAGAAGTATATTGTGAGATCAATTTGGGAAAACAAATTTCCTCCAGGGTCCATTTTACCGGCTGAACGTGAGCTTTCAGAATTGATTGGTGTGACTCGCACCACTTTGCGTGAGGTGCTACAGCGCTTGGCGCGTGACGGTTGGTTGAAAATTCAGCATGGCAAACCAACACGGGTTAACAACTTTTGGGAAACCTCAGGCTTAAACATTCTTGAGACTATTGCTGATTTGAATCCCGAGGGTTTTCCGGTATTGGTTGACCAACTCTTGTCAGCTAGAACGAACGTCAGTGCTATCTATTTTCGCGGTGCTTTGCGTTATAACCCGGATACCGCTGTGGAGGTACTTGCAAAGATACACCAGCTTGAAGATACGGCTGAATCCTATGCTGAATTTGACTACTTACTGCATCACACCTTAGCGTTTTCGTCAGGAAATCCGCTTTACGTTTTGATATTAAACGGATTTAAAGGTTTGTATAGTCGAGTTGGTCGTTATTACTTTACCAGCTCAGATGCGCGTTTATTAGCATTGAACTTTTACAAAGAATTAGAACTGTTGGCTCAGGCGAAAAATTACCTCGATGTCTCTGCGCTAATGCGTACCTATGGCATGAATAGCGGTAAGATGTGGTTACAATTACGCGAAGATATGCCGGCTTCTATTGCTCAAGATCATTAAACTCTGTGAGTGATATCGCGTTAAGATAGCGCTAAATAAACAAAAAGGCCGTTTCAATTGGAAACGGCCTTTTTATTGTGCTTATTATTCTGGTTTATTGGCTTCAGGGCAGGATGCTAAGACGCTAATACTCGCATCTGCATTTTTTTGCTCTAAGGTGACAGTGAAACCCCATAATCGATGTAAATGCTTTAATACTTCTTTATGGCTGTTGGCTAAGGGAATATCGTTATTTGGCACATAATGTAAGGTTAAGGATCGATCACCGTTGATTTCTACATTATGTACTTGGATATTCGGCTCAATATTAGACAGGTTATATTGTTGTGATAGTAACTGGCGAATATCTTGATAGCCCCGTTCATCGTGGATTGCAGATACCGAAAGATAATTGCGTTTCTCATCATCATGGATACCGAACAATTTAAATTGGCGGATAACTTTAGGTGAGAGATATTGGCTTATAAAACTTTCATCTTTAAAGTTTTGCATCGCAAAGTGTAAGGTTTCAATCCAATCGCTGCCAGCAATGTCGGGAAACCAAGCTTTATCTTCATCGGTTGGATTTTCACAAATACGCCGAATATCGGTGAACATGGCAAAACCTAAGGCGTATGGGTTGATGCCGCTGTAATAACGACTGTTGTAATCGGGTTGGGCCACAACGCCTGTATGGCTTTGCAAAAACTCGATCATGAAGCGGTCAGTAACCACGCCATCGTCGTACAAGTGATTCAAGATAGTGTAATGCCAGAAGGTTGCCCAGCCTTCATTCATGACTTGAGTTTGTTTTTGCGGATAAAAATATTGCGCCATTTTACGCACAATACGGATTATTTCCCTTTGCCATGGTTCAAGCAAAGGAGCGTTTTTTTCGATAAAATATAAAATATTTTCCTGCGGTTCGGCGGGGAAACGACGTTTTTTAGATTGAGACTGCTCATGTTGATGGGTCGGAATGGTGCGCCATAAATCATTTACTTGGCTTTGAAGGTAAGCCTCGCGATCCTTTTGTCTTGCTTGTTCTTCCCTGAATGAGATTTCAGAGGGACGTTTATAACGATCGACACCATAGTTCATTAGCGCATGACAGGAGTCTATGACGCTTTCGACTTGTTCTACACCGTATTTTTGCTCGCAGTCACTGATGTAGTTTTTAGCAAAGACAAGGTAGTCAATAATCGAGCTCGCATCTGTCCATGTCTTAAATAAGTAATTGTTTTTAAAAAAGCTGTTATGTCCGAAACAGGCGTGAGCTATCACCAGCGCCTGCATTGTGATGGTGTTTTCTTCCATTAAGTAAGCGATACAGGGGTTAGAGTTAATTACAATTTCATAGGCGAGCCCCATTTGGCCACGTTTGTAACCTTGCTCGGTTTCGATAAAACGTTTGCCGAAAGACCAATGGGTGTAACCTATGGGCATGCCTATGCCAGCATAAGCATCCATCATCTGTTCAGCAGTGATGACTTCAATTTGATTTGGGTAAGTGCTGAGTTTATAGAGCGCTGCCACCCGCTCAATTTCCTTGAGGTAGTCTTGCAGTAGCTCGAAGCTCCAGTCGGGACCATCGCTCAGTGGTGTCCAAGATGTTGATTTAGTTATCCCCATAGTGCCCCCTTAAACCGCTTGTTTCTTGAATAGCTCCCTAAAGACAGGGTAAATATCTTCGGCTTGACGTATATGCTGCACGGCGATGTTGTCGTAATGCTGTTGCAGGGATTCATATTCGCGCCACAGGGTTTGATGGGCGCGATTGGTGATTTCGATATAGCTGTAGTAGCGCACGAGTGGCAATATTTTTTGTTCTAACAATTGCCTACAGGTAGGTGAATCGTCAGCCCAGTTATCACCGTCGGATGCTTGGGCTGCGTAAATATTCCACTCATCGGCGGGGTAGCGGGCTTGTTGAATTTCATGCATTAATTTCAATGCACTGGACACTATGGTGCCGCCCGTTTCTTGGGAGTAAAAGAACTCGTGTTCATCGACTTCTTTGGCTTGGGTATGGTGACGAATGTAAACCACTTCTAAATTTTTATAGGTACGAGTGAGGAACAAATACAGCAAGATATAGAAGCGTTTTGCCATATCTTTAGTTGCCTGATCCATAGAACCAGACACATCCATTAAACAGAACATCACAGCTTGGCTAGAGGGGATTTCTCGTTTCGCATAATTATTAAAGCGCAGATCGAAGGTATCGATAAACGGCACTCTAGCAATCTTTTGTTTTAATTCCTCAATTTGAGCTTTTAAATCCAAAATCAACTCAGCCTTAGTACCTGGAATATTTTCCAGTTCAGCAAGTTCTTGTTCTAACTCTTTTAATAGTTTCTTTTTACTGGCCGACATAGCAATGCGACGTGCAAGGGATGAACGTAATGAACGGACAATATTGATGTTAGCGGGGACGCCATCATTGGTGAACCCAGCACGATAGATTTGGTATTCCACCAGTTTATTGAGGCGATTTTTTTGTAGATTGGGGAGTTCTAAGTCCTCAAACAATAACTCTAGATACTCATCTTTAGAGATTTCGAACACAAAGTCATCGTCGCCTTCACCCGAGTTTGAGGCCTCACCTTTGCCCGAACCGCCGCCTGAACCACCAGGTGGTCGGTCAATTTTATCGCCACGGGTAAATTGGTCATTACCGGGATGCACTCTATCCCTGACACCGCCTTTGCCTTGGTGAAACATAGGTTCACTGATATCCCGTGTTGGGATACTGATTTTTTCGCCTTTATCTACATCCGTTACGCTGCGACGAGTCACTGCATCGCTGACGGCTTTTTTAATTTGTTGCTTATATCTATTGATAAAGCGTTGGCGGTTGACTGTGCTTTTTCCTTTCGCATTCAACCGTCTATCGATAAAGTTCGCCATACGCACCTCCCAAAACCCAGCGAAGGCTTTGGCAACACCAAAGCCCTATACTTAGTTAGCGCAAGTTTAAGAAGATTTACGAACTCGTAAATACCACTCAGACAAGAGTCGGACTTGTTTTTTGGTATAGCCTTTCTCCATCATGCGATTGACGAAATCATCGTGTTTGCGTTGATCGTCGTTCGACGTTTTGGCGTTAAAGGAAATAACAGGCAGTAAATCTTCTGTGTTGGAGAACATTTTCTTCTCGATCACTGTGCGAAGTTTCTCGTAGCTGGTCCAGAGCGGATTGTTACCCTCATGATTCGCGCGGGCGCGCAGCACAAAGTTGACGATTTCATTACGGAAATCTTTAGGATTACTGATCCCCGCTGGCTTCTCAATCTTTTCAAGTTCAGCATTGAGGGCGGCGCGGTCGAATAGCTGACCTGTTTCTGGGTCGCGGTATTCTTGATCTTGTATCCAAAAATCGGCGTAAGTGACATAGCGGTCGAAGATATTTTGGCCATATTCAGAGTAAGACTCTAAGTAAGCGGTTTGAATTTCTTTACCGATAAACTCCACATATTTAGGGATCAAATAAC
Organism: Shewanella sp. DW31; assembly: GCF_015767295.1. Lineage (NCBI taxonomy): Bacteria > Pseudomonadati > Pseudomonadota > Gammaproteobacteria > Alteromonadales > Shewanellaceae > Shewanella > Shewanella sp. DW31. The sequence continues at coordinate 37,644 of NZ_JADWMP020000008.1, forward strand.
CTTTTAGGAATTCAAGATAACGTTCGGCGGTATCGCCGGGGAACTGTTCTTGTTCAATTTGTCGTTCGAGGACATAGAATAAATGTACTGGGTTGGCGGCGATCTCTGAATGGTCGAAGTTAAATACCCGCGACAAAATCTTAAAGGCGAAACGGGTGGATAGTCCATTCATGCCTTCATCGACACCTGCGTAATCACGGTATTCTTGGTAAGACTTAGCCTTAGGATCGGTATCTTTCAGGCTTTCACCGTCATATACCCGCATCTTAGAGTAGATGGAGGAGTTTTCAGGCGGCTTGATGCGTGACAACACACTAAATTGCGCTAAGGTTTCTAAGGTGCCGGGAGCGCAGGGCGCTTTCGATAACTCAGAGTTGATTAGCAGTTTTTGATAGATTTGCAGCTCTTCTGAGACCCGTAAACAGTAGGGCACTTTGACGATGTAAACACGGTCGAGGAAGGCTTCGTTGTTTTTGTTGTTTTTGAAGGTTGACCACTCGGACTCGTTTGAGTGAGCCAGAATAATCCCGCTATAGGGCAAGGCCGATAAGCCTTCTGTGCCGTTATAGTTACCTTCCTGAGTTGCAGTTAGTAGTGGATGCAGCACTTTAATGGGTGCCTTAAACATCTCGACGAATTCCATCACCCCTTGGTTTGCACGGCACAATGCGCCTGAATAGGCGTAAGCATCGGGATCATCTTGGGAGAAATGTTCGAGCTGCCGAATATCGACTTTACCGACAAGGGACGAAATATCTTGGTTGTTTTCATCACCGGGTTCAGTTTTCGCTATTGCCACTTGGTCCAGAATGGATGGAAAGACTTTCACCACGCGAAATTTGGAGATATCGCCACCAAACTCATGCAGACGTTTTACCGCCCAAGGCGACATGATGGTTTTCAGATAACGGTTGGGAATGTTGAATTCATCTTTTAACAGCTGTCCATCTTCTTCCACATCAAACAGGCAGAAGGGGTGATCGTTGACTGGGCTGCGGACTCCATTCGCGCTCAGAATGTAAATGGGCACTTTTTGCATTAGGGCTTTGAGTTTTTCGGCTAGCGATGACTTACCGCCGCCCACTGGGCCCAGTAGGTATAGAATTTGTTTGGATTCTTCTAATCCTTGAGCCGAGTGCTTTAGGTAAGCCACAATTTGCTCTATGGCGTCTTCCATGCCGAAGAAATCTTTAAATGCGGGATAGCGTGAAATAAGTCGATTCGAAAAAATACGGCTAAGTGTTGGATTTTTTGCGGTATCAATGACTTCTGCTTCACCAATTGCAAGCAGTAGTCGCTCTGATGCTGACATGTAAGCGCTGCGATCTCCCTTGCAGATGTCCAGAAACTCCTGCAAAGAATATTCTTCATCGAGTTTTTGTTCGTAGCGCTTTTGGTAATGCTCGAAAATGCCCATATAAACCCCCTGAAACGCCAGTGATGTCATGGAACGGATAACTGGCTAGCCAGCCTCCTACTCTAATCTTAGACACAAACTCACTATCTGTGTCAAAAAAATATCAAATAAAAACAATAACAAATAGTTGCAAACGCAATTATTGCACTTGTAGTTAGCGGAGGATAAATCGGTGGGATAAGGGATGGGCGGCAAACGAGGGGCATAAAAAAAGAGCCACTAGGACTCTTTTTACTGGGATTAACCCACTGCTCATTCGGCAGTAAACTACGTTAGGTTAAATGAATTAACCTGCGAAGTTTTGGTTAACGAAGTCCCAGTTAACTAATTGCCAGAAGTGGGCAAGATAGTCAGGACGCACGTTACGGTAATCGATGTAGTAAGCGTGTTCCCACACGTCAACTGTCATGATTGGCGTTACTGTGCTGTCAGTCAGTGGCGTTGCTGCATTGCTAGTGTTAACGATAGCAAGAGTGCCATCGGCTTTTTTCACTAACCATGTCCAAGCGCTACCGAAGTTGTTTACTGCTGAATCAGTAAATTGCGCTTTGAATGCATCGAATGAACCGAAAGCGGCATTGATTGCATCAGCAACTGGGCCTGTTGGTTCGCCGCCAGCATTAGGGGCTAAGCAGTTCCAGTAAAAAGTGTGGTTCCACACTTGAGCTGCGTTGTTAAATACGCCACCCGTAGAAGTCTTGATGATATCTTCTAAAGATTTGCCAGCGAAATCAGTTCCTTCGATTAAGCCGTTTAGCTTCACAACATAAGTGTTGTGGTGCTTGCCGTAGTGGTATTCTATGGTTTCTTGAGAAATGTGTGGTTCTAGTGCGTTCTTTGCATATGGTAATGCGGGTAATTCGAAAGCCATTAGTATCTCTCCATGGTCTTAGGTTATCGTTTCTTAAACGTGCTCACTTATGACTATTGTACCGATAAAATTTGTGATGTGAATCATTGTTTAGCTAATTGACTAGATAGACGCCATCGAAAAATCAAATGTCGACATAACCTTACAAACTGTGGGATTTTGTTCTGCGTCTAGCTGACGTACAATAGTCGCATTGAGTCAACGTCATCCTACTTAGGAATCAAAATGGAAACAGTAGAGAAAATTAAGCAGCAGATCACGGAAAACCCTATCATTGTTTATATGAAAGGCTCTCCTAAGTTACCAAGCTGTGGCTTCTCGTCACAGGTAGCTCAGATCATGATTAACTGCGGCGAGCAGTTTGCATTCGTGGATATTCTTCAGCATCCAGACATTCGCGCAGAATTACCTAAGTTTGCTAACTGGCCGACTTTCCCACAATTGTGGATCGAAGGCGAGTTGATCGGTGGGTGTGATATCGTAGTGGACATGTTCCAAAAAGGCGAATTACAACCTTTGATCAAAGCGGCTGCCGCTAAGATCAAGACTGAAGAGTAAGAGTTAATTCTTACTTCATAAAAATATTGCTTCATAAAAAAGGCCGCCGTGATTGATATCACAGCGGCCTTTTTTATGGTGGTTTCTTAAGAAACGATCAATTTTATAAAGTGGTCATTTTTCAACGACCTACTTCGAAATTGATCGTGTCTTCAAGCCGTAATTAATGAGGCGTCACATCAGACTCGTGGTGTTTATTGTGTGGCTTAGTCGCGGGTAATAATAAGTTCATGGTAATAGCGACAATACCGCACAAGCTAATACCAGTCAGACTGAATGAACCTATGCCAAATGCCATGCCGCCGATACCAAAGACTAAGGTAACACCGACAATACTTAAATTACGTGGCTCAGATAAATCCACATGATTACGAATAAGGGTGTTGAGGCCAACTGCGGCAATGGAACCAAATAGCAAACACATAATACCGCCCATCACTGGGACGGGAATAGTTTGCATCAGCGCACCTAGTTTGCCAACGAAGGCTAAAGTGATGGCGGTAATGGCAGTCCAAGTCATGATCTTAGGATCAAAATTTCGGGTTAAGGTTACTGCACCTGTCACTTCTGAGTAAGTCGTGTTAGGTGGACCACCAAAGGCTGCGGCTGCAATTGTGGCAATCCCGTCACCCGTTAGCGTGCGATGCAGGCCGGGTTTTTTCATAAAATCTTTACCCGTGACGTTGGATATCGCCAGAATATCACCTATATGTTCTACCGCAGGGGCGATTGCCACTGGGATCATAAATGCGATGGCATACCAGTTTAATTCTGGCGCGACAAATTTAGGAATAGCAATCCAGCTTGCAGCGGTCACGACTGCAAAATCAACAATACCAAAGGCTAGGCTTAAACTGTAACCTACTATAATACCTGCTAAAATCGGCATCACTTTGAGTAGGCCCTTTGCGAAAATCGCCACCGCGATAGTGGTACCAAGCGATGCGAGCGAAATAAATAACGCCGTATTTGTAGCGACTAAAGTCAAGCTACCATCACCACTCTTGCCTAATGCCATATTCACTGCCACGGGGGCTAAGCCAAGGCCGATAATAATGATCACAGGTCCCACTACGACTGGGGGCAATAGTCTGTGAATAAAGTCAGTACCGCGCACTTTAACCAAGGCGCCGAGCATGACGTAGACCACGCCCGCGGCCATAATGCCGCCCATTGTGGATGGAATTCCCCAAGTCTGCACGCCATAAAGTATGGGGGCAATAAAGGCGAAGGAAGATGCGAGGAAGATAGGCACTTGGCGTTTAGTAATCAATTGGAAGAGTAGGGTACCGATACCAGCGGTAAACAATGCCACACTGGTGTCGAGTCCTGTAAGTAGCGGCATTAGTACTAGGGCACCGAAGGCCACAAATAGCATTTGCGCGCCCTGTAGGGGGATAGCGAGTCGTCTCATTTATTATTCTCGTTAATTTAGGGTAAACCGCCAAATGATAACAGTTTGTTGGATTTTGAGCAGAAGAAAATCGCCTGTTTTGCCGACGTTGATCACTGTTTGGGTTTTCTGTGCTATGGCTGGCACGGAAATGGGGCTAAATTTTGGCAAGACTCGCTTAAGGCGCTAACTATGGTACAATTTGCCTCATCTGACGCTACTTCAACTACTCAAAGATGCTGAAATTCCTATTGAAGCCGAGCTTAATTGCATTTCTATATTGTCTGTTCACGATTAATAGCGTCAATGCTGTTGAGGTGAGTAAATTAGATGAGGCCAATGTGCCTGTGTCTTCGCGCGCAGTTGCTGAACGCGACAAAGCCTTAAAAAGTGCACTTGAGCATGTCATTATCAAGAACACTGGGACGGCGCGATCCCTCGATAACAGCCTGATCCAATCTCAGCTCAGTAATCCTGATACCTTGCTGAGCCAGTATGGTTATATCGAGCAAAATGGCCAATTGCTGTTGACCGCGAGTTTTGAGCACCGCCGCATAGTGGCGTTACTGCGTCAGGCACAATTGCCCGTTTGGGGAACTCAACGCCCGCTGACGTTATTTTGGGTCGCTATGCCTGGTGATGGCGACACTATGATATTGGGCGACTCATCTGCGTTAGCCGAACGTAAGATTTTTAGCGATTTTTCCTATGCCCGCGGTATACCTGTACTCTTGCCTATCTTAGATCTTGATGAGTTGATGGGTATAAATCCTAACGATATTAAAGGGATGTTTGCCGACATCGTGGCGAGTGTATCTGGCCGCTATCAAGCTGACTTTTTGGCGCTAGTGGCAATTGATGCCGCCGGGAATCAGGTTCGTTATCGTTTAAATCTTTATACTAAGGCTACCATTGACTCTTTGACGCCACCGTTATTCAGTTACAACGGTACTGCTGAAAATTCGGCCCAAGCGATTACCGCTATGATGGCGGCGTTAGGTGAATACTATTTTACTAAGTATGCGATTGCCGATACTGGTACTCAGCTTGGTGCGAGTGTTACCTTCGTTAATATCCAAAAAATGGCGCAATTAGTTGAAGTTGAAAAATATTTGAAGCAACTCAGCGCGATTAAAAATGCCACGTTAACGCATATTCAAGGTAATACAGTGACTTTTTCGTTAGATTTATTCGGCTCAGAGACGGATTTACAACGCTTATTAAGCTTAGAGCCGCGTATTTCTGTGGTCGCACCTGTGAGTGCAGGTGAATTTAGCCCTGTCTCTAATCAAACTGGCAAACCTGTGTATGAATGGCGTTTACATTAAGATGTTATCGGCCGTGCTTAGTTAAGCACGGCATTGTTTTTATTTAATATTGAGAAGACCGAGTGCCCTTAAACTCACCTCTGCAACTCTCGTTACCTGTGCATTTGCCAGATGACGAAACCTTTAATAGTTATTACCCCGCAGCGGGTAATGATGAGCTTATTCAAAAATTGAGAGCGAATGCCGAAGGGCATGGTGAAGCTGCCATTTATTTGTGGGGCCCAGTTAAATCGGGTCGAACCCATTTAATGCACGCTGCTTGCGCGCACGCTAATGAAGTGGAGCGTCGCAGCTTTTATATTCCCTTAGGCATACATGCGAGTATTTCGACCGCATTGCTTGAAGGCTTAGAACAGTTGGATTTGGTTTGTATTGATGATGTCGATGCCATCGCCGGCCACCCCGTTTGGGAAGAGGCGATTTTTGATCTCTACAATCGCGTCGCAGAAAATAAGAATTGCGCCTTAGTGGTCAGCGGCAGCTCGTCTCCTGCGGATGCTGGGTTCCTCTTGCCAGATCTTGTTTCACGTATGCAATGGGGGTTGAATTACCAACTGCAACCCATGGCAGATGATGAAAAACTTGCCGCACTGCAACGCCGCGCCGCTATGCGTGGCCTGCAATTACCGGAAGATGTCGGGCGTTTTTTACTGAACCGTATGGCGCGGGATTTGCGGACCTTGTTTGATGTATTGGATAAGTTAGATAAAGCCTCATTAGTGCATCAGCGTAAGCTCACGATTCCGTTTGCCAAAGAGATGCTACACCTTTAGATACAGCATGGTTTGCGTTCGTTCTGAAGATACAAAACCTACTGGCATTAAAGCCAAAAAGAGTAAAGCCCGTCATGTTTAATGCATACGGGCTTTTGTTTATCTAAAATTTAAAACGCTATTGTTGTGGATGCTGGTGACGGTCACCACTTAAGCGAAGTTCGGCTTCAAAACGAGACTCGGCATTAATTGCAGCTGAATTGCTTTGGCCTTTGAGCTGCGTATTCGCAGGCGATATTGCCAGTGTTTGACGCCAGCTTTGACCTTGCACCATATTAATTGGCTCGGGTAGGCTTTCGATCAGACTGATCCCATTAAGCTCTGGCAGCATTTCATCAATCACCAACGCGGCGCGATTTTCTAGACTGTCTTGCGCAATTCTTCCCCTTTGTCCCCAGTCAATAATCAGCGAATCCGCAGTTAATATCGGAGGTTTATTGGTGACGGCGACATCACGCAATATTTGATAGCGATAACTCATCATGGCTTCCTCAAATAACATGGCCGTGTCTTCACGGGTACTGGAATAGGCATAGAAGTCGCTGGCGATATCGGCAGAAAAGAAAGTACTGACATCCGATGCTTGATAGGTCTTTTGCACATTACTCGCCGCTGCACCGAGGAAACTAACATTGGCAAGTCCCATCATTTCAGTACTCGTTAATGGGTAGGTTTTGCTGACTTGATCTGAAATTAGACTCTTGTTGGCATTGCGGCGGCTGTAGTCATCTAACAGTCTTGGCCCTGTGAGTGTGGCATGCACGCTGCGTGGAAAAAAGTCATTGGCATGGGCGAGCTCGTGATACAACAAGGAGGCCAGATTGGGGTTGATTTGCGCTAATGTGCGGTTTGCTCTGACGGTGATAGGCACGCCAAGGGAGGCATATTGGTTATCTTTTACATAACGCCAAGGCATCACAAAGTTAAGATCATTTCCAAAATTACTGCGGTAATCCGGCGCTTCATTAATAGTGTCGCGTTGGCTTGGCGTAAGCCATAAATCATTGGGATCGAGATAAATTGCCCCTGTGACTACCCAGTAAAAAGAAGGGCGTACATCATAGCTAATCACCACGGCTGTAACGGATTGTAACAGGCGGGCAAAGTCGCTATTGGGGTCCATCTGGGCTAAGAAAGCGGCAAAGTTATCACCCATCCAATCGTGGGAAACCAGTACTCGATTTAGAATCGTCTCGTGATTGAGATCGCTTGAGGTTTGACCTATCAAAGGTAAGGTATTGATAGTGCAGCTATCATTAAGCTGATTGGAGTAAACACAGTTTGCTAGCACATTGGCGTAAGGTGAAGTCGGACGATAGGCATGGGTGCGCGCAACTGGGGTATCGAAGTATGGTGAGCTTATCGCTGGCACCGAGGTTGTTAGCACAAAGACATCATCGCTAAGCTGATTGCCATTGACGTTGGCATTCACTTTGAGCCGAGTGATTGTATCCTGGGTGACCGTTGGCGCGGTAAACAAGGGTCTAAACGGATCGCTCACATCGACCATTAAATCTGGGCCAGATGCTACACACCAAGAGATATTTGCTGCGCTTAATTCCGATTGTTGTCCGAGTCTTAAGCTCACATTATTGCCTTCAACCACTTGGTGATCTTGACGGACGTTTAGCACACCCGTCGATGCGGGATCGACATTAATGCCAATTTCTCCGGTGGCATCTAGATTACTGCCCGTCACATGCAAGCTAAAACGGTAGCCGCCTGCGGTGGGAGTATCAAAGGCTAATACAGGGCTGTTTTGACTGACTAGTGCTATGTTAGGGCCATCGATTTGCTGCCAACGGAAGGTTAAGTCTTGGCTGTCACGATTTAGGATATTGGCAATGATAATACTAGATTGACCCGCCACATAATTTTGCTCGGTTTGAAAGCGAATTGAGGATGACGTGGTGGTAATGAGTGGCGAAATGCTATCTGTGCAGCGTGCTAGTGAAGTGGAGGGGGGCGTTACTACACTATCATCTGGTTGACTATCACCATCGCCTCCGCATGCCGCAAGTAGGCCCGAGCAGGCCATAAATCCGAAAAATTTCAGTGGTATCGACATTCCCATTACACCATTCTCCCTTGTTAACTCTGCTGTGCTATTTAGACTTTTGTGGCGTCATGGGACGCTTATACTGTGAGAAACTGACTATAACACGGGCACTTAGTTGCAAAAAGTCAGTGTAAGTATAATAAGTGTTAATTTTGTCGTGATGGGAATTGACGTCGGAACGGAGGTTAGAACTAAGGTTAAAATGGGTATTCAGACTGAGATCATAAGGGATATTTGAGCCAAGGTTTGGCCTTCTAATATAAAAAATGCCGCCATACCTAGCAAGGTGAGACGGCACTGAAAATACATTGAACGGACTATTCTTTAGATTTTTTCTTCAGGCCTAATCCCAGTTCACGACCACGTATGCGGGCATAAAATGGGAAAGCGATTAGCAGTACGCCAATCAATAATACTTCGATTAAGGCAAAAGCGAAGGCATCATTGGTGACATAAAGCAGGGTGAGCCCATGTAACATATATAAGCACAGAATAAAACTTGCCCAAGCGTAAGTGTATGGATTACCTTGGAAAACTCCCTTTGCGGGTAGTAATAACGGCACTATCCATAAGAGGCTAAATAGCAGGGTGTATTCACCGCTAATCCCTTGGCCAACAAACCAACCGCCTAACAGCAGCACTAGCGCAAAGTAGCCTAAACGGCTAAGGATAAATAAGGTGTTGGACGTCATAAGTCTACCTAAGGGTTGAAAATAAAAGCCATTTTTGTTTAAAAATTATGGGTTAAAGAATAGTAAGTACATTCTCAGGAGGACGGCCGATGGCTGCGCTTTGATTGGCGAGCACAATTGGCCGTTCGATGAGTTTAGGTGTGTTGACCATAGCCTCAATCAACTGCAATTCTGTTAGTGATGAGTCTGCAAGTCCCAAGGCTTGATATTCTGCTTCCTTGGTGCGCATTAATTCGCGAGCACTGATGCCTAATTTAACCAGAATGTCGCCGATATCTTTAGCCGTAGGGGGATTTTTTAAGTATTCCACTAAGGTAATGTCGCAGCCTTGTTGCTCGAGTAAAGCTAAGGTTTCACGGCTTTTTGAACAACGTGGGTTATGGTAAATCGTCGCTTGGGTCATAGTACTAGAGGCTCAATACGGGCTGAAATAACAATGGCGCGGATAATAACAGAAAAAACCGCGCCCCGTCAGTGTGTTCGGGGCGCATAAATGGGTAATTGTCTTTAATCTATTTGTAAAACAACTTATTACTTAAGCGCATCCATCTCTTTATCAGCCATTTTAAACTGGCGAATACGTGCTTCAATACGTGCAAGCTGTAATGGATTATTTTCGGATGCACGGTAGGCAAAGTTAAGTTGATCGATTGCGCCCTTATAATTAGCACCTAAGGCCATCAGCTCTGCGGTGGAAAAATATTCCAATGCTTGATTGCCGGTTTTTTTATACACCATAGTCAACAATTGATAAGGCAGTTCATTTTGTTTATCGAGGAAAATCATATCTTCCAGCAAAGGGATTGCTTTGGGGGCTTGATCGGCTTCGATATATATATTGGCTAAGTTGGCATTGATCACTTGAGACGTTGGTTTCATTTTACGCTGGGCTTCGAGCATAGTAATCGCTTTTGCATAGTCCTTACGTTCGATCAGTAAATCAGATTTAGTGTCTATATAAAACAGGTTGTTATCATCGATTTTTAACAGCTCATCGACGATTTTTTCTGATTCATTAAACTTCTTCAATCTATATAAAGCCAGCGCTTTGCCATAAAGTGCTGCCTCTTTGAAGGTATAGGTCTGTTTGTTGAGCTGCCGATCAAACATGCTTAATACTGCTTCGTCGCTATAGCTGGAAAAACGGACTTGAATACGAGCTTTTGCTAGCTGAAAATTAAGATTATCAGGGATATAACGTTTAGGGTATTGCTCGGCACGGTTACGGGCTTCAGTGATCCGCGATTCAGGCAATGGGTGAGTTAATAACATTTGTGGTGGTGTGGTGGTAAAGCGATAACGACTGGCTAATTTACCAAAGAAATCCGCTGCAGCATTAGGATTAAAGCCTGCATCCACTAGAATTTGCATTCCGATGCGATCGGCTTCCTTTTCATGCAAACGGGTGTAGTTGATTTTCGATTGTGTCGCCATGGCTTGGGTTGTCGCAAGCGCCGCCATACCTGCTTGTGGTACTGCAATCGTTAACAAAATGGCGCCGAGTAAACCGGCAATTGTTGCAGGATTACTTTTTTGCTGTGCTTCAAGGGATCGGGCAAGGTGACGTTGAGTAACGTGAGTCACTTCGTGGCCTAATACTGAAGCGAGTTCGCTTTCATTGTCGGCATTGAGAAATAAGCCTGTGTGCACGGCAACATGGCCACCAAAGAAGGCGAAGGCGTTGATTTCATCATTTTGTAATAGGAAAAAATAAAACGGCGTTTTTACGCCTGTGGCATGGGCGACCAGTTTATTGCCAAGCTCGGTAAGATATTGACTCAACACGGGGTCATTTAGCATAGGTGCCGATGAGCGAATGATGCGCATATAAGCATCACCGTAAACCATTTCTTTTTCAAGGCTGAAGGTGTTAACTGCGGCGGTACCTAAATCCGGTAAGTCATTGTTGGCAAAGCTTTTGGCGGCGAAGGTTAGCAGCATCAAGGAGAGTGCGCCTGCAACAAAAGGTTTGAATCGAGTCAAAAAAGTCAAGTTACGCAAGCGGATCCTTTTATTTCTAATTATCTCAACTAAAGGCAGATACTGCACTTAGCTTGTAGTTTGAGGTGCAACTTAGGATAATGGCCCAAGTTCGTCTATAGCAAGTTCATTATGATTTTTATTGATTTAACGCTCTTTCGTTGTCCAGTACCCTTAGTGAAAGTGAAGCTTGCATTGAAGCCAATGCGAGAGGGTGAGCAGTTGCATATCTTACTCTTAGACTCTGGTTCGCGGCGAGATGTTCCCCAATATTTAAAAAAACAAGGGCATGTCGTGCAAGAGTTGCGTAATGATGCAGGTCTGTTAGCCTTGATGGTCACCAAAGTTGATCTATCTCAGGGATAAATTGAGGATTTTTATGTTTAAATCCTCTTAGACTAACATTAATCGCTTAATTCTGAGCCAGAGTGCCGCTCAGGCTCGGTTGTTTACTCTTGTCAGTTTATTTTTTGATTTAGCTGACGTGTAGAAGCGAAAGTCTAACTGAGTAAAGTCTCGAATAGCATCATGATAAATAAACTTTCCTGAGCGTTTGGGAAGCCTCGCCAGCCATCACTATATTGGAATGATCCATGTTTACTGTTTTTTCTCGTTGGTACCAAGAGCGCTTTAGTGATCCACAAGCTGTGACCTTAATGGCTATTCTTGTCGGGCTCGCGCTAGTGATTTATTTTGCGGCAGGTTTACTTGCTCCGCTGTTGGTCGCTCTTGTGTTGGCATTTCTATTGGAATGGCCTGTGGCGCAAATGCTTAAATTGGGGATTAATCGCACCGCTGGTGCGTCCTTGGTTATTGTGTTGTTTTTGGGAATCGTGGTTTTACTGACATTTGGCTTAATTCCGAGTGTGTGGCGTCAAGGTGTTAGCTTAATTGCCGACTTGCCTAGCATGATAGATAAAGGCTTGCTGACAATACAAACACTGATCAATCAATATCCACGATTTATCAATCCAGAGCAGTTAGATCTGATGGTTGGTGAGCTTAAAAAACTGCTCGATACTCAACATGTGTTGGATATTGCTAAGCAATTAATCGGTTATTCAGCTTCTTTACTCGTCTTGATGGTGTACGCGATTTTAGTGCCCTTACTGGTGTTTTTCTTTTTAAAAGATAAAGATCAACTGATTAGCGGCAGTAAGCGATTTTTTCCCGCAAATCGCCAGTTAGCGCGTAAAGTGTGGTTTGAAATGCACCAACAGATTTTTAATTACATTCGTGGCAAAGTGATCGAAATCGTGGTTGTTGGTGTCGCAACTTATATTTTGTTTGCCTTGATGGGACTGCGATATTCGGTGTTGCTTGGTGTGTTAACGGGGTTATCGGTATTGATCCCTTATGTCGGTGCAACCTTAGTTACATTACCTATCACCCTAGTGGCATTTTTTCAGTGGGGTTTTAGTTCTGAATTTGGCTATTTAATGTTGGGTTACGGTATTATTCAGGCGCTCGACGGTAATTTACTCGTGCCTATTTTATTCTCCGATGCGGTGGATTTGCATCCGGTGATCATCATAGCGGCCGTTTTAGTCTTTGGCGGTTTATGGGGTGTATGGGGAGTATTCTTTGCCATTCCATTAGCATCGTTGGTCAAAGCCGTGATTAACGCTTGGCCTAAAACAGAGCTTGAGGCTGACAATAAACTTGATGCGAGTTGATGCCTACCTGTCTAATAGCTATTTGTATCATTGGTTATAGTGGGCGAGTTAACTGTTATCGCAATTCCTTCTGGCATTTGAATTAAGTGCCAGAGGCGTTTTGGTTGAATGTTGTGCCTTCACTATTTAAAGCATCCTCGTCTAGTACTCTGTACCCATTCACTTATTGTCATTCCTTTTTATTATCACTTTGTCTTAAGTATCATCATGAATCGAGCTTTTAGTTTTAGATTAAGGGGGATTTATTCTGTCGCTTGCCAGTTTAGGGATTTACATTATGTAGCCTCTAGGTTAGGTAGATGTAAAACTCTTATATAAGCATGTGGTTACATGATGCAGCGCACATTTTACCCTTGAGTATGTTGATAAAGTTGTGTCGCTTAGTTTGGGTTTGCTTATTCGTTCATCCTTAGCTAAGTTATATCGAGTCGTGCTATTTATTTTGGTTGAGAGATGGAAGTCACCCTGACAAGAATTTCCACTGACAATCGCCATTGGAGGATACTATTGTGAGCAAAAAACTATTAAGTGCGCTTTTCGGGGCAAGTCTGGCAGCGTTAGCGCTGTCGCCAACCGCATTTGCTGCAGATCAAAAATTGTCTGATTTCCATGCTGAGTCGGGTGGATGCGAAAGCTGTCATAAAGATGGTACACCTTCTGCGGATGGTGCTTTTGAATTTGCACAGTGCCAAAGTTGTCATGGTACCTATGCTGAAATGGACGCTGTGCATAAGCCACATGACGGTAATTTAGTCTGTGCAGATTGTCATGCGGTACATGATATGAATGTCGGTCAAAAACCTACCTGTGAAAGTTGCCATGATGATGGTCGTACCCCAGCAACTGTTCTGAAAAAATAATCTCAAAAATACGTTTAGAAAAGTTGGTATATACCTTCATGTCTAAATAAATAACGCCAGCAAATGCTGGCGTTATTTTTATCCGTTTACTAACCGATTACTCGTCTTTTGGCTGACCTTGGATGATCTTCTTGCCGGAGAACATGGCTGAAATAATCCCTGGTTGACGTTTTACTTCAGTATAAATCACCGCAAATACATGTAATAACATCAGCAGTAACAACACATAAACCGCATAGACGTGCACTTGACCTGCCAATCCTTTCATTGGTTTAAGTGCATCCGCTTTTTCTGCATTCACACCCGTTGCATCATAGGGTTTTAAGCTTGTTGGTTCGACATTGGTATCAGCAAGATAGCTTTGTACAGCACTACCTAGCGGCGGATAATAAATATCTGTACCTGCACGCAAAAGTCCAGTGATCATTATGGTCACTAATAGCAACATGATGGCCAGCACGGCAAATTTACCTTTAGGGTTATGACCTAAATACTGCGGATTTTTCCCCGCGGCTAATTCAGTCTTATAAGCTATTAATTCGCTTTTGCTATTAGCATTGGGAAACATGTGGCTGAAACGCGCATATTTGTTACCGATAAAACCCCACACAAGGCGGACTATGAGGTTTATTGCGAACGCATATCCTATGCACACATGTAAAGTTTTCAAGCCAATTTTACCTGTTAACTCAGATATGCCTAGCTCAGTGCGATACATCATGATGCCACCGACTAAGATGAGTGCGAGCACAAGAATGACATTAATCCAATGAAATAATCGCGTCGGTTTGTCCCACACAGGATAGGATTTTATTTCAAAAGCGGTGGGGTTACTGCTGGACATGGAATTTCCTTATTTTTTGTGTTGGTATGATCTTACGCTTTTATCCTAAAATTTCAGTAACTTTTTTCAGTTTCAATTAAGACTTCTGATTGATAGTGTAGTCAACGAAAGTGTTAGAAGTTTTTGATTTGCGTACGGTAAATATTTTTTACGTAAGTCTTTTTAATCTGTTTTATCTAATGCTAATATCGTGACCACGGTAGACTTGGAAGTCTATTGAACGGATGTTGAAGTCGTATTTGGAGGATCTTAGATCCTTAAAGTGAATAATCGTTAACCAGACAGGGAGTGAGCAGGATGTTCAAAATATTACATTGGATTGTAGTGTCACGATCGCAAGTATTGATGGAATTGCTCGCAGGACGTTGGCCGCAGGAGTTTCTCGTTAAGTTGACCCAAGTCAGCCCTGATGAGATGTGTGAGAAAATCAAAGATAATAATGCCTCCATGGTCGTGATCGATTTAGCGACTGTTGATCTTCAAAAAGCCCATCAATTTCAACGTTTACTTGCCCGTGAGCAACCGAGTGTGCGAGTTGTCTATTTACAGTTCCCTAAACAAGTGGATGCACGTTTTTTAATGCAAGCTGCCACAACTGCAGGGGTGTTTTATCTTGATGCAGGTTTAACTGAAATAAGCCTAGGACTCTCGAATATTTTACGAGGTCATAGGGTCATCCCAATTCAGCTCATTAATGGGGTAAATGATGATTTTGGATTGTTCGAAGACACTGAACCGTTAACTATCCGTGAGCGTGAAGTATTACAAGCATTGTTGACGGGAAGTACTAATTTAGATATCGCCAATCAGTTGTTTGTCAGTGAAAGCACGATAAAAACCCATTTGTACCGAGTATTCCGTAAAATTGGAGTGTCTAGCCGTGGTCAAGCGATTGCGTGGGCACAAACCTATTTGCACGATGTGGTGGTTTAAGTCGATATCAGTATTGATATACAAACGTATATACGTTTAAGTTAAGTCTTATCTCAGATAAAAGGGGCTAAAGCCCCTTTTATTATTTCTCAAAAGAGTTCTTAAGCCGAAAGTCTATTAACGTCCAAGCCAAGCCACTATTTTGCTTTTGTCACGAATGGATAGGGCGACAGTATCCTTAGGCGCGGCAGCAACAGTTAACTCACCCGTCATCAATTCATCCCGTCTAAACCAATGTAGATTCAAGGATTCACCCAGCGGATATTGCTGTAGCTGCGCCTCAAATTGTCCTGTGACTTGTAGGTTATCCGCGGCAATTAACACATCACCTGCACTTAACCCTGCAAGGTGTGCAGGGCTACCTTGGGTGACAGTCACGATTTTTAATCCTATAGGTGCTGCTTGGGTTTTCGCGCCGAATGCAATCTCATAACCTTTCGCTTGCCCGCCGCCCACATCTTGCGCACCTTGACTGGATCGAAGACTCAAGTTGACCCCAAATTCGGCGAGTAAAGCCGCTAACGGAATATCGTCCGTACTATCTAAGTAGGCAAACAGATCTTGGCAATCACGACCAAGGAGTCGTTCCACGATGGCTTGATGGCAAGTATCTGTGGTGCCTTTATCTTGCAGAGCATATTCCTGCCATAAAATCTGCATAACATGGTCGAGATTGTATTTGCCCTGGGTTTCGCTGCGCAGGGTTAAATCTAAATACAGCGCAAACAGAGCCCCTTTGGTGTAATAACTGATGATGGCATTTTGTGCGTTTTCATCCTGCTTGTAGAACTTAGTCCAAGCATTAAAGCTTGAGTCCTTAACACTTTGTTTAAAGCGTCCCTGGCTGCGATAGACACGGGTGAAGGTCTCACTCAGCATATCTAAATAGCTTTGTTCATCTACCAGACCTGCACGATAGGTAAGAAAGTCATCGTAATAGGAGGTGATGCCTTCATAGGCCCATAATTGTGGCGTATAGGTTTCTGCCTCAAGTTTATAGGGTAAAAAGCATTCAGGCTTAATGCGCTTAACGTTCCAGCTGTGGAAATACTCGTGGCTGCACAGGGATAAATAAGTGCGATAGTCGTTATTGACTGGCGCATCGAGCGACAGTGGTAAGTCTTTGCGTGAACACATTAATGCAGTAGAAGCTCTGTGCTCTAAACCGCCAAAGCCATTGTCTAATACTGAGGTCATAAACAAATAACGTTTAAACGGTGTAGGCGTACCAAAGAAGTTAATCTGATACTCACAAATGGTCTTTAAATCTTGGCAGAGCCTTGGCATGCAAGCACGGTGGCGACCATTGAGTACGATATCATGCTGCACGCCACAGGCATCAAAACTCCCTAAGGTGAATAAGCCCATTTCCACCGGATGATCGATGAGCTCGTCATAGCTTTTAGCTGAAAATTGGCCGAAGGCAAAATCGTCACCACTGGTGCGAGTCATGCTGGTAGCAAGGCGCCAGTCACTTGATGTTGGCTCTGTTGGTGGCTCTATAGAGACGGTGTGTAAAGTGTCTTCAAAACCATGGGCAGATAAAAATACGCTACTGCCATTAAAGAAGCCGTGGGTCGTGTCCAAATGCGCGGTGCGCACCGACAGATCCCAAGCATACACTTGATAAGTCAGAATAATTTCGCTGCTATTATTATCAACCGACCAAGTTTGCTTATCTAGTTGGGTGGGCTTAAGCGTTTGGCCTTGTGCATCTTTTGCCTTGAGTTCAATGATATTTTTGGCAAAGTCGCGCACCATGTAACTGCCGGGCAGCCAAGCGGGTAGGCTAAAGACCTGCACTGACTTGGGTTGTGATAATGTCATAGTGACAGCGAATAAATGGGCTTTCGGATCGACGGGGATTATCTGGTAATGGATCATATTTATCCTGCAAAACCTGAGTATTTTAATGGTGGCCATGCTGCCAAAAATGCCTGCAACTGGCAAATGAAAAGCAAAATATCTGCAGACACAAAGTATTGAATTGCTAGTATACTATGCCAACT
Organism: Shewanella sp. DW31; assembly: GCF_015767295.1. Lineage (NCBI taxonomy): Bacteria > Pseudomonadati > Pseudomonadota > Gammaproteobacteria > Alteromonadales > Shewanellaceae > Shewanella > Shewanella sp. DW31. The sequence goes on from NZ_JADWMP020000008.1 coordinate 55,037, forward strand.
AACCCAAGGAGGACGCCCCATGGCCGAAGAAACGATTTTCAGCAAAATTATTCGTCGCGAAATTCCCGCGGATATTCTGTATCAAGATGAACTTGTGACTGCCTTTAGAGACATTTCCCCTAAGGCGCCAACGCATATTTTGATTGTGCCGAATCACTTGATCCCAACGGCTAATGAGATGAAAGCCTCTGATGAGCCTGTGCTTGGCCGTATGATGACGGTTGCGGCTAAATTGGCGGCGGAAGCGGGTATCGCTAAAGATGGCTACCGACTGATCATGAACTGCAATCAACATGGTGGACAAGAAGTCTATCATATTCATTTCCACCTTGTGGGCGGGGAGCCTCTGGGGCCCATGTTGAGCCAAGGAAAATGAAGGTCAATTCGGATTTTTTCCCGCTGACCCAAATGGCGCAGCGGTTTGTGGATCAACTCGCTCAGTGTCGCCGTCTCGGTTTAACCGTATTGGAGGCGAGTGAGCACCATGTGTTGATTGAGTTGCCCTACAGCACTGAATTAATTGGTTATCCCGATACGGGCGTTATCCATGGTGGAGTGATCACTACCTTAATGGATACTGCCTGTGGCAGTGCAGTCGTGAGCGCAATTTTCCATAAATTCAAATTGTTAGAAATCTCACCCACGCTCGATTTACGGGTGGACTACATGAAGCCCGCTCAGCCCCATAAGCCTGTATTTGGTTTCGCAGAATGCTACAAGTTGTCTTCTAATATTGCCTTTACCCGTGCAATTGCTTACCAAGACAGTATTGACGATCCCATCGCCCATGCCGTCGGCTCTTTTATGCGGATCAGCCCTGAAATGGTCGGTGATGCCTTTAGGCAAGCGTTAATGGGTGAAGCCGTGCCTGCGATAGGAGAGAGTGATGAGCGCAAATAATTCGATACTAGATGCAGCCAGTACAACTCAAAACGCACAGGTTAAAGCGCCTATTGATGTGCAAGGGATAGTTAAACGCGCCACTGAACTTAATGATTTTGGCCATTTACTTGAGCACGTTCCCTATGCCAAATTTATTGGCATGAAGGTGGAGCGTTTTGGTGATGAACTGATTTTTAAATTGCCCGCTAAAGATGACAATATCGGTAATCCTGTGTTGCCCGCCATTCATGGTGGTGTGATTGCGGGCTTTATGGAAATGTCAGCGATAGTGCAGTTAATGGTATTTATGCAAACAGCAAAGGTGCCTAAAGTCGTTGATTTTTCAATCGACTATTTACGTGCAGGTCTGCACAAGGATAGTTTTGCTGAGTGTCGTATTACCCGTCAGGGTCGACGAGTCGCTAACGTGAATATTGATTGTTGGCAAACCAATCGTAAGCAGCTTATTGCTACGGCACGGGCACATTTTTTGATTGATTAATCTGATTAAGTTTAGATTGATGAAGCATGACTGATTCACTATTTTAGATTGAGAATGCTTTATTTAGCCTATGTTATTAAGCATGAGTTCAGCACTGTTCGATTAGTTTATCGTTTAATAGGAAATGATGCGCTAGCTGCGTATTTTGTGGCGTGACTAGGAGAAATATATGAAACAAGTTTATACAGGGTTATTACTGGCCGCAGCGCTTACCTTAGGTGCTTGTGCCTCACATACCGCAGGGATTTCAGTGAGCTCACTGGGTGAAACCCGCGTCGATAATTCCAGCTTTGCCAGAGACATTGCGGTACAGAGTGTGGATGCACGCCGAGTCGGTGATTTAGTGCAGGGCTCAGCGTTGATTGTTAGCAAATCCTCTTCCGATATGCGTGTGCAATATAAATTCACTTGGTACGATGCCAGCGGCTTTACTATCGAAGATGAAGCGACCAGCTGGAAATCGGTAAAATTACACGGCAAACAGCAATTGCAAGTCGGCGCTGTTGCACCTAATGCCCAAGTGGTTAAATTTGATGTATACGTGCGTGAAACCTTTTCAAACTAAGCTTGAGTTTACTTCTGTTTAGTTTATTCCGTGTTTAATTGATTTTTTGATATTAAACCCGTTCTAAAAAGGCTTACTTCTTTTAAGGAGTAAGCCTTTTTATTCGTTTTACATCAACTTTTAGTGATCTTAAGGTCATTCAAATGTTATAAGCTTTCGTCTTTTTGACCTTGAAAGTTGCGATAAATTACCCATTTTTAAGCAAAAAGGTTTACGGCAAGGTGAAATCCGGACTTTAGTCCTAAATACATTCAGTGATTGAGCACTACTATCAGCATATTACCACATGAGGATAGAAAGATGACTGCTCATATTAATGCTCAACCTACTGATTTTGCTGAAACTGTTATTATGCCGGGTGATCCACTCCGTGCTAAATATATCGCTGAAACCTATCTCACCGATGCCGTAGAAGTCACGAATGTTCGCAATATGCTTGGTTACACGGGCTTTTACCAAGGACAACGCATTTCCGTTATGGGGCATGGTATGGGTATTTCATCTATGGTGCTCTATGGCCATGAGCTGATTAATTATTTTGGCGTGAAACGCATTATTCGTATTGGCAGTTTAGGTGCAACACAAAAACATGTACAAATGCGAGATGTTATTTTAGCCCAAGCCGCAGGCACGGATTCACCTACTAACGCTAAGCGTAGTAGCGGCTACCAAATGGCAACTTCTGCGACCTTTTCTTTATTGCATAAAGCCTATACCACAGCGAATGAGAAAGGCATTAGTGTAAAAGTTGGCAATATCTTTAGTGGTGATCTTTATTACGATCCCGATGAAGATATGATCCCTGCACTTGAACGTTTTGGGGTATTAGGTATTGATATGGAAGTGGCGGGGCTTTATGGATTGTCACACCAACAAGGTATCGAATCATTAGCCATTTTAACGGTATCGGATCATTGTTTAACCGGTGAAGAAACAACGGCCGAAGAACGCCAACTCTCTTTTAATAATATGATCGAGCTCGCGTTAGAAACCGCCCTCAATTAGGTTTAAAGCCATCCTTTGAACCCTTAGCATTTCACTTATGGAATGACATAATGAATAATAAAATTACTTTAACAGCCATCAGTTTTCTCGCCAATTTTATTATGGCGGGCTTTGCGACCCAATTTGGGATGTTGATTGAACCCATAGCTGAGAAATTTGCCGCTAATGTTAACGAAGTTGCATCAATCTTTTCATTGCTCAATGGTGGTGCACTCGCGGGGACGATTGCAGCATTTTTCTTTATTGAAAAAATGGGTATCAAAAGAATGACCTTGATAAGTTACAGTCTGGTTGCTCTTTCTGCTCTGGCTTTACATCTAACCAGTTCTCTACAAGTTGTGATGGTAGCAATGACCTTAATTGGTTTTTGTGGCGGTATCGGTCTATGTATTGCTGGTACGATTGTGGTGTCTGTGTGGCAAGAGAAATTACAAAGCACAATGTTAGTGGTGCAAGATGCAACGTTTAATATTGCAGGCGTTATTTTTCCATTAATAACGACTTATGCATTAACAAGTTCATTATCATGGAGTTATAGCTATTTAGCCGTAGGTTTAGTGGCGTTCGGTACAGTCATTATTACCTTGTTCACTCATTTCTCTATTTGTGAGCAATCTTCTACAACACAAGAGAAACAACAGTCTGAATGGAATCTCGGCATTATTAGTGGAGGTATTGGTTTATTTTTAGGAATGCTGGCTTTATATACTTTTTTAACTTGGGCACCTTTATTTGTAAAACAAAAATTTGATATTCCGTTTGAAGATGCCGGTAATATTATTACCCAGTATTGGTCCGCTGCGCTAGTTGGGGCGTTAATTTCGACTGTGATTGTGACTCGTGTAAAAATTCACCATTTCTTAGTCGGTATTATTGCTTTAGCTATGGTGATCACCGCTGCCATTGTCAGTACTAATAATCTTAATTGGATAGCTTATTTAACCTATGGTTATGGTTTTGTGTGTGCTGCTCTTTATAATGCATTTATTGCTTATGGCGTGTCTTTTGTAAAAAAAGCTAGCAGCAAAAATGTGTCATATATTCTTATTAGCGGAAGTGCAGGGGCGATGTTTAGCCCAGCCATCAGTTCTTTCTTTGAACGTATTATCGGATTACAAACAGTGATGTATGTGATACCTCTGCTTTACGCAGCGATATTTATGCTATTGATCGTTTCAAGTCGGATGAAATCGGCTATGGAACAACACTCGCCATCGGTAAGTTAATTTACCTGTGCATGCATCCCACACTCGGTTGTTAAATTAAGTCGAGTGTGGGTTATGTTGAAAGCGGTTATATACCTGCTTCAACAAATTTCTTGAGTGCGTTGAGATTACAAATCCGAATGCCATCTTTTTTCCGCTCAATTAAGCCTCGTTCCTCAAGATTTTGTAGCGCCCGACGGTAGACTCGGTCGGTAGTGCCAAATCGTTCAGCCTCTAAATAACGTTTACTAAAGCCATCTACGGGCAAGTCATTTAAGTATTCATGGTAAATATCAAATGCCACGTTATAACTGATGGGATAGAGCAGTCGCCGAGTAAAAATATCCACTGTGTCTTGGTAGTCAATCGCAATTGCACTAGCGAAAAATAGCGCGAGTTGAGGGTGTTGACCGAGGCAATCTTGCAGTTTTTCAGCGCTAATCAACATGATTTCTAAGGGTTCACTGGCAATAATGTCTAGTTGACAATGGTACTGGGTGAAGAACTCCATTTCGCCAAACAGCTGTGAATCACAATCAATAGTACCTAATTGAAAACACCGACCATTTCTCGCGGTATGGCCGAGTGATACGCGACCTTGCTTCACCAATACAAGTGATGCCATCGCTTCCCCCTGCGTCATGAGGTGAGCGCCTTTTTTGAGCATTTTTATTTCGCTGATACAGCTAAGTACAACCGCTTCAATAAGTGGATAGTCTTGCTCCCATCGCTGGCTATAACGTCCTTTCGATAAAGGTTTTAGCTGCATCGACTATGATCCTCTTACTGTGTTCGAAATTGCGACCTTCTATAGCATTATCATGATAGGCGGTCAAATGGACGAAAGGATTTAGGCGGCTACTAAAGATATTTTCATCATACGAACTGAAGGGCAGTGGTTTTCGCGACATTTAATTGAATCGCAGAGATAAGAGTGCCCACTTTTTATTTCTGTCATGTATACTAGGCGCCGCCAAGGGGTGTTTGTTGTGCATTAATGTTACTCTGATTTTAACGTTAACGGCTGCAAACTGAGATGTCATCTGACGAACCCTTAGAACCTGATCCGGCTAATACCGGCGTAGGAATGGGCCAATCAACAGCACACTTCTGAATCGCTTATTCGTTGCCGGATCTCAAACATTATATTTGAGGTCCTATGTCAAACCGTAAAACGTCAAACCATCAATCTCCATTTTCAACCGTATCGCCAAGCTTATTTTTAGCCCGAGCGCCGCTGGCGTTAGCCATCGCTGCAGCGCTGAGCACTGCTGCATTTGCACAAACCGATGCTATCGATAAACCCGATCCCAGCACTGAGATGGAAGTCATAGTGGTGACGGCGGATTTTCGCAGTTCAAGCTTAGAAAAAATGCCCTCCAGCATTACCGTTATCGACAGTCAAAAAATTCAAGATGAAAGTGCGCAACACTTTGAAGATCTGCTTAATTCTATCGCCAATTTTAACTGGTCAGGTGGAAGCTCGCGGCCGAAATATTTTCAAATTCGCGGTGTAGGAGAGCAGGAACAATACCAAGGCGCACCTAATTCTTCCGTGGGTTACATCATAGATGATATCGATTTATCCGGTATTGGTATGGTGTCGAGCATGTACGATTTACAGCAGGTCGAAGTGCTTCGTGGACCGCAGGGGACGCGTTACGGCGCGAATGCCTTAGCGGGATTGATTTATCTGAAGAGTAACGATCCAACTGATGTGTTTGAGCATGGCGGCGAAGTGTCGTTAGGCGATGATGATTTGCGCACTTTTAGCGGTTTCAGTTCTGGCCCATTAACGGATTCTGGCAAGCTGCTTTATCGTGTGTCAATGCAGCAACATCAGCAAAATGGTTACCACGATAATCTGTATTTAGACCGTGATGATACCAATGGTCGCGATGAATTCAGCGGCCGCGCTAAGCTGCGCTGGTATGCGACTGATGATTTGCAGTTTGATTTAACTGTGCTGCATGCCGATTTCGATAATGGCTATGATGTGTGGAGTTTAACCAATTCACCAACCCAGACAACATCGGATCAACCGGGTGTTGATAGCCAACGCACCACAGGCGCGGGTTTTAAAGCGACCTATTCTGGCGCAGAAAACTTCGAATTAACTTCGTTAACCTCTTTTGCCAATACCGATCACCATTACAGTTACGATGGCGATTGGGCTAACTCAGAATATTGGGCCTCTAAGCAATGCAATGATGACAATGGCAATCTGGCGCCGTGTCAATACGATTATTTTTGGGATAAAACGGGTCAGCGTAAAACCGCGTCGCAAGAGTTTCGCCTAAGTTCTACCGAGCAGGGCCGTATTTTTGCAGAGAGTACTGATTGGTTGCTTGGTGTGTATGCCATGAATCTGAAAGAAGATAACCAATTGTATTCTGAATACAATGCTTCGCCGGATGAAGTCTTAGACTCAGAGTATGAGGCGACAAACTATGCACTGTTTGGTCAGCTCGATACGGATTTGGGCTCAAATTATGCTTTATCTGTGGGGCTACGTTTAGAGCGCCGCAACAGCCATTACTCTGATACGAATAACGATAATTTCGACCCGAGCGAAACCATGTGGGGCGGTCATATTGCTGTGAGTAAAGTGCTGAACGACTCGCACAACGCTTATGTCCGTGTTGCGCGCGGTTACAAGGCGGGCGGTTTTAACATGACTTTGCCCGTCGAGTTGAACGATAAAAAAGAGTTTAGTACTGAGACGCTCTATAACTATGAAATCGGCCTTAAATCCCATTGGTTAGCGGGACTTATCGATACTAATTTGGCGCTGTTCTATATGGACAGACAAGATCAACAGGTGGCTGCATCACAGCAAGATCCCGATAAACCACAGCGTTTTATCTTGTTCACTGAAAATGCAGGCAGTTCGAATAACTATGGCGCTGAGTTAGATGCAACCTGGTATGCCACGGATAATCTGCAAGTTTACTCAAGCTTAGGTTGGTTAGAAACGGCCTACGGTGACTACCAGTATCAGGACAAATATGGCACTGAGGTGGATTTAACTGGCCGCGATCTAGCCCATTCTCCACATGTTACCTACAGCCTTGGCGGGACTTATCGTGCCAATTCGGGTTGGTTTGCTAACCTGAATCTTAGCGGTAAGAGTGAATTCTATTATTCAGACAGCAATGAATCCCGCTCTGAACCCTACACTATCGTCAATGCCCGTGTAGGTTATGAGGCGAGCGCATGGTCGGCATATTTATGGGGACGCAATCTGTTTAATGAGGAATACGGTGTGCGTGGTTTCTATTTTGGCAATGAGCCAGATAACGGTTGGGCGGAAAAGCAATATATTCGTTACGGCGATCCGCGTCAGATTGGCGTAACCTTTAACGTTAAGTTTATGTAATAGCTCATTTTAAAGTGAGCATAATCATTTAAGTGTTAACTGAACTGTAGCCCAGTATTTGGGCTACAGCCTTACTTCAGAATATCAAGGAATTAAAATGAAACTGACCGCAGAAATTAGCATGTATCCCTTTAATGAAAATTACCTCGATCCTATCAAGTGGTTTATTGGCCGCGTGGATAGCTATCCCAATATCGAGCGTGTGACTAATGCGATGGCAACTCAAGTGTGCGGCGATTATTTAGATGTGATGACTATGCTGGCGACCGAGATGCAAGCTGCCCATGAGAAGTGGGGCAAGGCGGTATTTGTGTGTAAGTTTATCGGTGGTGAGCTGAATTTAGCCCACAGCGAATAATGATTGACCGCCATGTAAGCGACAAATAGGCAATGAGAACAACACTATGACAGATTTATGGTTAACCTTGGTCGAGAGCGTTAATACGGCCTTTGGTGAAGTCCATGTGATGACCGTATGGGAAGCCCTCGCGGTATTGTTGGCGATGGCATATTTACTGCTGGCTATGAAGGCGAGCGTCTGGTGCTGGGCGGCGGCCTTTGCCAGTACCGCCATTTACACTGTGTTGTTTTGGAAGGTGTCGCTACTGATGGAGTCTGTGCTTAACGTGTATTACATGGCGATGGCGCTCTATGGATATTGGCTCTGGACCCAAGGTGGTGATAAGCATCAAGGCGTAAAAGTGACCACTTGGCCATTGAAAACCCATTTAAAGTTGATCGCAGCGACGGGCGTGATTTCGCTTTTGGTTGGTCATGGTATGGCGACGTATACCCAAGCCGCATTCCCGTATCTAGATGCGGCGACAACCTGTTTCGCCGTGATGACGACTTATTTAGTGGCAAAAAAGGTACTTGAGAATTGGCTTTATTGGGTGGTTATCGACATAGTGTCGATTTACCTTTATCTCAGCAAAGGCTTGATGCTGACATCCTTGTTATTCGTGCTTTATGTGGGTCTGGCGGTCGTGGGGTATTTCCTGTGGCGAACCGCGTTAGCCGACGCCCGTGAAGCTAATACCTTGAAGTTACTTAGTTAATGCTCGATATAAACGCCTCGATGCAACGCTCAGTGGGCGAGCCATTCAAAGCACTTTACCCCATACTCAAAAGTGCTGGGCTAGTTAACGTGTTAAGTATTCATGAGCTTGCGGGCGGCTTAAGTAATCATAATTATAAAATTACTACGCCCACAGGCAGTTATGTGCTGCGGGTGAATGCCGATGCGGCGGACAGTTTTTGCAACCGCCAGCAGGAGCGTTTTTACTGGCAGCAATTGGCTCAAGCTAAACTTGCTCCTGAACTGTTGTGGGTGAGCGAAGATGAGCGTTATTACCTCAGTGATTTTATTGAAAGTGACGATATTGAAAACGAGTTCTTAATTCACTGGCCAGCGTTAGAACGCCAAACGAGTGCAGCTGATTTTGTGTTGGGACAATCGACGTTTAATTATTTACAGTATCCGGCAGCAGAACAAGAAACGCACCCTAACCAAGCCCATTGTTTGCTATTGGCGTTATTGCTGCAATTACGCGATCTGCCTACAGGGCCTTATGCTATTAGCATCACTGAGCAGTGGCAGGAATATCACCAGCAAATGCTTGCCTATCAGGCTTCTGTAACATTTAGTGAGCCAGTATTAAGGCGTGTTGTGCCATTGAAGCAGGGTAGAGATATTGGTGATAGCAATACTCACGATTGGAATGAGCGGGTGGCTAAGCTGCTTGCAATTCAAATCGAAATCAAACATTGGTGTGATGAGTTAGCAGCCTGCATAATAAAGCCGCAGTTTTGCCATCGCGATCTTAATCCCCATAATTTGTTACTCAAAAATAACCGCTTGTGTTGTATCGATTTTGAGTATGCGACGGCGTCGCATCCACTGTGTGAGTTAGCTGTAGTGTTAGCGACACATGCGTTAACGCCCTATCAGCAAAGTGTGTTGGTGAAACAGTATCTGAGTGGACATCCTTATGTTACTGCACAAGCCGTCACGGCAGTGCCTGCTGCCATTGACATGTATTGGGTATTTGCTTGCTACTGGGCATTATTGATGGCAGCGCAAACAGAACCCAGTCGTAGCGCCGACTACCTTGCTTGGTTTGATTGCTTCTGGCCGCTGATCACCCCCAAATAGTCATTATTGCGTGTGCTTAGTTTCCATCTGATGATAATGGTTCATTCCCTTATGGCATTGACCGCGCGATTGGTGGGACATGCGGGTAGAACATACTGAAAACCTTTATTAGACAAACTTGTTTGATATAAAAAGCAACTTTATATAGTCTCAAGCGTCTTATTAGCAACAATTCTAGGATGGATTATTCAGTATGAAAAAAGGCGTGATGCTACTTGTGTGTCTCTTAGGCTTAAGCGCCTGCTCCACTAAATTCAGTTACCATTTCCTCGACTGGGCCATCGGCTGGGAGCAAGAGGATTATGTTACCTTAGATAAATCTCAGCAAAAGGCATTTGATGCCCTCATTGAAAAATTTGTCATTTGGCATCAATCCAAAGAGTTAGCACATTATGTGGTGCAATTGACCGAAGTCGAAGGCCTCATAAAAACCAATACGTTAACGCCAGTGCTATGGGCAGATCATGTGAATATTGCTAAGCGGCATTGGTTTCGATTGTTTGAGTTCGCCTTGCCCGAGCTTCTACCTATCATAATGTCTTTGTCCGATGAACAGGTGAAGCAGATCCTCACAAAATTACGGGAGGAAGAGCAGGAGCTCGTTAAAGAATTTGCGGGAAAAACCCCTGAACAGTTACAAAAAGATGCCGATGAAAACCTTCAAACCCAATTTGATGATTGGCTTGGAAGTGTAACTGCGGAGCAAAAAGTGCTTATTCACCAATATAATCAACAGCGTTTATCCACCTTAGATATGTGGCTTGAGTACAGGCACGAATGGTTACGCCAGTTTGAGGTTGCACTGGGTCAGCGTGCCGATAAAGCATTATTAACCGAGCGTTTGACCTTGCTGATGACGCAGCCCGATGAGCTTAAGTCAGAGCAACATAAAGTGTTTTTACGTAAAAATACTGAGGCATTTGGGACTTTGTTGTTGGCGATGAATGCGAGCTTATCGGAACAGCAGTCTAAGCATTTTTATAAAAAGTTAGGTGGACTCATTCAAGATCTCAAGGAACTGAATCAGGAAGCGATTGAAAAAGAAGCCTAGGCCATGAAAGATTTATTGCCTTGCTAGGGTCTATTCCTGCAAGCCAATAAATCAGCCTACTAACGACTAAATAGAGACCTTATGCCACTCGTATCCCTTTACCAGAAACTGCTCAATATGAGCCGCTATTTCGAAGGCTTAGCACCATTAGCCCTTAGGATTTACCTTGCACCTGTGTTAATGCAAGCAGGCTATAACAAGCTCGCTCACTTTGAAGATACGGTTGCTTGGTTTGCCAATCCCGATTGGGGCTTAGGTCTGCCAATGCCGGCGTTAATGGCAGGATTGGCGGCGGGAACTGAGTTCTTTGGCGCTATCTTGTTACTGCTTGGGCTCGCGACGCGACTGATTTCTATCCCTTTAATGGTCACTATGTTGGTCGCCGCATTGACTGTGCATTGGCCAAATGGTTGGTTAGCGATTGCCGATGGTAGTTCTTGGCTTACGAATGACAGAGTGCTTGAGGCAGGGGATAAACTGGCGAAAGCCAAAGAAATATTGCAGGAGCACGGTAACTATGACTGGCTGACTAGCTCAGGTAACTTAGCTGTGCTTAATAATGGGATTGAGTTTGCGATCACCTATTTTATTATGTTGCTGGCGCTTTTTACCTTAGGCGGTGGTCGTTACACTAGCCTAGATTATTTCATCGCAAAGCGCTGTGGGATTAAGTAAGTCTTTCTCAAGCGGGCCCAATTGTTAACGGCATCGGATTTTCAAGCGCATTTAATTTTGAAGCCCACTCGATTGTTAAGTGCACTCAACAAGTTAAATCCCACTCAAGCGGTGGGATTTTTTTATGCCTCTTTGTCAGCAATTTGCTATGCTTGAGCGCAATTTATATCGAACTAGGATAAGAACTTGGACGCTATTGAACTTTTACTCACTCGCCAATCAACCCCACGATTAACTGCTCCTGCTCCAGATGCAAGTCAATTAAAAATCATCTTAGATGCTGCCATTCGTGTGCCAGATCATAGCGCCCTAGCGCCATGGGAATTTATTATTGCCGTAGGAAAAGGGTTAGATACCTTGGCTGATATCTTTGTTGAGGCAGCGAAAGCGAGCGGCGCCGATGAGGATTTTGTCAATAAAGCTAAGGGTATGCCAATGCGTGCGCCTATGGTAATTACTGTCGTGGCAAAAACGCAGCAACATCCTAAAGTCCCCGTGCTTGAACAGCTCATTGCAGCGGGCTGCGCGACGATGGCAATGCAGCAGGCTGCCTTCGCCTTAGGTTTAGGGGCAGTGTGGCGTACAGGGGATTTTGCCTTTGATGCGAATGTGAATGTTGCTTTAGGTCTTGAGCCACACGATCAAATCGTCGGCTTTTTGTATGTGGGTACGCCAGCCGTTACTGCTCCTAAGAAACCGCAAAAGGACGGCAGTCAGTACGTCCGTTATTTATAAATCCGCCTCTTTTTTTAGTGGAGAAATTCTATGCAAGTTGCGCGTACTCCTAGACTCATCCTGCGGCAGTTAATCCCAGCCGACGCTTCTTTTATGTTAGTCTTGCTCAATAGCCAAGGCTTTATAGAGAATATCGGGGATAGAGGAGTACGCACACTTGTGCAGGCTAAGGATTATATCGTCAATGGACCGATGAAAAGTTATGCCGAGTGCGGTTTTGGTTTTTATGCTGTAGTGCTCGCCGAGAATGGATTCACCATTGGCATCTGCGGTTTAATCAAACGGCCGACACTGGACAATGTCGATATAGGTTATGCTTTTTTGCCGCAATATTGGGGCAAGGGCTATGCATTCGAAGCGGCTAAAGCTTCTATGGACTTAGGCAAAAGCCTAGGAATAGCGCGTATTGTCGCGATTGTTAGCAGCCATAATGGTGCTTCAAAAGCTTTGCTAAACAAACTTGGATTACACTTTGAGCGTTGTTTGCAGCTTAGTGATCATGATGCGCCTGTTGAACTGTTTGGTTAACCTTAACGTATTGTTTATATAGGTTTTTATTTTATTGTAATTCCGTCTTCTTTATTCTAGAATTTCGCAAAATTTATCGTTGAGATATGGCAATCATATCTCTTATCGACGCCCCTCGAAAATCAGGCTCACTTAATCCCTCCTTGAGCCCTTGAGTACAGCAAAAGCGTAGCCCTTTTTTGGATGTAGCATAATGGTTTCGCAATTAAGTGAAGCAATGCTGGACGTGATCGCTGATGCCTTGGTAGACAAAGGCTATATCTTTTTATCTGACTTAGTTCCTTCCTGTATTAGCCAAGTACTATTGGAAAAAATTCAATCAACTGAAATATATGAATTAAAAGCTGCCTCTATCGGTCGAGGTTCTGAACAGCACTTAAATCCAGACATTCGCCGTGACAGAATACAGTGGCTAGAAGAGCAAAATGAGCCCGATGCCCAGTATCTTGAGTTGATGACACAACTCAAAAATGGCTTGAATCGTCGCTTGTTTATGGGCTTATTCGATTATGAAAGCCACTATGCGGTATATCAGCCTGGGGCCTTTTATAAAAAACATGTTGATGCACTTAAGGGCAGCCAAAATCGTATTTTAACCACAGTGTTTTTCTTAAATCCTGATTGGAAAGCGGCAGATTGTGGTGAGTTGATTATCTATGATGAAGCCGATATTGAGATTGAGCGCATCGCGCCTAAAATGGGCCATTTTGTGATTTTCCTCAGTGAGCGTTTTCCCCATGAAGTGACCAAAACCTTGGCCCAGCGTAATAGCATTGCGGGCTGGTTTAGGGTCAGTAACAGCGTGCATGGTTTTTAACTTTAGCTTTTAACTTCACCAGATAACAAACGCCTAAATGCTGCCCACAGGTTTAGGTGTTTTTGCTCTCGATTGCCGCTTTTGGTCATCATCAATCATCAATCATCAATCATCAATCACCAATCACCAATCACTTATCGCGACTGCGCAATGTCATTGGCTATTTCTCGGATATTGATTGGCCATCACGGCGTGTTCTTCCGCAGCAGTATTTATTCCAACCTGTTTTAACTACCTTCTACTCATTTTTTCAAATTTTTTTACACTCTTAAGCTTTAGGTAATCTAAGCCGCCGACAATGGGGTAAATTTGTCCAATCATACTGAAAATAGGGTATTTTTTTATTCTCGTTTAATGTTAGGCTAGATAAAAACGTGCGCTACAACACACTTTTATATCATCTAACGGAGGCGATACTGTGGGCTGTGAAGATAACTTAGGTTGTTTAAGTGGTGAGCATATTGTACTTGAGCCCTTATCTTTGTCCCATGTGGCGGCATTGAGTCTCGCCGTCACAGATGGTCAACTTTGGCGTTTATGGTTTACCAGTGTCCCTGAGCCAACTGAGATGAAGCTCTATGTGGCTAAAGCGCTCGAAGAAAAAGCGCAGGGCCAGAGTTTTCCCTTTGCGGTGCGGGATAGAGTGTCAGGGGAAATCGTCGGATGCACGCGAATTTGCAACTGGGAGTCTGATAATCGCCGTCTTGAGATTGGATACACTTGGTATGCTAAACGTGCCCAGCGCACTGGGATTAATACTGAAGCTAAACTGCTGTTATTGACCTTTGCTTTTGAAACTTTAGACGCCATTGCCGTTGAGTTCCGTACTCACTGGCATAATCAAGCTTCGAGACAAGCCATTGCAAGACTGGGCGCTAAGCAAGATGGTGTATTGCGAAATCATAAGATTCTTAAGGACGGTACGATCCGCGATACCGTGGTGTATTCCATTATTGATACCGAGTGGCCAACGGTGAAAAACAGTCTGCAATTTCGATTGCGACAACGACCGTTAACACTCTAATGATAAATAGGAAAGGCCCATGGCAAGCATTATAACTCGAGTAGATGTGACTCATGTCCATGAGGTTGCAGTGTTATTCAATGAGTACCGCCAGTTTTATGGGCGTAGGGATGATCTCGCGGCTGCGGAGCAGTTTATTCATTCAAGAGTGTCAGATGGCTCATCGGTGATATTTATAGCCAAAGATAATCAAGGGCTTGGATTAGGTTTTGTTCAAATGTATCCCAGTTTTTCATCGTTACGTTTGGCCCCTATGTTGATCCTCAATGATGTGTATGTGACTCAACATGCCCGATGTGTCGGTATTGGGCGGGCGTTAGTGCTACAGGCCGCCAGTTATGCCAAAGCGCATAATATGAGTTATTTGATGTTAGAAACACAGCAAAAAAACCAGCGCGCGCAGGGCTTGTATGAAGGTTTAGGCTTTGTGCGTAACCAAGATTTTTATATCTACGAACTTGAGCTCCACCGAGGGCTTGAGTAGGTTTATTTATGGCGATTAAAAGGAAAAGTAACATGTTAACTCAGGTAAAAACGTTAGTATTAGGTGGTTTAGTCTTAAGTGCCAGTACTGCAGTTTGGGCTGATGAAGCAGAAAAAGCGTTTAGTAAAGAAGCCATTGAATGTGCCGCTTACTATCAAATTAGCTCAGAAGCCATTGGGGCGATGAATGCACCGCAAATGCAGGCCGTGGGTGAGCGTTTAAAAAGTTCTAAAATTGAGTCTGAGAATTTAGCTAAGAAATACAGCTCTGAAGCAGAGGTCACTCAAGCGGTTGCCGATGCTAAAGCCCGTCAAATCGAAAGCTTAGGTGGGTCAAGCAACTTAGGTGCGTTAATGGGTAAATATAAAGAAGAATGTAAAAACCTGTTAGCCGATCCACAAAAGCGTTTAAATTATTGGACTATGGCGACTATGTAATCGTAGGTTTTAGTCAGGGTAATCGTTTACGGATTGTGAAGAAAAGGAGCCTGATGGCTCCTTTTTGCTTAAAGCACAAGCACTAAGGAGCTGATGGGGTCATTCATATTGAGTCGGTTTTCCCATAGATTTTAGCCCTGTTTGGTTTAGGGGCTTAGAACCAAGTTGCTTATTTTCGCTCGGCTGAAACTCAACCGCAGTTTTTAGGGTCTTAGTTACATGGTCAAGTATTTAAGCCTTGGGTTTAAATTCTCCTCAGTTTTAAATTCTTAGTTCAGTTTACGATATTCAAAGATAATCAAATATGAGTACTAAATAGGAGCACTATGGTATTAACAATAATGGCAGCGACTGTTTTGAGTGCTGGAGTCTGTGGCTACCATTTAATCTATGGTAAGCGGGTTTTATTGGCGCCGCTCTTGAAGGCGAATGTGTCACAGCAAAGCAAGCAAATGCTACTGTGCTTATTTCACTGCCAATCGGTATTTTTTGTGGTTTCAACGGTTGCACTTTTAGCCTGTGCACTTAAGGTGATCCCTGGGATGTATGCCTTTAGCCTGTTGTTATTCCTCGGGATGAACTACGGGATCTTTGCGATTTGGCAGTTTTACATTGCCACTCTGAGTCCACCAAATAGTGGACAGATGATCATAGTGCAAGCGCTGATTTTCTTGCTCATTGGTATTTTGGCTATGCTAGGGCCACTCTTGTCTGCCGCGTAAATTGCTCATGAGAACTTGATAAATCATCGCGATTGAAGCGTCAGAGTTTGAAAAACAAACAGCGAATTATGGGGTTAATTGAATACCGTATTGGGCGGCGAGTTCAGCGAGTTTGCCATTATTGATGAGCAGTTCAATCCAGTGTGAGAGCCTTTTGCTATCGAGCTGTGAACTGGGGTTGAGTAAAATGCCATTGGCGTATTTTTGGTCCCATTCATCTGATATTAAAAGTAATTTTCTCTCTTCTGGATGAACCTTTAAATAATACTGTAAGTAAGAGTTAGTCACGGGCGCTAGGTCGGCGCGTTCACGCAGAATGCTTTCGATAGAGGCGTTATTGTGACTGACGAACAAGGGACGAAATTGCTTTGCCAGCGTATTCGCATCGGTTTCAAAGTGGGCAAACTGGTAGTGATATCCTTTGATGAACGCAATTGACTTGTTGGTTAAGTTTTTGAAATAGCTTTGGTTATGAGCTTTAGTTTTAAGTGCAATAAAGACTTCACCATCTATCATATGTAGCGGAATAAACTGAGTCGCTATTTTTTGCCATCCCCAAGCGGGATTCTCAAAGAGCATCATGTCGAAGCGACCTAAAGAATAGGCTTTATATCTGTGCTCAATACTGGTGACGGCAAATTTAAAGACCACTTCTTGTTGTACTTGATTTAATGCATTAATGATATCGAGTGTGAGACCTGTGTAACGGCCGTCTTGTTGTTGATGAACATAGGGAGCAAATTGATAACCACCGACATGAATTGTCGGAATTGACTTGGGAATCGCTGGCGACTGAACTTTATCTTGGGCGATAGCCGTGGTAAATGCGCTAATGCTTAAGGCTAAACAAAAGAGTAGACGACACAACTGGCTCAATATCATAGTCACCCCTTGTTATTTTTAGCATGAATGATTTTTTACAAGTATACACAATTTAATTTGTTCAATGCTGTCGATAAAGTGCGAATTTTAAATCTGTCATAGTAAGCTAGCGCAAACAGGATGAGGGAGATTTCACATTGAGCAAGATAAAATCTCAAGTGTGTGGTTGGGTTGAACAGGGACATATCACGCAAGAGCAGGCGAATAAGCTTTATCGACAGGTGACAGTCTTGCCGGATGGGTCGAGTTGGCGTCGCTTAATCGCTCATTTATTACTCTGGTTCGGTGCGTTAAGTTTTGCCTGTGGGGTGATTTTTTTCTTTGCTTATAATTGGCAATCTTTGGGGCGATTTGCCAAATTTGGACTGATTGAAGTGGCGATAATACTCGCTATCAGCGCATTTGCTTGGCTCTATTATCGTGCCAACATTTATTCCCCTGTTAGTTCTTATCGTAAAGACAGCACTTTTGGTGCGACGACCGCCAATGGCGTGCTACTGGCCGCAAGTGTGTTAGTTGGTGGCTTATTAGCGTTAGTTGGGCAAACCTATCAAACGGGCGCCGATCCTTGGCAGTTATTCGCGCTATGGGCATTCGTTATATTACCCTTTGCTTGGGTGGCGGGATTTGATGGTTTGTGGCTGTTGCTGGTGGGATTGTTAAACCTCAGCATAGGGATATTTCTGGATTCCTTTTCCCATTTCTGGGGATTATTTTGGGGCGCTCAAGGACAATTGCTGATCTTTATCTGTTTGAATTTATTTATCTATTATGCTTTTGTACTTTTAGACCACAAAGTCGCGGGGCGCTGGCATGCGCCAATCCTTGAATATGCCTGTTCATTGTTTGCTATGGGTTGTTTTACTTGGTTAATCACTTGGCTTATTTTCGACGATTTCCTTGAACGTGATAGCTTCAGCACTGGGATCTTCTGTGGTTATTTTGCCCATCTGATATTCGGATTCGTTATTTTTCGTTATAGATTACCACGCATATATCCCTTGGCCTTGGGCGGTTTTAGCCTGATTGCCGTAGGCGCCGCGTTACTGATAAAGCTGATGTTTGAGGATAATGACCCCATAGGTGGATTTTTGTTTATTGGGCTTTATATCATTTTGGCAAGCACAGGTTTGAGTATTTGGTTGAGGGAGCTAAGCCGGAAACTTAAACCACAGTTTGTAAGAATCGTCACTCAAGGGATCGTGGGCGTGGGAGATGTTCATGAGCAACAATAATGGTTTACAGGATAGCGAAATGATCACTCGACCCTGCACTGATAGTGTTACGTCAATCGACGCTTCGAGTGAATTAAGTCTAATCAAACACTGGCAAGCTTTGTATGCCGAAGGCAATGTTAGTGCAGCTCAAATGCCAGAAGACCATGATATCCCTTGGTATATTGCCACTATGCAGGCGTTTGCTGCTTGGATAGCGGCGTTGTTTTTATTGAGTTTCATGATGGCAGTGTTTGGTGCCATTTTTGAGCATGTTGAAGAAGATGTCATTTTATTTATCGGCTTAACCTATTTAGCCTTGGGGATTGGGCTGTATTTTTTACCGCGGCAACAGATTTTTATTGAACAATTTGCTTTTGCCGCCTGTTTGAGTGGTTTGATCAGTGTGGCATGGGGATTATTTGATTTAATTAACAATGATTTTAGCCTCACATGGTATCTCTGTATGGCGGGTATTACATTGTTATTGTGGTGCTTGATTGCCCATGGGCTAGCCCAGTTTGTATTCGCTTTTTGCTTAAGTTGGTGCGTGATTGGCCTGATGGCAAAATTTGAACTGCTCAATTTTAGCCCGAGCCTTTTTGCCGTAGTCATTAGTCTAGTGTTATTAAATATCAATCAGTTCGGGCGTCATTATCGCAGGGCTCGGATGCTCATCTATGGTTTCGCACTCGCGTTGCTTTCGTTGCAGTTGATGCACGCTTTTAGTATGGACAGTATTTTTGAAGTCTTATTTAGCCCTTGGCAGCAAAGCCTGTGGCTGACACTGACTCATCTGTTGATTATTTTCGCTATTTGCGGATTTTTATTGGTGACAATCTTGCGCGAGCGCCAGCAATCACTAAGCTCACCAGCGGCGCTAGGGTGTGTTATCGGTTTAGTCATCGTTAGCGGTTTATCTTTACCTATGCAGGGTTTATCAACGGCTATTCTATTGATCTTGCTTGGTCATTATTGCAACGAGTCTTGGTTGAAAGGTATGGGAATGGTGTCGGCGCTGTTATTTGTCAGCGGGTATTATTATTCCCTAGAGACGACTCTGTTACTTAAATCTGGTTATTTGATGGGCTTAGGCGCCTTGCTGTTGGTGGCAAGGTTAGTGATGTGGCGGTTATTTCCTGCCAATGAAAATGCCAAGGAGACTATGTGATGGGAAATGTGATGGGCAATGTGAAGGGAAAACTGTCGGCCCCACATAAATGGGCGCTGGGCATAGTACTGTTCACGACTGTTGCGATTCTCGCTGGCGTGAATTGGCGCATTTTCAAATTCGAACAACTGCTTAATCACGGTCAAGTGGTGCGTTTTGCATTAGCACCGGTCGATCCGCGCTCATTAATGCAGGGTGATTACATGGCGCTTGAATATGCCATTGCGCGCGATGTGCGTAGTGCCTTAGCGCCGCAACAAATGCAGGGGCAGTTATTACTGGCTGTTGATGGGCAAAAAGTGGCGCGTTTTGTGGACTTTTATACCGACCAAGCACTCGGTAAAGATCAACTACGAGTGCAGTTTCGTGTCCGTGGTAATCAAATTAAGCTCGCATCGAACAGCTTTTTCTTTGAAGAAGGACAAGCCGATCATTTTAGTGAAGCTAAATACGGTGAGTTTAGAGTGAATTTGCAAGGTGAGTTACTGCTCGTCAGTTTACTCGATGAAAAGCTTCAGCCATTATAACCCTGTGTCATGATTGTCATGATTGTCATGATTGTCATGATTGTCATGATTGCCATCCATTTGTTCTGCTTACTTGATTAACCTCGATTTATCTCTGGCCGCACTGTGTAGTTCGGCCAGCATCTCCCGTACTGCTTTCTTCCTAGTTCTGATCGCTAAATCGCACGAATAATATCCACCTTAAGTTGCAACTTTGATGCAACCAATTTGTAACCTTGACCGCCTATAGTATCGTCAGTCTTCGAGGTGACATCACCTTGAAGCATCTAAGCGCATCAATTAAATACCAAATATTAAAACAATACATTTAGGGGTCTCAATGTTTAACACTAAAACTGTGCTGGCGTTAGCCATCAGCAGCGTTTGTGGGCTTGCCCATGGCGCGGATAATTTGATCATTTCTGAATATGTCGAAGGCAGCAGCAATAATAAAGCTATCGAACTGTATAACCCAACCGCGGGCGCTATTGATTTAAGCCAATACCAATTGCGCTTCTATTTTAATGGCAGCACAAACGTCGGCACGACCATTGCGCTCACGGGCTCTTTAGCGGCGGGGGCGACTTATGTGGTTGCCGATAATGACTCTTCTGCCGATATCCTTGCTGTCACAAATCAACAGAGTAGCGCCAGCTTCTTTAATGGCGACGATGCGATTGAGCTGACCTATCAAAATCAAGTCATTGATAGTTTAGGCAAAGTCGGTGTTGATCCCGGTGCCGAGTGGGGCAGTGGTGATCTCTCCACTCAAGATAATACCCTGCGCCGTAATCCTGATCTGCTGATTGCCGATCCTATCAGTACTGATGCAGTAAGCTTTAGCACTTGGCTAGGTTTTGCTAAGGACGATGTTTCTGATCTTGGTAAGTTCAGTGCGGGTACGCCAACCGATCCCGTCGACCCTCCACCAAGCTCTTTAGTGTGCGGCGAAGAAGCCACAGCAATTCATGCGCTCCAAGGCGCGGGCGCTGCTAGCCCTCTCAATGGTCAAACTTTAGTGGTTGAGGCGGTTGTCGTCAGTAATCAAGAAGCAGGTCTTAAGGGCATTTTTGTACAAATGGCCGATAACGAAGCCGATAGCGATCCCCAAACCTCGGAAGGTGTGTTTGTGTATACAGGTACTGCACCCACTGCTTATGTGGCAGGCGATCGTATTCGTTTAAAAGCAAAAGTCACTGAATATCAAGGCTTAACTGAACTAACGACTTTATCTGATCACAAGTTGTGTGCTACAGGACAAACGTTACCAACGGCCGCGCTAGTGACCTTACCAGTTAACAGCAGTGATGATTTTGAGCCCTTTGAGGGCATGCGTGTTCGTTTTAGCCAAGATTTAGTGGTGAATGAAGTCTATAACCTCGGTCGTTATGGCGAGATTTCATTAGGCAGTCAGCGCCACTTTATTGGTACGCAGGTGGCTGCACCGGGCGCGGATGCGCTAGCTGTGAGTGCAGCCAACCAACGTGACAGTATTTTACTGGATGACGGTTTAACGGCGCAGAATCCTGATCCTGTGCAATTCCCCGCTCCTGGTTTGAGCGCATCAAACACAGTGCGTGTAGGCGATAAAGCCACATCGCTCACAGGTGTAATGCACTATGGCTTTAATCTGTATCGCATTATGCCAATCGAAACGGTGAACTTTGTGGCGGAAAACCCACGCCCAGTTGCGCCCACATTGGTTGATGGTGGTAATCTAAAAGTCGCTAGCTTTAACGTGCTTAACTACTTCAATGGTGATGGCCAAGGTGCAGGTTTCCCAACCGCCCGTGGTGCCAATACCTTAAGCGAGTTTGAGCGTCAAAAGGCGAAGATTGTCAGCGCCATGGTGGGCATTAGTGCCGACGTATTCGGTTTGATGGAAATCGAGAACGATGGCTTTGGCGCCAATTCAGCCATTGCTGATTTAGTCGCAGGTTTGAATGCCGCTGTGGGTGAAGCACGTTACGCTTATATCGCGCCAACAGGCATGAATGCGATTGGCACCGATGCCATCACAGTCGGCTTGATTTATCGCAGTGATAAAGTCACGCCACAGGGCGCTGCACGTATTTTATCCAGTGCGAATTCGCCATTAGATAGCGATCAACAGCCCCTGTTTGACGACAGTAAAAACCGTCCAATGCTGACGCAAGCCTTTAGCGTGAACGGCAGTGAAGAAGGCGTGGTTGTTGCGGTTAATCACCTTAAATCTAAGGGCAGTGAATGTGCGGGCGAACCTGATCTTAACGACGGTCAAGGCAACTGTAATATCACTCGTACCCGTGCGGCGACGGCTGCAGGTCAATGGATTAGCGAGCAATATCCAGATCAAGGCGTACTGCTGATTGGTGATTTGAACGCCTATGCGAAGGAAGATCCATTAACGGCCTTAGGTAATGCAGGCTTTAGTGAGCTGTTTGCCAAACTTGAAAAACCAAATCCTTATTCCTATGTATTCTCGGCTGAATCGGGTCAGTTGGACCATGCTTTAGCGAACGCAGCCCTGCTGGATAAAGTGGTGGATGTGACGCAGTGGCATATCAATACCGACGAACCACGTGTATTGGATTACAACGAAGAGTTTAAGACGCCCGCTCAAATCCAAGACTTATTCGCAAGTGATGCTTACCGCTCATCGGATCACGATCCTGTGGTGATTTCACTCTTGCTCGAAGCGGAAAAAGTCGCGCCAGTGGCCAGTTTCACTCAAGTGGTGAATGGTGCAGCGGTGCAACTGACATCCACTTCAACCGACAGTGATGGACAAATCGTATCAGCCGAGTGGAGCTTTGGTGATAACACTGTGGCAGTGGGTGAGGTTGTGACCCACAGTTACAGCCAAAGCGGCGAGTATTTGGTCACGCTAACTGTGACTGATAACGACGGCCTAACCCATAGCACGTCGCAAATGCTGACAGTGGTTGCTGGCAATGTTAAACAACCACCCGTTGCGCAAATTCAGCGTATTAATTTATGGCTAGTCGATATGTTTATCTCGACTAGCTATGATGCCGATGGTGTGATCAAACAACATAAGTGGACGTTCGACAATGGCACCCGTGCTAACGGTCAAGTGGTATTGCGCCTTGCCCGCCGTGGACAACACACTGTTGAACTGACCGTTAAAGATAACGACAAGTTAACGGATACCACAACGCTGACTTACCGTTAAGCCAGTCCTTTTATTCCGCTGATATTTAAAGTGACGCCAAGCCCGCAGCCGCGGGCTTTTCTTTTTGCCCAAAAGCAAAATAAAGTTGTTGTCAGTTGTGACGCATCAATTTTCATTGTTTCCCCAGTGACTCATCACCTCTTTATTTAACAAGAAGCCTCCCTGAGGGCTCTAATAAAATATCCCTGTTTTAGAAGGTTACAGGTGCAACAATGCCAATCTTAACTAACCCTTCTGCTGTTCGTTTAGCTAAAAAGCTATTGCCCCAAAGTTTACCACAGCTTGAAGTTCAGCCATTTGTTGTCTGATAATTTGAGATACATAAAGTAATGACTACCAAAAAGTAAGGCCTGACCATCAGGGATTTCATAAACCGTTACAGTTGATCAGACTTTGAAGTGATTCTCGGGAGCAAAATCTAGTATTTGGCGTTAGCTTTGGGTTAAAGCGCTTCTGCCCCATTCTTAATTGAAACCAGTAGACTCGTCGTATCAAGCTTGGATATTGACCGGCCTTTGTTAATGAGTATTGTTGTGCTTACAGATATTTTGGAAAATAAGGTAACAATTCAACAATAATAATGTGTGATTTTTCTTTGTTTTCTATATGTATAGAATATTAATTGGGAGTTGAAGTGAGAGTGAAATAAGAAAGTACATTATTGATTTATTGATTTATTGATTTATTGATTTATTGATTTATTGATTTATTGATTTATTGAGCAGTGATAATGCAACAATTCAGCGCAAAATGTTTAGCCATGATTCAACCATGTATGGTTGGGGAGTAGAGCCCCAATGCATTAATCTTTCGTTAATAACAACCGCTGGTGAGCTCACCACTCTATAGTCCATCATCACTTCTGGATCTGACTCCATAATCAAGTTAATACTGATGCCATGATTAGTCGCTATAGCAGTGATTAACACTGCTGTACTTGTGCATTTTGTGCATCCATTGCCCAAAACTTTTATGTATAGCATTTTTACACTCTTACAAAATGGATCATTCACTCAGTGCCACTGTTATTGGAGATAGGATAAGGACACTTTGCAAAAATTCACTTTAATGCGATAACGGTTAAAATCTATGTGCGCACTATGCCTTTTGGTTTTATTCTAATCAACTAGAGCTTCATTAAAATTTAGGTGTTTTTCTTAAATTTTTGTTAACCTTAGTGTGCTTAAGTAAGGTAAAAACGTAAGTGCTCCGTACAACTGATGACCTAAGTAGTCTTCGCTACTCATACACTTAAGCTATAATTTTTTAATATTAGAGCTTAAGTATCCGTACTAATTATGTTAATTACTAATACTTTACAACTCTCTCTTTTCGTTTAATATGCGAATTACAATCACTTTTTTATGTAGGATTATGGACCCTCACCGACGATACGCTGTAACTTCAGTTGTTGCAGCAATTATCAATAAGCATTGTCTTTCCATTTATTTCAATGAGTTAAGACAACTTTCTACACAATCAAATACACGGCTAATCAAAAAGTTGATAGCAGGTAGTAGATGGTTTGTTCTGAGAATTTCAAATCATACCCCAAGCCCGTTCTGGGAAAGGTCCTTTCGTTATATTCTTTTGTTATTTAAGAAGATTATTTCATGAGTTGTATCTAAGCTATCTTTCGATATTTAGCTGAGCTCATTGAGTTTCAGTATCAATTGTCTATTCATTTTTTCTTGTTCAACTTAAAGCGGAACCCAGAGCCACGACTATGGAAATTTTTATTCTTATTGGTTTGATTGTGTTAAATGGCTTATTTGCTATGTCGGAAATCGCCATTGTGACTGCTCGCAAGTCACGGCTAACTGCCCTTGCTCATGGCGGTAGCAGCACTGCTAAAGCAGCACTCAAACTGGCAGAAGATCCAACGCAATTCTTGTCAACTGTGCAGATAGGCATAACATCAATAGGGATCTTAAACGGAATATTTGGTGAATCCATCCTCGCCGAACCTTTGTCACTTTGGCTTCAGACTTTTGGTCTAAGTCCAGATTTAACCAACATCTTTTCAACCGTTCTAGTGGTCATCATTGTCACTTATGTGTCAATTGTCATTGGTGAGTTAGTTCCCAAGCGAATTGGTCAAGTCAGTGCGGAAAGTATTGCCTGTCTAATGGCTAAACCAATGGTATTTCTAGCAATAGCAACCAAACCATTTGTATGGATGTTATCCGGTTCAACTCATGCTCTTATGCGTCTAATGGGATTTTCGCATAGACTTGACGACAATGTGACTCAGGAAGATATTCAGGCAATGTTGCAGGAAGGCTCATCTGCAGGGGTGATTGAGCACAATGAACATGCGATGGTTAAAAACGTTTTTCGATTAGATGAACGTACTATTTCTTCTTTGATGGTGCCACGGTCTGATATTGTATTTCTCGACTTAAACCTGCCTCTTGATGCAAATCTGCGAACTGTTATGCAGTCTCCTCACTCACGATTTCCTGTTTGTCGTAACAATGTCGATGATATGGTGGGTATTATTTCAGCTAAACAACTCCTTTCACAGTCTATCGCGGGTGAACGTTTAGAATTGGTGGATCTCGTTAAGAATTGTAACTTTGTACCCAACAGCTTATCTGGAATGGAGCTACTTGAGCATTTTCGTACTACAGGCTCGCAGATGGTGTTTGTTGTTGATGAATATGGTGATTTGAAAGGGCTGGTAACGCTTCAAGATATGATGGATGCACTGACTGGTGAGTTTTTTCAGGAAGATGTGAATGATCAGATGGTGATAAAAAGGGAAGATGGCTCATTATTACTAGATGGTCTAATCCCTATTTTTGACCTAAAAGACGCTTTAGGTATAAAGCAATTGCCAAATGAAGAGGATGGGCGTTATCAAACGCTAAATGGATTTTTAATGTATGAATTAGGGAAAATACCTCAAACCACAGATATTGTTGAAGTTGCAGGTTGGCGACTCGAAATTATGGATATGGACGGTAAGAGGGTAGATAAAGTCCTTGCTCAAATGTTACTTGATGCTGATTCTTCAGAAGAATCTATATTTGTTGATTGATAAATTCAAAAGCATAGTAGTTGTCAGCTTTAGTGCAAAAAACACGTCTAAAGAGCGACCAACTAAATCTGCTCGGTGAGTCGAGCATTAGCCATCGATTTCCTCATGGTTGTTTAACTAAAAATCGTGCCCGTGAATCACTCTACATCAGACTGATTCACGCTATCCCCAATGCCCCGTTTGCAGCTATTCTGGGGCGCTTTTTTCCCTTGAGATGAATCAAATCTTTATAGAATTGATTCATGTCCCTGCTATGCCTATTCCGACTAGTAATATCGAGAGTTGATTAATTTACAGTCAACAGAGACGTTACTAATAGCTAATCCGAATCTGACTAAGCAGAGTGAATTATCTAACAAGGTTTTGTCCAAAAGTATGTTACGTATGCCTTTTAAACCTACAGGTTACGCGAATGCTCGAAAGGTGAGCCGTGGTGATTTGCGATACGACCGTCCGCCCCATGGATGGGGCGGTCGGGCATTCTAGGATGGACTGGAACAACATCCATGCTTAACTGCCAGTTCGCCCTCCATGGCTCTCGTTCATAAACTTAGAATCCCTAGGCTTCTATTCACCCTGTCGACGAGCAAATACGATGGCAAGCCAATATGAGTAGGTCAAACCAATAAGCGCTCCACGGTTAAAAATGGCTGGCCTAATTTATTACCCATCATTTTATCTGTCATTTTAATTAGTTTTTATTGGCAATATATATCTATTAAAGCTATATCATTAAGTTTTTCACTTAGTCGCTTGAGACACTAAAAAATGAATTCTGAAGTTTTGAAGTATGTAAACGAGCATCAGCTTTCGTCTGTAATGAATAAAACAAAGTGGTGCGAGCTTGAAAAGGCATTAAATGAGTCTGAAGACTTTACTCCCCATGTGCGATACAAATTGATTTATGATGAAAACCCTAATGCAGGTTTTACTGCTGTGTGGTGGCACGAGTTGCTTGAAATAGCAGAAACCATTGAGTGGTTAGAAGTTGATCCATTCAAAAGAGAATGGCTAGGCAGATTAGTGGCGGATCGAGTGACGGACTTTTCTGATGTTGTAAGCGCACAATTAGCCCAATATTCAATTCCTTATTCAATAGAAAATGGTATGTTTCGGATTTGGGGTTATCTGAGGAGGGATGAATCTCCAGAATTTATCTAACTGAAGAGTTATATCTCTGTAAGTTACTTATTTTAAAGCTAAAAACACTCAAAGCTGAGACCTAAATACTGATTGATGGGATTGGACATAGAGAAACAAGACATTAAAAAGTGCTTTATTTTTCAATAAAGCACTCATTTTAAAACGACTTAAGTACTCGTTAACGTACTGAACACACTACTGATTAAAGGACCGATCAAAGTACTATGTAGAGTGGCCAGCCAAGGAGGCCGACGAGACCTTCTTTATGTTCGAATCTTTCTAAGCGCTCGGGTGAAGCGTCGCTGAGTAAGAGTTCGCGGTAGCTTTTCGCAAAGTGCAGGGTACGCAGTAGGGCGGGGACAAAGTTTTTACCGAGATCTTTACTGATGGTTTCAGCGAGTTCTGCGGGTAATTCTGCTAACGCTTTCTGGGTTTCCAATTCGATATGCTCACGGGTAAACCATTCCTCTTTTAAGGTGATTTTGCCGATACGCTTTTTCAAATCCTGTCTGACTTTGGCGCCATCAAACAACAATCGATACAGTACCGCTTCGGCTAATACACTCTCTAGATTGAGAAAATCTAGCGGATCATAGCTCGATTGCGCGTAAAACTGTGCCAATAGGGCCGCTATCGACTGTTGGCGTTGATGTTCAAGCAGGGCATCTTGATAGGCTTCATAGCCTAACCATTCTTCCGCATCTGGCGGGCTAGACACTTGTTCAAGCAAGAACTTGTCGACATCGCCGTACAGTGACTTGCCGTTGACGAGTTTGTGCTTGCTGACAGTGCTGAGCATGCTCCAGCCTTTTTGAAAGCATTTGACTACGCCATCGGCGGTGATCAACAGGCGTATTGCCTGCTGCGGATTCTGGTTTGATAACTCCATCAAACCAAGGCTCACCACACCAATGACATCGTGTGCCGCTTGTTCAAGCAGGTGCATTTTGTACTTGTTGTAAAACTTATCGGCCAGTTTGAGGCTCATCAAAATGGCTTTGGATTTGATTTGTGACAGCTGTTCACCGCTCAGCGTTTCGTCTGCTTGGCCTTGGATCAATACCTTGCTCAGGTAGGGGCCTTGATCTACATCACGCAGTACCAGTTGCATCAAATAATTCCTTAATCCAAAAAGCTAAACATATCATCGACTTCAGCGTATTCATCCGTCACTTGGTTTTTCTCTTTGGCTTGAATAACCAGCTCGTTGACAAACTTACTGATGATCATTTCCCAACCTGAGCTTTCGTTACGCAGCAGACTCTTAATGGCTTTTTCCACATCGGGCGCGAGCTCGTGGATCAAGGCCATTAGGCTGCGTGGGTCGTCTATGCTGAGGCTGTGTGCATCTTCACTGGCGACGCGGCTGTCGTAGCCGATGGTTTCAGTGTCTTCTTCGTCATCATAGAGATCTGTGTAGCCGTCTTCATCTTCATGCTTTTCGCCTAACATCATTTCGATGAAAGGGATCGACAGGTAGAAGAGGCCCGCAGGATCTTCGGCTATACATTCTAGAATCGCAGTTTGCTTTTCTTCGCTATCTTGGATGCGAATTAAATAGGTCAAAAAATCAAAGGTATGCTGAATAAGCTCTTCGGCATTGTTTTTGATTTTTTCTTCCCAGTACAAAGGTTGCTGACAGACGATGTCGCGAATTTGTTCTGGGGTCATGAGTTCAGACATGATCGAAGGGCAAGAGATATCATGATGACTGTTGATTTGGGTCAGCGTGACGATATCCATGTGTTCGATAACTTCGACTAATTGCTCGTCGCTCATGGTATTTGCAATGATTTCAAAGCGTTTGCTCGCTTGTTTTGGCTCTACGTCCGCCAACTCTTTAATTTCGGCGACGGTAATCTCAATGAGACTAGTGTTCATTAGCGGTCCTCATCATCGTAGTGATCGTAGTAGCCATCTTCCTCTTCGCCTTCATCATCGTCGTCGTTATCTGAGGTGCCAACATAATCGTTGTCATCATCTTCATCGTCGTGATGTTTTGCTGCTGGCGTTGCTTTACCTTGAGTTTCAAGTAAATACAGCACGGCGCAGCTTTCAATTAGTAAGGTTTCCGAGTAACCACGCACGGCTAACACTAAAGGTAAATCAGCATTGTTAAAGCCAATCGTGACTTTAAACTCATCCCACTCGGGTTGAGTTGCCGTGTTTATCCAATGTGCCCACTTGAGTTTGGCTTCGGCGGGAAACTTAATTCGACCGTAAAGCGCGACAGGCAGGTACTCAGGCACAGTATCGAGCATCTTAGGATCGGCTTCTAACACCTTTTTGATTTGGCTAGTAAATTGCTCTAGCGCTTTAGGTGTATCGGGATCGTCGTAGGACTCGATATTGTCGTAGGCATTATTTTTTAGCTCATTAATGCGTGAGATATTCAGTTTTTTGACCATTTGACACTACTCTAGAAAACGCTCAAGGATAAAATTGATCCCACAGCTCGCGCATAGCGCTCGCGGGATCGGTCACTATGACGTTATTGAAATCTTTGATAAACGCGTTACGTCGCTTAGGATCGGACAACACATCATAAGCATTTTTAACGCGTTCAAGTTGTACGGCGGCTTGCTGCTTTTCCTCTTCCGAGGCGCCTAACAACTTGTCGGGATGATATTTGTTTGACAGCCGTCGATAGGCTTTTTTAATGTCGTCTTCTTTGGCACTGGGTTTTATACCAAGCACACTAAAGTGGTTAATCATACTTGTACCTGCAGGCGATGGGGCTGATATCGCGAGATAAAAAGGGTTTGACTCTGATTATCTTTAAATTCGTGGAATTATGATTAGTCAGCCGTGGATGATAGCAGAAATTCCCACTCAGCGGCAAACGCGCGAGCAGGAATTTGTGCTTTAGTGAAGGGTTAAAAATCCTTTAAACTTTAATCTGTTGTGGCGCATGGATTAAGTCTACCGCTATGCTGTTGAAATCCGGTTACCTAGCCAGATTGACAGCTAACTTAACCTTGTTTTAGGCGAGATAATGGCCCTCGATTAAGGGCAATATTTTAGCGCCGAACAGTGCCGAATCCTTCGCTAAATACACTCACACAGAGCTAACCCACACTCGCCTCGGCCACGTTAGGCTGAGCTAACGCCGTAACAGCTAAGTCAGACTAGACACTAAACGCAGGTTCATTCCAAGGGTGAGCATTTGTTTTTGTTCTCGCTGTAAATCTTTCATAAACAAGCTGATTTTCCGCTTATGGCTTGGTAGTACTAGCATGAGTCCATCGGGGATCACTTTAATATGATCTAAGGTCAGCGTCTTAGCGATACGGCCAAGATTGAGCAAGACAGCGAGCCTAAGCAGGCTGAGTAGGCGATTGAGCGTGAGCTTATGGTTGGGATCGAGTTCAGCGAGCATTAATTCGTTAGGCTTTTTTCTGTGGTTGGTGATAAGTCGCGCTAAATCCAGCTGTAATGCTTCGCTAAACCCAGGTAAGTCACTGTTACTGATAATGTAACCGCCGTGTTTGTGCAGGGATTTTGAATTAATGTGTAATCCGATTTCATGTAAAGTCGCGCTATAGGCAAGCAAGCGCGCATGGGGCCTTAATTGCCATTCATCGGCGACCTGTTCAAACAAGGCCATAGCAGTGTCGCGTACCTTAGCCGCGTGGGCCATATCGATATGATAAAGCTGGGCAATACTGTCGACGGTGCGGTGGCGAATATCCTGATATTGACCAATCTTTGCCAGTTCATAGAGTACGCCTTCACGCAGTGCTCCTGGGCTAAACTCAAGTTTTTGAATCGGTAAGCGCCTAAAAAAGCTGATCAAAATGGCAAGTCCGGCGGGCACTAAGGGAATGCGTTTATCATCGACGTTGGCAAATTGGATTTGGCTAATATGGCCACATTTGATTAACTTGATTTTGAGCTGTTTGAGTCGTGGCAGCGTGATGGTTTCATCGCCGTGCTCTTCTTGAATTGCTTCGCAGATGGCTTTTACTGTGCCTGAGCTACCCAAGGTGAGTTCCCAGCCACCCGCGAAATATTCCTTTGAGAGCGACGCGAACTGCTTATCGGCCGCACTTTGGGCATCGCGAAATGAGGCTGGGGTGATGAGCCCATCAATAAAGAAACGCTCATTAAAACTCACACAACCGCAGCGCAGGCTAGATAACTGAGTTGGGGTATTTTTCTGGCCGATCACCACTTCGGTAGAACCGCCACCGATGTCGATGACTAAATTACTTTTTCCTAGCACTTGGCTTTGGGCAATACCGTTATAAATCAAACGCGCTTCTTCATGGCCCGAAATGACCTCCACCGGATAGGGCATGATGGCGAGCGCCGCCTCGATAAACTGATCGCGGTTTTTGGCGATTCTCAGAGTGTGGGTGGCGACTAATCGCACTTGCGCTTGGTCGAGATTGGAAAATCGTTGGTTAAAATCCCGTAGGCAATTGAGCCCACGTTCTATGGCGTCATTGTCGAGAATATTTTGCGCATTGAGTCCAGTGGCGAGCTGAACCTGTTGTTTTTCTTTATGTAAAATCTGCAAACTACCATCTTGCTCGCGTGCGATGACCAGATGAAAACTGTTCGACCCCATATCGATGGCGACAAAGTGGCGCGATTTAGAGTTTGCGAGTACATTGCTGGGCGTAGCGTATGACTGTGTGTGCGAATATGTGGTTACCAATCGGATTATCCTTAGGCAATCAAAGCGATATAAAGCCAGCGATTAGCTGGCTTTGGCCCGTAACTCAGGTGTTATGTCAGGCTGAGTTTTCACTTCTCGCTCAGCGTCACCCTCATGGGTGGACATACGTAAGGCATTAAATTCTTGCAGTTGGCGCTTCTCATAATTAATCAGATATTGATAAATGGCAATTTGAGAACGCACTTTTCGTTTGTTACCGCGATTCCGATAAGGATTACTTTGTTCCTTGTTAATGACACGTGCTTTAGTGTTGTCATTGAACTGTAAGGATAAAATATCCATTATCATCTGTTTTAGGCGCAGATCATAAATCGGCACACTCACTTCAACGCGGTTATCTATGTTGCGGCTCATCCAGTCGGCGGAGCAGATAAAGAGTTTGTTCTCTCCACCCGCGTGGAACAGCATCACCCGCGAGTGTTCGAGGAATCGGTCGACGATACTGTAGACTTCGATGTTGTCGCTGATCCCGGGTATTTGCGGAATAAGTGAGCACATGCCGCGAATGAGTAACTTAATTTTGACCCCAGCGGCTGAAGCCTCATAGAGTTTTTGGACCAAAGATTCATCGAGTAAGTTATTTAGTTTTAAGGTAATCGCCGCCTTCATATGGCTTTGGGCATTGACGATTTCATTATCAATCAAGTGACTCAGTTTTTGTCTGGCATCGTAGGGCGACACAATTAAATGCTGGAAATTATCGCGGCGATACGGATGCTCAATTAAGTCAAACACTTGCTCCACTTCACGGGCAATTTCTTGATTAGCGGTGAATAGCGACAAGTCAGTGTAGACCCGCGCCGTGCCTTCGTTAAAGTTGCCTGAGCCGACGTGACAATAGAGTTTGATTTCCCCTTGTTCTTCGCGGCCAATTAAACACAACTTGGAATGCACTTTTAAGCTGGTGATACCGTGGTGAACTTTGACGCCCGCTTCGGCCAAGATGCGGGTCCATTCGATGTTGGATTGCTCATCGAATCTGGCCCTGAGTTCAATGACGGCGGTGACTTGTTTGCCGTTCTTCACTGCATCTATAAGCGATTGCATTACATGGGATTTTTTCGCCACTCGATATAAATTAATTCGAATAAAGCGCACCGCCGGATCGTAGGCCGCTTGGCGCACCATTTCGGTAAAGTGGGAAAACTTATGGTACGGATAATTGAGCATGATATCGCCCATCCGAATCGCATCGAAACTGTTGGCACTGCGGCCAAAACCTGCACTATTGAGCGCCGGTAGTTTTTCGTTTTCGAGGTAGTCGCGGCTCGGGTTGGGGAAGGCGATAAAGTCTTTAAAGCTGTGGTAACGCCCGCCTGGGATCAAACATTCAGTCGAGCTGATGTTCAGGTTTTCTTTGAGCATCACCAACATGTGTTCAGGCATTTCTTTGTCATACACTAAGCGTACAGGCTCGGCGGTAAGACGTTTTTTCAATCCCTTGGTCATTTTCTCAAGCTGGGTTTGTTCAAGCTCGTCAGTGATATCAAAATCGGCATCGCGGGTTAACTTCATCGAATACACTTCGATAGCATCGTACTCGAAGAAGGGACCAAAGAGTTCATCTACGCAGTGGCGAATAATGTTATCTAATAAAATCAGATATTTTTTCGCTTTACTCTTTTCGGCTGGGAGTTCGATAAACCGCGGTACATTTTTAGTCGGCACTTCGACTAAGGCGTATTGGCGGCGAGCTTTAGTGAACAAACACACACACAAATAGGTGGCGTCGTCGTTGATTTGCTTGATCAGATCGCGATTATTATTGACCATAAGCGGCGCGATATGGCGTTTGAAATGGTCTCTAAAATGCTTTTTCAGCCAGTCGCTGTGGAACTCGCTTAATTGTTTCTCATTGATTAACAAAATATTACGGCGCACAAGTTCGCGCATTAAATCCGTGTATATGCCATCGAACCTTTCTTGCAATGCCATCACTTTCGATTGGATCTTGGCCATTAAATGGCGGCTGTTACTGCGACCTTCCTGCAGGGATGACAGCAAAATGGAGCGTCTGACCGCAGCCACACGCACCCTAAAAAACTCATCCATGTTATTGGAAAATATCCCTAAAAAGCGCACTCGCTCCACTAAGGGAACATTATGATCGCAGGCTTCTTGCAATACCCGCTCATTAAAAGACAACCAAGAGAGTTCTTTATCAATCGAAAGTTTATCGGTATTCGGGGACACTGCACAGCTCCTTTAAGCAAGCGTCATGGCGCAATATACAATAGCATTCATCCGCCGTTGTGCAATCAGATTTACTGCCGACAAGTGAAGGAATTTCAATGATAAATATTGCGTACACGCCAAAATCAGTCTGGGATTTATCTGGGATAAAGATACGAGGGAAATATGTCAACTTGATGACGAGTGTGACAGAAATATGACCTTATGATGATCATCTTGGATTGAGCTTAAATTCTGTTCGCGTTACTGCGATTTAAGTCTTGAGAAACTGTGCAAGCGCGGCTTCCTTGAGGATAAATCCGTCAGTGTTAACTCCTTGGGCATTATCGCAAACTATGTTATCTTGCTCGGCTTTTTTATCGCGGGAGTAAAAGGTATGTTTGTTGGATTTGATTATGGTAGTGCTAACTGCGCCGTAGGGATCATGCTGGATGATGGTGTGCAGTTATTGGCGTTATCAGAGCAATCAGCTTATTTGCCTTCGACCTTATACGCGATGGACAGGGAACTGATCGCCGAGGCGGTTTATCGTGGTCTTCCTATTGAGTTAAAAGCCGATTACGCCAAAAAGCGCGCCGCGCAATTGAGTCGTGCCCGTATGGTGCGCCATGAGTTAGATCTCGATGCCGATGTTCAGGCTGTATTTGTTGGCGAGCAGGCGGTGAGCGCGTATTTAGAAATGCCGGAGGAGGGATTCTATGTCCGTTCGCCAAAATCCTTTTTAGGCGCGACAGGGCTTAGACCCGAACAAGTGGCCCTGTTTGAAGATATTGTTACCTTGATGATGCAGCACATTAAAGTGCGCGCCGAATCTGTGTTAGTTGAAAAAGACCTTGTGAAACAGGGTAGCACTGCGATGATCACCCATGCGATTATTGGTCGTCCGGTGAACTTTCAAGGCATAGGCGGTGAAGAG
Organism: Shewanella sp. DW31; assembly: GCF_015767295.1. Classification (NCBI taxonomy): domain Bacteria; kingdom Pseudomonadati; phylum Pseudomonadota; class Gammaproteobacteria; order Alteromonadales; family Shewanellaceae; genus Shewanella; species Shewanella sp. DW31. The sequence continues at coordinate 90,130 of NZ_JADWMP020000008.1, forward strand.
AGTAACCGTCAGGCCGAAGCCATTTTGACCTTAGCGGCAAAACGCGCGGGTTTTATTGACGTTGATTTTCTGTTCGAGCCGTTAGCGGCGGGGATGGATTATGAAGCGACCTTGACCGACAACAAAACGGTATTGGTCGTCGACGTAGGCGGCGGTACAACGGACTGCTCTGTGGTAAAAATGGGACCCGCCCATAAACAAAAAGCGGATCGCAGTGAAGATTTCCTCGGTCACAGCGGCCAGCGGATCGGCGGTAACGATCTCGATATCGCTCTTGCAATGAATGCCTTTATGCCGCACTTTGGTTTAGGTTCCTTGATGATCAATGGCAAACCTATGCCCAGTAAAACCTTTTGGAATGCGGTTGCAGTGAATGATATTAGCGCCCAGCGAGAATTCAGTACCTTAAGTAGCCGTAAATTGATTGATGAATTGGTTAAAGAAGCCGAGCAGCCACAGTTACTGAAGCGATTGTTAAAGGTGCAACAGCAGCAGTTAAGCTATCAACTGGTTCGCCAAGCCGAGCGTGCGAAAATTGCACTGTCAGATACCGATAATACTGATGTTAATCTGGATTTTATCGAAGCGGCGCTGCACGCAGGTGTGAGTCGTGAATTGTTTGAAAATGCCATTGAGCCGTCGCTGACGAAAGTGGAAGCCCTGATGCACCAAGCGCTCGCGCAAGCTGCAAAAACTTTGGCTGCAACAAATGTCGCGGTAAACCGCTCAGCAACAGAGGATTTATCCGCTGAAGCAGAGTGCAAACCCGATGTGATTTACGTGACGGGGGGGACGGCACGAAGCCCAGCAATTTATGCGAAAATCGCTGGTATTTATCCCGATATTCCGGTCGTGGTCGGCGATCACTTTGGCTCAGTGACAGCCGGATTAACCCGCTGGGCACAAAAATTATTCGCTAAGCATTAATATATAAGCGCTAGTATATAAGCACTAATGTAAAAGGATGTATGAATGAAAACTCTGTTGAAGTGTGTGTTTGCGGCCTCTGTAGGTTTATTGCTTGCGGGTTGTGGTGACGATGTGGGTAAGGTGAGCTTAGGGCTTTTTACCACTAAAGATGTGATTATTGATGCTAAAAACGATCCTAAGATACCTGGGGTGACTTGCCATATCAGTCGTATCGAAGCCAATTTAGATTTTGCTGATCCGTCCGATATGGGGATCAGTTGCCGTCAAACTGGGCCAATTACTGCGGCCGATCTGGCGAAGATAGACATGGGGAAACACGGCGAAGTGATTTTCACCGAATCCCTGAGTATTTTATTTAAGTCATTAAAAGTGCGTAGAATTTACGATGCGCAAAATCAGACTCTGTTGTATTTGTCCTATTCGACGAAAGAGACCAATGGTAGCCATAAACATGCGCTCTCAACAGTGCCGCTTTATGGCTCTGCGGCTTGGGTCGATCCTGCATTAAGTATTGGAACGAAAGCGAATTAATCGCCGTAGAGTTTATGGTTTAGCGGTTTATTTGCTATAAGCATAATGATATTGCAGTAAACATTCGTATTTGTGTCAGTATCGATAAGAGAAGGGGCGGAATATTTATTCCGCCCCTTTTTTATATTCAGCTAGCACTTAGCACATTAAATATCGTTACTTAGCTTTGGCCGCCAATACAGCGTTAAAACGTTCAAACCCAGCACTGAGATCGGCGATTAAATCAGCGGGATCTTCTAAACCAATATGTAAACGGATCAAAGGTTTGCTCGCATCCCATTGAGTTGCAGAGCGGATTTTTTCAATACCGAAAATGCCGAGGATTAAACTCTCGTAGCCGCCCCAAGAAAAGCCCATCTTAAAGTGACTCATATTTTCAACCAGTGCGGTGACCGCATCGCCATCGCCCTGTTTTAAGATAAAGGAGAACAAGCCGTTGGAGGCACTAAAGTCGCGTTTAAAGAATTCGTGCCCAGGGCATGTATCAAACGCTGGATGACGTAGATGATCGACTTCTGGCCGGGTTTTCAACCAGTTGGCCACTTGCAGGGCATTTTTTTCATGTTGCGCCATACGCACGCCTAAGGTACGTAGGCCGCGGGCAGCAAGGTACACATCGTCTGGCGATGTGGTTTGTCCCATCAAATAGCTGTGTTCACGTAATTGTGGCCAGTATTTTTCGTTGGCCGTGGCCGTGCCTATCATCACATCCGAGTGACCGACGATATATTTGGTCGCCGCTTGAATTGAGATATCTACACCCATTTCAAAGGGTTTGCTATTGATGGGCGAGGCCCAAGTGTTGTCCAGCATAGTGATCAACCCATGTTCGTGGGCGATGCGGCACAAGGTCGGTACATCTTGCACTTCCATGGTGATTGAGCCCGGAGACTCTAAAAACAGAACCTTAGTATTGGGGCGAATGAGGTCGCGAATGCCTGCGCCAATCAGCGGATCGTAGTAAGTGGTTTCGATACCAAACCCCCCGAGAATATGGGTACACAGATCCCGCGTTGGCTCATACACGCTATCAACCATTAACAGATGATCGCCCGTTTTTAAAAATGATAGTAGCGCCGCACTGATCGCTGCAGCGCCAGAAGGATACAGCGCCGTACCGACGCCGCCTTCTAGTTCGGCAATCGCGGCCTGAAAGGCAAAATGGGTTGAGGTGCCACGGCGGCCATAAAACATCTCGCCATTGGTTTTATTTTTCGCGGCGTGGCGCATTTCATCCATGGTTTCGAAGACGATAGTCGAAGCGCGAAAGACGGGCGGATTGATCACGCCTTTGGTCCATTTTTTGTCTCGACCTAAGCTGACGATTTGAGTGGCTTGATGATGTTTATCTGTCATTGGATCATTACCTTGGCATTTAGGTTGAATGAAGAGGTTGAACAATTTGGGAGAATAATTGGCATTTCTAATCGATTGTTATGGCGGTCATCTTAGCATCTGCCCGCATAAATGACAGGAGGCACGTGATGAGTTTGGCTCATGTTATTGGCCTCCTGTATTTTAGCTGCTGAGATTATGACGCAGGGCTTAAAAGCTGTAACACGCTTAACTTAAAGCCCGCATGTTCTTAATTTAAAGGTAAGGTAACAAGGATATCCACACCATTATGTTCGCTGCGATTACGGGCAAGGATTTGTCCTTGGTGGAACTCGGCGACCAATCGCGCGATATACAGACCTAAGCCTAGGTGGGGTTTATCTTGGGCTTGATTAATCCGCACCGACACCATGGAATCGAAAATCTGCTCCGACATATCAATGGGCAGTTCAGGTCCTAAGTTACTGATAAGCAGAGTTGCTTGCTTACCCACTTGGGTGAGCGTGACTTCGATAGCACTGTCTTTATGGCAAAACTCAATGGCGTTGGCGATAAGTTTGTCCATTAACTGGGCGATATATTCTGGCACCCCTTGCATCATCAGTGGTTGCTCGGGCACTTTCACACTAAAGCCTTGTTCTGGATAGGTCATTTGATAACCTTGCATACAACCGCTGACCACTTGGGAGAGTGGGAACTTAGTGATATCGGCCTGCGTTAAACTCTGCTCTAGGCGTGTTGCCTCGCTCATGTTGTTTAAAATCATACTTAAGCGGCTGACACCTTCTTGGGCGCGATCGACATATTTTTGCGTGTCTTTATCTAAGGTCTGCAGGTTTAAATGCTCAAGGGATGAACGCACCACAGCCACGGGCGTACGTAACTCATGGGACAGGCGCGACGACATGTTTTCTAGATAGTGAGTGTACTGACCCAGTCGCCCCACAATGCTAGAGAAGCTACGGGACAGATCGCCAATTTCATCCCGAGCTTTCGACGGTTTGAGGTGATTACGCACACGGCCTTGGCTGTCGATGGCATTTTCGGCTTCATCGCGCAATTTACGAATGCGGTTAGAAATACTCGAGGCGAAGAAGAACAGCGCCAAGGTGCCCATACTCATTATTGTCAAAATCACGTTAAAGAGCTTTTCTAGCGCTCGGTTACGTAGAGTTCGAATTCCGTGGGTGGTTTCTTCGGCGACGACGGCACCCATCACATTGTTATCAATCCAAATGGGACTCGCGGCGGCGAGTACCACAGCTTTGTTGTCTGGGGTTAACCGCCAAGTCGAACTTTGCTGACCCGCAAGGGCTTTTTGGATATGACTGCCGTCAAGCTCGGTGGAATCTTGTAAGGAATCAATAAAGTCTTTGGGCGGTTTTGTGAGAATTTTATAGTACAGCGGATGCAGATAATCACGCTTGAAGGTATCCCACAGCGCGGTGCTCTTTTCATCTTCTAAGGTGCGGGTCCATACACTGTCATTCGCGCGAATGTCGCCGGATTTTGCCAGTACGCGACCGTGTTTATCGACCACCCAAATACGTGAGCTATAGTGGCTCATGCCTTTGATAATACTTTCAATTTCCGGTGATGGTACCAGCACAGTGCCGAGATTGTCGACCGTATCTAAGGCCGAGGTGCCGACAACTGCAGCCACATCACGGTATTTGCTGTCGTTGACATCGGCAATGGCAAATCCGAGTTTGCTGCCGACCATGTCTAAGGGAATACGCAGCTCTACATTGTAGCCTACATCTGTCGTCGCCCATTGTCCTTGGATGCGTACCTCAGGTGTGACGGGCACAGTTTGCTTAGGATTAGCGGGTAATTCGAAGGCGCTGATCCAGCCGGGTTGAGTCGTGGCAACGATATAGCGTTTGAATTTATTGTCGGGCGCGAGTGTCGCAATCGAGAGATGATCGTTTCTATCGACACTTAGAGCATTTTTACCCCGCAGTACCACGGTTGGATCAATGACTTGAAAAAAAGCATACAGATAACCATCGTATTGGCCGACCATGTGGGTAAAGCTTAAGGTCAGGGGAGCGTTCGGATCGGCACGCATAATTTGGTGCGCCTCACCGTATTTGATAAATCTGTGCTGATATTCCTGCCATTCGTTGAGTTTGCCGTCGAGTAGAATCGCCCCCGCCAGTGGATAGGCGTATAGATCGCGGCTTTTTTCTACTTGCTTTAAAAAACTCGCTTGCCCATCGAACAATTTCGGCCGCTCGTGCAGCGCGGTGGCCAGTGCTTGAGTGGTGCCTTCTAAGGTGCGTTCTTGGCCGTGGCGAAGATACTTTTCCATTTCCCACACATATTGATACCCCAGCCAAGGTAGGCAGAGCAAGAACAGGCTAAGGCCGATGACTTTAGTGCGTAGACCAAAGGGGAAACGTGTCATAAGTTAGGGATCAGCATTAATGGGTTTAAAAGTTCATTCATCCAAGGTTATCTGGTTCAACGCCGCGCTTAAAGGTTGGTTAAGCCATAGATCAGGCTAAGCTGTCCCAGCGATAACCCATACCATAGACAGTATCAATACAATCAAACTCTGGCGCGGTAGCGATAAACTTTTTGCGAATGCGTTTCACATGGGAGGTGATAGTGCTGTCATCGACAAAGATTTTAGCCTCTTGCATTAATTCATGGCGACTGCGTACATGGCCTGGATGTTTGGCTAACGCATGCACCATCCAAAATTCGGTCACAGTAAGCTCGATTGGTAACTGGTTCCAATAGACTTGCATGCGGTTGGCATCAATGGTCAGTGGGCCACGTTCGAGCAAGTTTTCCTGCGCCGTTTGGCTGGCCGCAAGTTCAGATCGTCGAAACAATGCGGCTAAGCGTGCGGTTAAATGGGGAAAACTCACTTCTTTGCTCAAGTAATCATCGGCGCCTAAACGCAGGCCACACACAGTATCAAAGTCACTGTCACGGGCGGTTAAAAAGATGATCGGCAGCGTGCTCGACATGGCGCGCAATGACTGACATAGCATAAAGCCGCCATCAATTTCATTACCTAAGCCGATGTCGATAATGGCTAAATCCGGTAAACGGGTATTAAAGGCTAGCATGGCCGATGGTCTGTCGGCGTAGGTTTGCACGCTGTAACCGTGTTGTTGCAGCACGTCCTTGTAATTCTCACGAATGGCCGCTTCATCTTCCACTATGGCGATACGCTTCATAGAGCCGTATTCCTATTGACTTGGGGGAGTAAGTTTTCGTGACTATACAGGATTTTACCCGAGAAAAAAGGCCACAAATGCAATTGCCATTTTGTTGCCACAATTGATAGTTGTATTGCCATTTTCCATCCCTGCTCATGCCATTCCACTTGTGTTTAATAGCCCCATTCAGTTTTGTACCCGTTTGACCTGATGTGGTGTTGAGTGGATTGCTTCAGGTACGAGTCCAAGCTCAGCTAATAATCAAAAAGGAATGAGATGATGAAAAAGACACTAATTAATCTATTGGTTTTGAGTTTATTAAGCGCACCTGTAGCCAGTGTGTCGGCGCGGGTTTCACTGCAAAATCAAGTGATAGGACAAGACCTCACCCTAGAAAATGATGCCTATGCAAGCGGTATAGCGATGGATGACGAATACGCAAGCGAGGATGAACAACCCGAAGCCCTAATTGGCCTCGGTGGTGGAGCCTTAGTAGGGGCGTTAGTCGGTGGTCCAGTGGGGGCCATTATTGGTGCGTTCACAGGCACCTTAATTGGCAAATCGGTCAGCGATACAGACACATTGCATGTTCAGCAAAGACAGATCCATTTGCAAGAGTCCCAGTTATCCGAGTGGAGTGTAAAACAGCAAGCCGCCGAAAAACGGGCGAGCGAATATACCAAGGCGCAGCAAGAGCTTGATGAGTTGCTGTCAGCGCAACGTCAATTGCTCAGTGAACTTGCTTTGGGGCTTAGCGTACAGTTTCGTACCGGTTCCTCTGAGGTTGAATCGCATTTTTTGCCCCAATTAGATGATGTGGCTGAGGTGATGAATTTGTCACCAGAACTCAATCTTGAGCTGAAGGGTTATGCCGACCGCCGTGGTGATGAGAGTTACAACCAAGCCCTTTCTGAGCAGCGTCTACTGGAGGTGCGTGGCTACCTGATTAAGCAAGGCGTCACTGCCGAGCGTATGACCACTCAAGCCTTTGGTGCTTTATCGCCTTTGAAAGCCGACCAAGACAGAGAATCGGATGTGTTCGACCGCCGCGTGACATTAACACTACAGCCTCATTTGGCCTTGACGGCCAGGCATGCTGCTGACTAGCGGTCAATTTAAGTAGTCCATTTTACGTCGTTCATATTAATGACGACCAACATCAGTTCATATTTGTTAATAGAGGAAGCCTTTGTGATGATCACAGGGAAAAGGGTAAAAGAAGTGAGTGAAGCGGTAGCGGTATTGCTGATCAGCGCCGCCGTGTGTTGGGGTTTTCCCTTTGTGGCATTGGCTTCGCCGAATAGTACCGGCACATTATCTGTGCCACAGAATATGGCTTCGGCATTGGTCGGGCAAAATAGTGCTCACAGAACGGCAGAGTCACACATCATTAATTACGATGATATTACGCAGGGGCTGTTGCTTTATCGCCAGCCGAGCGGTGCTTGGGTGCCATCTTTGCCGCTCGATACACAAGTGTCGATGCAAGTCTCTGGCTTAAGTAATCGCGTGAGCGTGAAACAGGTTTTTCGCAATAATACTGAATTTGTGTTGAATGGGCAATATTTGTTCCCGCTGCCCAATGAGGCTGCGGTGGATTCGTTGCGATTACATATAGGCCAGAGAGTGATCGAAGGGCAAATTCATCCTAAGGCCGATGCCAAGCAGATTTTTGAGCAAGCGAAAGCTGAAGGCAAACGTGTCAGCTTAGTGAGCCAAGAGCGGCCTAATATGTTCACGACCGAAGTCGCAAACCTAGCACCTCAAGAGGAGCTGATTGTAGAAATCAGCTATCAGGAGACCATTAAATATGAAGATGGTTTGTTTAGTTTACGTTTTCCGCTGGTGGTCGCGCCCCGTTATATTCCGGGATTAACATCGGATTCAAGTGCTAGCGACTCACATGATCCTATGGCACTGGTTCGCCAATCAAGCCGAGTGACAAGTTCGCAGGTGTTTGATGCTGACCGGATTGTGGCACCAGTGCGGGACGGCGCTAGTGGATGCGATCCTGTGCTGAAGGCAGACATTCAAGTTTTACTCTCAAAGGGGGTTGATAAAGCGTCCATTGAGAGTCCTTACCATGACATCAAACTCAAGCAAGACAACAGCGGCGCGGTCGATGTATCGCTGGCGCAACGTGTGCCCGCTAATCGGGATTTTGTGCTGCAATGGCGAGTACAGCAGGGCACTAGCCCAATGGCTTGGGTGTTTAATCAGCAAGGTAAAACCCATAAGCTCGATGGCGAAAATCTGTCTCAGGATACACTTGAGACAAGTAAAACCAGCGGCGTAAATGATGATAATTACAGTCTCGTCATGGTGTTGCCTCCTAAGGTTGAAAAGAGTACTCAGCCGAGTTTGCCCCGTGAATTAATTTTAGTGATTGATACTTCGGGCTCTATGGCGGGGGATTCTATCGTTCAAGCTAAAAATGCACTGTTATACGCGTTAAAAGGACTGAAGCCGGAGGACAGTTTTAACATTATCGAATTTAACTCCAGTTTGTCTCAGTTCTCAGCAGTGCCATTACCGGCGACCTCGTCGAATTTGTCACGGGCCCGTCAGTTTGTGAGCCGTTTACAGGCCGATGGTGGCACTGAAATGGCGTTAGCACTGGATGCTGCCTTGCCAAAATCCTTGGGCAGTGTATCGCTTGATGCAACGCAGCCTTTGCGCCAAGTGATCTTTATGACCGACGGCTCTGTGGGCAATGAACAAGCGTTATTTGATTTGATCCGTTATCAAATAGGTGAAAGCCGCCTATTTACTGTCGGCATAGGCTCGGCACCTAATTCTCACTTTATGCAAAGAGCGGCTGAACTCGGTCGTGGCACTTTTACTTATATTGGCAAAGTGGATGAAGTCGATGAGAAGATCAGCGCCTTACTCAGCAAAATTCAATATCCGGTGTTAACCGATATTCAAGTGCGTTTTGATGATGGCAGTGTGCCCGATTACTGGCCATCACCGATTGCCGATCTTTACCGCGGTGAGCCAGTGCTCGTGAGTTTAAAGCGCAGCGCCCGTGAGCCACAGGAGTTAGTGATTTCAGGACGCCAAGGGCATCAAAACTGGCAACAGTCGCTCTCGCTGCAGGACAACTCCGCAGGATTGATGACCCATCAAGGTGCGGGTTTAGATTTGCTGTGGGCGCGTAAACAGATTGGTGCATTGGAGTTGAGTAAAAATGGCGCGAATGATGACAAGGTCAAACAGCAAGTGACGGCCTTATCAATGAATTATCACTTAGTCAGCGCCTATACCAGCTTAGTGGCGGTGGACTTAACCCCAATTGACTCAACTGCAATGAGCCGTGATGCCGTGGTTCGTCAACACTTGCCCTTAGGTTGGCAACCTTTTGGAGCCTTGCCGCAAACCGCGACGTCAAGCCGTTTGGATATGTTATTAGGTGCACTGACCTTGCTACTCGCCTTGGTTCTTACGGGATCGATTCTTCGACAAAGACGGGAAGAGAAGGCGGCCTTGGTGGCACTTACCAGTGAACGATGAGTTAAGCGCGATGAGCAAAAGCAGAACACAGCGATTTTTAGTGGTGGGATTATTTTTAATTGGCGCAACATTGTTAGGAAAGGGACTCTATATGCAAGCTAAAGCACACTTTGCCCAGTATTTGATTGAACAGGCGTGGACTAAAACCTTGGCTGATGGTCAATCCCATAAACCTTGGTCATGGGCGGATACCTATCCCGTGGCAAAGCTGTCTATTTATCGTGAGCAAGTGGCGGCGAACAACAATATTGAAGCAGAGCTTAATGACAGTTTATACGTTCTTGCGGGGGCTTCTGGGCGAAATTTGGCCTTTGGTCCGAGTCTGGTGTTGTCCAGTGCGCCAGCGGGGCAAAAAGGCAATACTGTGATTGCCGGCCACAGGGACACGCATTTTGCGATACTTAATGGCATGGCGGTGGGGCGTCGATTATCGTTACAAACGCTTAAAGGCAATCACATTATTTATGAAGTGGTGGCGACTCAGGTAGTACATGAAACCGAAACTCAATTTATGGCGCCATCCGATGATAATCGTTTAACGTTAATTACGTGTTATCCCTTCGATTCACTTCAAGGTGGTGCTGAACTACGGTTTGTAGTGCAGGCGATACCCGTCGAAAATGAGTCGATGGAAACACACGGTACGAATGTATCCGTTTCAATAGGGAGTGGCGTGCAAGGGAATATTGGAACTGTTTCTCGCAGTTTCAAACATTAATCTGAAATCTCATTTAAATCCTTCATGTAGCTTTCAAAAAATGTTCCTTTGTTAATCATCTTAGCCTGAAGCTGAATTATCGGCTTCAGGCTAAGTTATAACCATCAGTTACTGATAGGCAGCACACGATTTCGTCCTAAGCGTTTGGCTTCATAAAGTAATTTGTCTGCCGCTTCAATCAATTGCATACCCGTTTGTTTTTCTTGCCATTGGGCGACGCCAAAGGAAGCACTGATATTATTGATGCGTTCATCTTTACGTCTGTCTTTTAAACTGAGTTTTTCGAGTCCACGGCGCATAGCTTCGGCCAGTTGCCTTGCGATACGTAGCTGACTTTTAGGGACAATAATCGCAAATTCTTCACCGCCAAACCGATACAGTTTCGTGCCATCGCGGCAGGATTCCTGTAGTCGTTTCGCCACGGCGCGTAACACTTGGTCGCCGAGCTGGTGGCCATAGGTGTCGTTAAACACTTTAAAATGGTCTATATCGGCCAAGATCACACAAGTGCCTAAGGGGGCTTGGGCTATCATTCCTGCAAAATCAGTGTCAAAGGCGCGGCGATTAAAGCAGCCCGTCAGTGCATCGTAGAGAACGTCTTTTTCTGTTTGTTCAAGTTTTTTCTTTAGTGCGTCTATTTCGGTTTGAGCCTTCTGCAGCTGACCGGTAAAGAACTCTGTGCTCGAGCGAATATTGTCCGACTCTTTCACTAAGCTGCGGACCAGATCGAGTACTTGTTCGACGCTAAAGCCTTCGTCTTCGATGCGGTTGAGCTTTTCAAAATTACTTTCGATACGTGACTGGAAGTCATTGGCATCTAGATTAGTATCTTTGAGTGATTGGGAAAGCTCAGTCACCATAGCATCCAGATTTTGGCGCATTTCTCTGACATCGAGTTCAACTGGGTCGGCAACATATTGGCGATACAAGATTTCGCTACTGACAGGAGGGCAAGTATTGTATTGGGCAATAACAGTATCGAGTTGTTGATTTAATTCGGGATTTTGTTCACCAACATAAGTGTACCAAAGCGCATAGTTAACGGGGGTGGTCGGAATTTTATGTTTGAGCATCAGAGGCACTGCTTTTTTGAGGTTCAGTGCAGCGGCTTGTAATAACTCTAGCGACATATTGTTACCTTACTCAATGAAAATACACGGATATTTTAAAATTTTCGCTATTTTTTATTCTGTTGCAGTCAGATTTAGGTCAACGACAAGAATATCGGTCAGATGGAAACATGATTACCGTTTACTCTTGGATGCAGCGACTCCGTTTGCGCTAAGACTTCCATCATAAATTAAAGATGATATGGTAAAGTCTATCCTTAAAACCAAATAATGATAATAACTTGGGAGAAAGTTGTGAAAAATTTAATCATAACCACAAGTCTGTTGGCCACTATCTCATTACCTGTCTTTGCTGAAACGGCATTTGTGAAAAGTCTCGATCTCGTGCAATACCGAACCGATGTGAAAACCTTAGCGAGCGATGCTTTTGGGGGACGCGCGCCCTTGTCTGAAGGTGAGACGTTAACTTTAGACTATTTAGTGACAGCATTTAAAGATATGGGTCTCAAACCCGGATTTGGCGATAGCTATTTACAGGCGGTTCCTTTGGCGCAAATTAGTGCCGATCAAAACATGCAGCTTGATATCGGTGGGCTGAAGTTTGCTAATGGTAGTGAGTTTACTGCGAGAACCCAAAGAATCGCCGACACCGTGAGCCTGAATAAAAGCGATGTGGTATTTGTTGGCTATGGTATCAATGCACCCGAATATGGCTGGAATGATTATCAAGGGCTAGATGTAAAAGGCAAAACGGTCATCGTACTCGTGAATGACCCCGGCTTTGCGACCCAAGATCCAACAATATTTAAAGGTAATGCTATGACCTATTATGGTCGCTGGACTTATAAATATGAGGAAGCGGCGCGTCAAGGCGCTGAGGCCGTGTTTATTGTCCATGAAACCGCGCCAGCCGCCTATGGCTGGGGAGTGGTGCAAAACTCCAACACGGGCACTAAGTTTACTCTGGTCGATGCCAATAATAACCAAGGTCAAGTGGGCGTGATGGGCTGGGTTCAGCACGAAACCGCACAAAAAATCTTTGCCAAAGCGGGATTGGATTTTGATACCTTAAAACAGCAAGCAGCCAAGCCAAACTTTAAGGCTATCCCACTTAAGCTGAGCGCGCAGCTCACGTTAAACAATAAAATTGAACGCGCCGAGTCCCATAACGTCGCGGCCTTACTGCCCGGTAAAACGCGCCCCGACGAAGTGGTGATGATGCATGCCCATTGGGATCACCTTGGCACTGTGATTGAAGACGGTAAGTCAGAGATTTTAAACGGTGCGGTCGATAATGCCAGCGGTGTGGCGGGGGTTTTAGCGTTAGCGCGTTACTTCAAACAGCAGGCTAGCACGGCGGCACTGGATCGCTCGGTGCTCTTCAGTGCCTTTACTGCAGAAGAAACGGGTCTGATTGGTGCACAGCATTTTGCTCAGCATCCCAGTGTGCCAACCAAAAATATCGTCGCCTTTTTAAATATCGATGGCATGAATGTAAATAAAGGCGTGGATTACATTTTGCGCTATGGGGAAGGGGTATCTGAGTTGGAGCAATACTTAGATAAAGCCGCCAAAGTCCAAGACCGTTCGGTAAAAGCGGATCCAAGACCACAGAATGGATTGATGTTTAGATCAGACCATTTTGCGCTGGCCCAGCAAGGTGTACCAGGATTGTTATTTATGAGTCTTGGGGATACAGATCCTGACTATATTGCGCATAAATATCACCAAGGAGCCGATGATTATGATCCAAATTGGACGTTGGAGGGCGTGAGTCAAGACCTAGACTTGATCGCCAGTATGATAACCACTTTAGCGAATGGTTCAGATTGGCCCCATTGGCTTGAATCATCAGACTTTAAAGCCAAGCGTGAGCAGGATGGCCGTAAATAGGTTTAATGGGTTGGATCATGAGGGCGTCCAGTAGGCGCCCTTATTTTTTAGCACTAATTTGGGCTAGGGTTCGGGCAACTGTTTGAGCGAGAAGGGGTGTTTAATACAATATGGGAAGAGATTTTTTATAGCATTAAAATTAAAAGGAATAACTGATAGAAAGCATAGGGCCAATAAAATTGTAATAGATGTTGTAATCGGCGATTTGAGTATCTTTATTCGGCGAATTTTGGGCGATATCAACGTCAACTTTATAGTAGTTATAGGCCACGCTCATACGCCAGTTTGGGGTGATTTGCGCATTAACCCCCACTTTAATATCAACCAGTTCGCCTTTGACATCATTGAGTTTGATATAGAAATACTGTGCATGGCTGGTGATTTGCCAACCGGGAATAAATTCATACTGACCATATATGCCAATGTCGGGCAGTGGCGCAGTGACATTTTCGTCAACAATGCGCGGAATTGCTTGGCTACCGCAGACATTATTGAGTAATTCCGATGAAGCGCAAACACCAATCACCCCTTCAAAACCTGTCTTGATAAACATAGTATGTAAACCAAGTGATAGACCGACATCATAGTTACTGCCTTGAAATACATCATAGCCATAGCCGAAGCGCAGTACATCAATGTTTAAGGTTGAATTTAGATTACCGCCTGCTTTGATATCGTAAATGGTGTCGTTAATCTCGAGCTGGAAGGGTTTGGTTAAGGCTTGGGTTTCGGCGTTACGATGAAGCTGTTTCCAGTCTAGGTAGATATTGTGCCGTTCGTTAAAGTGATAATTTAACTCGATAAAGGGTAAAAATTCGTTTTCTGCAAGTTGTAGATCGGACTCATAATCTAAGGTGAAATTATTACCCGAAATAGGGTTAGTGACTTCCATATTGGTGTCTGATTGCGAATAAAAGCCGCCTAACTGAATAGTAAAATCATCGGCTTGCACTTGAGTGCTGAGCAGTGACGCTATGATTAGGGGTAATAGGCGGATCGACATGTTAAGGAGTGACTCCTGCATTATTCTTATTATGTTTAGCGATAAGGTCAGAATTTAGTGCCATAAAAAAACAACATTTGGAGTTTAACAGCAAATTTTTTAATGTGAACAAAATGTTTTAAAAAATGCAAAAAATTGTGATTCAAAACAAAAGTAGAGCTGGTTCTCGTGAGGTTGAATGAAATTTGAGTGAGCGATCACATCAATTGTGGATTGAAAGACTCAGGGCAAGTGTTTCCTGCCTGAACGGCTTTAGGGTTGTTGTGTTGGATGGGGCGAGATACAAATGGATATAGACACAAACATGGCGGAGAATCATCGATATTGAGAATATCTAGCGGTACGATCCCGCTAGATATTGATATGTCCTAGTGCTTCTATTTCGTTTCGATAGAGGACGCAGACGATAGAGGTGGCGGGGTAGAAGTCTCAGCCTCTACGCTATCAGCCACGATTTTTGGGCTACTTGGTTCATCTTTATTAAACATGCCTAAACGGATGCGAATAAAATGCAAAATTTGCGCGGCAATATCCACATTCAAACAGGACTCTAAGCCCTCAAACCCTGGAGATGAGTTAGCCTCACAAATTTTGTAATGGCCGTTATCAAACAATAAATCGATACCTGCAACATCAAGATCGAGAATATTGGCTGTTTGGGTGGCGAGCCATTCAATTTCAGGAGTGATCTGAAATGGACGCGCTGAACCACCGGCACTGACATTGGCTTTGAAGCTGTCTTCTTGACCACGTCTTTCATAGCAACCCGCCACACGACCACCAATAGTGAATACGCGTAGATCGCGCCCATGACTGTTAGCGATAAACTCTTGCAGAATGATGTTAGCGTTTTTATTGGTCGCTTCAATCAACTGCATTAAATCGTCAAATTCACGCGCCTTATGGGATAAAAACACACCACTGCCCTGTGAGCCAGAAAGTGTTTTTATCACCACAGGAAAACCGAGATGGCGTTCTACGAGGGCGATATCGACGGGGAATTTAACCAACATGGTTTTAGGCGTAGGCAGATTTTTCTCGGCCAACAATTGTTGGGAGAATAACTTGTCTTTAACGATTTCAATGGCTTTAGATGGATTGAGGCAATATACCCCTAATCTTTCTAAGTGACGAATAATGGCTAAAGCAAAGTAGGTCGTGCCTGAGCCCATTCGCGGAATGATAAAATCGGGCAGCTCGACGGCTTGCCCATTCAATAAAATACTCTTGTTATCTTCTCTGGTGACAGTCAGATCAAATTCATCAGGTGCGTAAACTTCCAACTCTATGTTATCGGCTTTTGCTGCCGCCAGTAGACGCTCAATTTCATACCATTCAGGTTTTAGCTGAGTCGCGGTTTCTTTATATAAAATCCAACCACGCATTTAGTAGCAAACCTTAATCTTCATTCTTTATCCTCGGGTTCAGGTTCATCCTGAACATCATCTTCAATATCAAATACAGCCTCTGCCTCTATTTCTATCTCGGGCTTGGTTGCAGGCAAATGCACTGTACCAACCACGGCATAAAAGGGTTTCCCCATGGCGAGCCTGCGATACTTTACCCAGATCTGCTCTAACAAGCTACTGGGCGCGATATTTCCTTTGGCGACTTCCACAAATTGGGCTTCATCAGAGGTGCAAGGCAGCGTTTTTCCTTCCGCTAAATTCTTCATCGCATGACCATGCAATTCAAGGAGTTCAGCTTCTTTATTGGTAAAATCGCCGCTTCGTTTAAAGCCTTTGGGGAAATTAGCATCGTCGTAGAAACGTTTTTGAGAGACAAAACTGGCAGCAACTGAGCCGTTAAACGTCTCAGAACCCTTGTTAGCGTTAAAAAAAGACTGTTCAGACATGGCAGATACCCTCTAGTTTTTGATATACAAAGATTTGCAACTGGAGTATTGGCTAGTATTATTGATTTATAAATCAAAAAAATTTGCCTATGTTGGTCAAGAATTTTTATGGATACCGATTTACTAAAAACCTTTCTCGAAGTCTCCCGTACTCGCCATTTTGGTAAAGCGGCTGAGAATCTTTATCTCACCCGAAGCGCTGTGAGTTTTAGGGTGAAACAGCTTGAGAGCATTTTGGGTGTCGCCTTATTTGAACGGCAACGTAATAATATTCAGCCCACGCCAGCAGGCGAACGTATGCTTGGTCATGCCGAGGCGGTGTTAACAGCATGGGAGCGGGCTAAGCAAGATGTTTCCCTCAGCCAGTTACAGACAACGCAGCTTGCCATCGGTGCAGGGCCGAATATTTGGGACGCTTACTTGCAAGGTTATTTACAGGGACTGCATGTTGGTTTACCTGGCGTGGCGTTGCGCACCGAAGTGCTACCCGCGAATGCAATGACGCGTCAGCTAATGGACCGTACCTTAGATATTGCGATTTCATTCGATCCGCCAAAGCTTGATCAATTTGAGATAGTACAACTGGGGCAAATTAATTTGTTGTTGGTGTCGAGCTTAAAAGGTCAAACGGTAAAAGCGGTTGTGCCGGGGCAATATGTAAAAGTCGATTGGGGTACGGCGTTCAATATTGTTCACGCACAGGAATATGCCTCGCTGCCAGTGCCAACGCTGCACACGAGTTCAGCACGTATTGCGTTAGATTTCATCTTGAATAATGGCGGCTGCGCATTTTTACCTGAGCATCTAGTGCAACATGCATTGCGCGGCGGCGAATTGCATCTCGTCAGCGGCGCGAATGCCATTTCACGAAATGTGTATCTTGCGTATTGGGCTGAGAATGACCGCTTAGCCCAGATCAAACAAGCCATCGACTTTTTAAGGGACGATGGCTCAATGATTGCTCATGCGACAGTTTAGAAACTAAGAATTAAAGCACTAGTGGTGTTAATACAACCAGCCAAGTTAATCCACAAAGCGCAAGACTCATAAAGACGGCAGCCGAGGCAATGTCCTTGGCTTGGCCACTTAACGGGTGTATTTCACTGCCGACACGGTCAACCACAGCTTCAATCGCCGAGTTTAATAGCTCAACAATCAACACGATAAACAATGTGAAAATCAGCATAAGGCGTTCAATAGTGCTGATATCAACCCATAAGGCTACGGGTAACATGACTATCGTTAAGATTAATTCCTGTCTGAAGGCGGCTTCGTGGATCCAAGCGGCCTTTAGGCCCTTCATCGAAAATCCCGTCGCTCTGAATATGCGCTTAATACCGTGATTATTGGCTGGTTTCATAGTGTTTCCAATTGACGTTAGCGACAAAGCGCTGAGGTTTTACTCATTCAAAACAGGGTGGATAAATCCTACTGTTGTCTTTGTTAACATTTGACTGAGTCATAAATTTGGCCGCAGTATAGCCTGAGATGAAAAGTGCATAAACAATTAACTGAGCAAATTTGATCATCAACATTCGTTGTTAACTTAGGGAGTTAGTGACTTTTGCGGTTATTTTAGTGCAACTTTAGCCGTGCGGCCTAAGCTTGATGAAGGATATATTGCAGCGTGGACAAGGGAATGACTCATACAAACCCGTTACGAAATTTAACATTTAATCATTTCATCCGTTTTAGTATTTTTAAGCTCAGCTTGCTTATACTTTGCGGTTTAACTCTTTCGGTTAACGCACAAACCTCACCACCTGCCATACAACTTGCTACCGAATTTGATGCAACTCGAACTTCGCAAGATATTAATATTCAAAATTTTTTGATTAGTGAGAAACTCGACGGGGTTCGAGGTTACTGGAATGGCAAGGAATTATTCACTCGGCAGGGAAATTCCATCGTCACACCCATTTGGCTTACTGCGAATTTTCCGAATTATCCCCTCGATGGTGAATTATGGCTTGGGCGAGGTCAGTTTGAAGCGATGTCGAGTTTAGTTCGACAAACTTCGGCTAAGGATGATGATTGGCGCAAAGTGCGATTTATGGTGTTCGATGTCCCCAAGGCGAGTGGCGACTTTCAGCATCGCTATCAATTTGCGCTGACTGAACTGAGTGGCAAATCGAATTATCTTGAAGTCATAGTGCAGTTCCAAGTAGAAAGCCTTGAAGCCCTGTATCAAAAACTCGATGCCTCAGTTGCAAAAGGCGCCGAAGGCTTGATACTGCATCGCAGTTCTGCGACTTATATCAGTGGCCGCAATCCTCATTTGATGAAGCTAAAACCTTATTATGATGCTGAAGCTACTGTTATCGCTTATATCCCTGGTAAAGGTCAATTTGCAGGGCAGATGGGCGCATTAAAAGTGCAAACGCCAGACGGCCGAATTTTTAGTATTGGCACAGGTTTTAGTCTCGCAGAGCGCCAACATCCCCCCGCAGTGGGCACTATCATTACCTATAAATATCTTGGTCTTACTGTCAATGGCTTACCCAGATTTGCCAGTTTCCTGCGGATACGCAGTGATGTTGAGCCAAGTAATAAAGCCACCGCAAAGTAAACATCATCATAATGTTATTCATAGATATAACTTTGCTTGCTGTCTATTAAGCCTGCCGCGAGCTAATACTGTGGACAACAGCGATGGCCGAGTCGTGTTTGCACCGAGCGCTAATCGAACTCTTGTTCAAGCAGATGGATTGCATAACTTTGATGTAGGCTGTAGTGCTGATGACAATCGCGATTTTGTAAGGGATAAGGATAACAAACTGATGTTTCACCTGTGGCGGTTTGACAATGTGAAGCCACTGCCAAGATTAATTGAGGATGTGAAAGTTGAAAAACGGTAACCCGTTACGGGCGAGTTTGACTGTGCTCCATCAATGGGGGGGGATTAAATTAGCAACATAGTATTTTAAGTGAGATTATCGGGACATCAACCAAAGTCAGTGGAAATCGCAGTATAGTTTGACTACAAACATCAATGGTTGTGGGCTGCTTGCCTTACAAGGTTAAGTTGGTAAGATGTTGTTCATAAAGAAAATCAAATCGTTGTACATCTAAGGACATATATGGAAATTTCATTACTTGCCGATAATCCCTCTGCGATAGACACGGTAGCTAGTTGGTATTTCAACGAATGGTGCCAAGACAATGGTAGCTATACCAAGGAGGAAGTCGTTGAAAAAGTCTCTGCATCAATAAATCGAGATACCGCGCCTATTCTGATCATTGGAAAAGTAAATGGTGTTCTTGCTGGTTCAGCAGAGCTAAAAATTCGAGAAATGGACATATACCCAGAATTTGAATTTTGGCTTGGTGGTGTTTACGTCACTCAGCAGGCTAGGGGACAGGGTGTCGCCTCAAAACTTGTGAAAGAGATAATATCGCTAGCACATAAAATAGGTGTGAAAAAATTATATCTTCAAACAGAAGATTTAACTGGAGGTTTGTACTTACCTCATGGGTTTAAGCCTATAGAACAAGTGAATTATAAAGGTATAAATGTATTGGTTATGGGCACAAACATCGGTGAATAACAAGTTTGTGAAGGTACACTGCGGCTCAATTGTGGGAAGCAAGTGGAACGATATGATCATATTTCACAGGGCTACCTAAGTAGGTCAAAGCATCCCCAAATGGCATCATTTTTAATCTTAGAGTTTTCGTCAGTACAAGAAAATAGATTTCCTGTTTCAACAGTAAGAACAAGTTGTGTTCTGTTTCAGTCAAAGTGTTTATAAAGTCATTAGCAAGGCCATATAATCAGATGCTGAGTGACTCTTTACAGAATCTAATGATGAAAATGAGTCGAAATCTTCCAAACTTTGACAGTTATTGTTGAATCAATGGCTACCAAATAAGAATTAGGCCACGCGTAGTTGCGACCGATTTTACGATCGCTTAGTTAGTTCCTGTCCACGCTTGGTCCTCGCAGACTTCAGAGCAATGTTGAACTCTTGATATCACATTATGCTTTTTACCGCTGTTATCGTCGTGTCGTGCGGCGGGCTTTTTTGCAAAAAAATAAACCTCCTGCCTCACGCTTGACAATAAGTGAAACGTAAACAATCTTTTAACATGGAATATTTTCAGAAGGTTACTTTTCTTTCTGCAGCATAGAATTGTTTTCATTACGGGAACACAGGAGTGTTTAACCCTTCCACTGAGATAACTAGGTTTCATTTGAGGTGATCCTCAATGGATTATCTAGGCTCAAGGTATCGTGATAAAACGCAATCATGAAAAGGAATTTCAATGAAAGACGTTAATATTTATCCGTATCAATCATTCTGTTCAGACCTGCTCAGTGAGCCAGAGACTACGATCAAAACAGCAAACTTCAATTTTAATATCGAAACCCATTTATTGGGATTT
The DNA here is from genome assembly GCF_015767295.1 of Shewanella sp. DW31. Lineage (NCBI taxonomy): Bacteria > Pseudomonadati > Pseudomonadota > Gammaproteobacteria > Alteromonadales > Shewanellaceae > Shewanella > Shewanella sp. DW31. Next base: position 110,540 of record NZ_JADWMP020000008.1, read on the forward strand.
GGTTGAGGTCAAGTTTTGTTCGCTATTTGTATTGTGACATCACGCCTGCAGTGGCGAGTGTTGTGAAAGCCCTGATTTTAAGTCGTTAAAGAAAGTGGAGTTGTAAACGTTTTAAGCATTGAATAAGTCCCAATAACAAGGAGAGTTAATTTCATGTCTATCAAATCTTTTAGCTACAGTACGCTTTTTTTGTGTATGAGTGCTGCTGTACATGCAGAAGCACCAGTAGAGACAAAAACAGCGATAACGCTACCCACGTTAAGCCCTGTTATGCCACTGGAAATCACAGCAAACCCCCCGTTCTCACTCGAAAGCCTGCAACATGATTTTGATGATTTTTCTTGGCAATCGTTTATTGCACTTAACTGGCCAGCAAATGCCGATGGCACACCTAATACCACGTCCACCATTGGACAAAAAACTAACCAGCCAGTCGTGTGGCTGCATTGGAAGGAAAGCCGGGAGATTTTTTTACCCGATGGCGTAAAACCACCTGGGTGGGATCAGTCCAATAATGTGCCGGATGTTTGCAAAAGTATTGATCCCAAGTCCATTCCTCAAGGGACTATTTATTTAACGCAAGTAGGGAAGACCCCGAATGTGTTGGATGAAAGTGGCGAGCCTTTTACAACGGGTCCATTGATTGATCAAAACGGGCTTTATACCCGTTATGAAATATTAACCAATGAAACCATGTTCAATTTTATTTTGGACAATAACCTCTACAGTAAAAAAGGACAGAAACAGTTTAATGCCGATGTCGACTTTACCGCGAGCGACAGTAAAACCGGGCAGGTAGGTTCTATCATGCTTAAAGCCTCATGGATAAAAATGGGCGGCAAGTTTGATTCGACGAATTACTATACAACTTACGCGCTTGTTTATAACAATCCCGAAGAGCAACACGGGGTCAAGCCCGCGTGTGCGCTTGAACAAGTCGGTCTAGTGGGTTTTCACATTGCCCACAAAACCGCAGACGAACCACAATGGATTTGGTCTACCTTTGAACATGTCGCTAATGCGCCAACCCTAGGTGAGTCAGCATCATTGTCGGCATATAATTTTTACGATCCTAAATGTACTGACTGCAAAGTGAATGAACCCCCAGCACGCCCGTGGGATCCGGCAAACCCGCACACTAAACCAACTCAAGTTGAACGCGTTATTCCTATCACTGCCGATGCTAAAGCCTTAAATGCCAGTTATCACGCAGCACTCGACGCTGTAGTGCCGGGATCGGTATGGAAGAACTACGAATTGATCAGCACGCAATGGCCTACCGATGCCAAAAATCCCACCGATCCAACGGGCGTGCCTGCTCCCTCATTTTTAGCGAACACCACGCTCGAAACTTATATCCAAGGTTCGGTAAAGCAAACATCAAGCAGCTGTATGGCTTGTCACAATAATGCGGCAACCACTAACGGTAATTTTGCAGATTTCACTTACTTGCTGCAACGCGCGCAATAATTTACGAAAGGAACTCATTATGACTGATATTACAGGCGCGACTGCCGACACTATGAATAACTTTATTGGTTTGAGCGCGGTATTAACCGGCTTTGCGACCAGTATTTTTGCCCCGACGTTGGATCCCGTGGATATTAAATCCGAATACTTAGCCGTGTTTACGCAAAAAATAACCGAAGAATCGAAGGACCCAACTTTAGTTACAACTATTCTGCAAAAATTTGCGGCGTTAAAAGCGCAGCAATTATCAGATCAACAAATTGGCACGCAAATGCTGGCGCCAGATAACGGGGCTAATTTTGTGTTGGCCTGTCGTAAATTAATTTTTATGTGGTACTCAGGTGCATGGCCAACCATTATTCCCGCGACGGATACAGAGCCGGAAACCACGGTTAGCGATATGATTTCGGCTAAAAGTTATACCACAGGTTTAGTCTGGCAAGTTATGCAGGCGCATCCGATGGGGGATTCAAATTATCGCTATGGCTATTGGGCGAAACCACCTGCTGTACTGTCGGCATATACGGGTCATCAAGGAGGTGCTGTATGAGCACTCAAACCAATTACGATGTCATTATTGTGGGCTCTGGTATTGCGGGCTCTATCATGGCTTATCAACTGGGGATGGCGGGGAAAAAAGTATTAATCCTCGAAGCAGGGCAGGAAGTGCCGGTTGACCGCAGTGGTTACATGGAAACCTTTTTTAAAGCCAATGCCAAAACACCTGAATCACCTTATCCTCCTACTACGCAAAATCCAGCGGCATCGACGGCGGATAATCCACTCGGATTGCCTGATCCTGCGAAGGAAAATGTGCCGCGTTATACCGTGTTGCAAGTTGGCGCATGGCGTAATCCAAAGCAATGTTATTTCGATTACACGCCGCAACCAGAGCATTTGAAACCTGACAGCCCTGAAGCAAAGTTTGCTTTTGCGAGTTCCTATGAGCGCATTGGCGGCGGCACAACTTGGCATTGGCTAGGAACCAGTTTGCATTTATTGCCCAATGATTTTGAGTTGCAAACCCAGTATAAGCAGGGCGTGGATTGGCCCGGTGGAAAACAATTTTACCAAGCGCTGGTTCCTTATTATGAACAGGCGACCAATGAGATTGGCGTCGCCGGTGACAAAGAGGCGATGGATCAGCTTTATCGCGGATTTAATGTTTCACCTGATGGTGTTTATGGGCCGAATTACGATTACCCAATGCCTGGCATTATTTCATCTTTAGTTGATCAACAATATGAACAAGCTGTGAGCGATATGGTGTACGACAATATTCAATTGTCAGTCACGCCAACCCCTCAGGGGCGCAATTCATTACCGGGTGAACGCCGTCAATGTGCGGGGAATACAAATTGTATTCCTATTTGCCCTATCCAAGCCAAATACGATGCCACTGTGACGCTCGGGCGAGCATTGCAAACCGGCAATGTAGATGTGTTTTATCGTCACGTTGCGACAAATGTTCAAGTGGATGAAAATACAAAGGATGTTGTTGGTATTGATTATGTGACCTATCAAACTCACGGGGGGATAGCGACGGGCGGCGGTACCGTTACGGGTAAAAAATATGTGATTGCAGCTCACGCGATTGAGACGCCTAAATTATTGCTCATGTCTAAACGTAATAAAGCCTGTCCGAACGGCGTCGCCAACCATAGCGATCAAGTGGGGCGTAATTTGATGGATCACATTATGTATTTGGCCTGGGGTCTGGCGAAAGATCCTGTCTATGGTTTTCGGGGGCCTTTATCTACCGCGGGTATCGAAAGTTTACGTGATGGCGCCTTTCGTAAAGACCGTGCCGCCTATCGTATTGAAATCGGCAATGAAGGTTGGCAGTGGGCAGCAAATGATCCATTCACGACCTTAGCTGATTTTGTATTTGGACAAAATAATTCGCAATTAAATGGGGATTCTGTCAATCAGCAGGGGATTCCATTACGGTTTGATCCCGCCATGTCTGCGAATAGCGCCTTATTTGGTGCCTCACTGGTGAATACCTTGAATGGTATTTACACACGGCAAATTCGTATGGGCTATTTAATTGAACAATTACCTGATCCGGAAAACCGTGTCGAGTTGTCGGAGACGCTGAAAGATAACTTAGGTTTGCCGCGCCCCAAATTAACCTATCGTGTACGGGAGGATTATGTGCGCAATGCGTTCGTGTCGGCTAAAGATATTTCGACCAAACTCTTTGACGCCCTTGATGCGCGGGAATATACCAAGGCTCCGCCTGCGCCGGTATTTTATGGTGATAAGAGTCAAGTAACGTCGAATAATTTTGAATATCAGGGCCATAATTTTACGTTTTACGGTGCTGGACACATTGTGGGGACGTATCGAATGGGGGACTGCAGAGATACGTCGGTGGTGAATCCTCGTCAGCAATCTTGGGACCATAGCAATCTGTTTTTAGTCGGTAGCGGAGTGTTTCCAACAGTTGCAACGGGTAATCCAACCCTCACTTTGGCAGCGTTGGCATTCCAGGCTGCAGATCATGTTTTGGAAGACCTTAAAATAAGTTAAAAAAGTTGTAATTATTCATTAGCTTGCTGTTAATTTCCATTGAAAACCGCGTGCAAATTGGCGCGGTTTTTGGCTAACTGAATATACCTTCATATTACGCTAACTGGCATTTTCCTACTCACAATGCAGTTTATTGTCATCGTATTTAAAATCAAAATATTACAGTTTTTTATGCTGATAATTGGTTTGAAAACTGTGCATGCGTATGTTGTCGGATAGTATGTCTGATAGAAAACTGATAAGTTTCACTCAAACTGAGCGTTAATTGGGCGTGCTTTAATAAGCGAATAAAGTTAATTTTTACTAATATTTATCAAAAGGTTAACTGAATACATGATTACTAAGAAATATATCGTTGTCAATCCACATGAAAGTGAGTTTCCTAACCCCATTACGTTCAAAAAAGGTGATCCTCTTACCGTTGGAGACAAATATGCAGGCCCTGAAGGCTGGGATCTCTGGTTCCTTTGCACTACGCCAGGGCAAGATGCTGGTTGGGTTCCTGGTCAAGTGATTCAGCGCCTAAAAAATGCCAACGGGCTGGCGCTTGAGGACTATACGGCAAGAGAACTTAATGTGCATGAAGGGGAACAACTCATTGGCACACGAATGTTGAATGGCTGGGTATGGTGTATAAAAGCTGTCAGCGAAGAATCAGGGTGGGTACCATTAGAAAACTTGAAAGAAGTGGTAGATCTATCCCGCGACTAAAGCACCTTTGCTATGCAGTCAAATCCAGATGGCTCCTTGGTGTATTGTGCCAAGATGATGATTGGCGGATATTGAGAGCTTATATCAGGCACGCAGAAGTCATTGGCGTAAAAGTGTTTTTTAGCACAAGCTTTCCGTTTCTGTTAATAAAAAAGCCAGTATATTCAATATACTGGCTTTAACTTTAAACTTGATTAATGAGCACTATAAGCTGGAATATAAAAGTCATCAGCATCTTGTCTTTAACAAACTATGCGCCTTATATTCCAAATGCAGAGTGACTAGTCGTTATGACGTTTGCCTGAACGTTTAAGTCTCTCTGCTGCCAATTTGGCTTCTTTCTCTGCTTCTTTTTCGGCCATGATACGGGCGACTTCAATCTTTTCAAGCTCTGCCATCGCAGGCGTTTCTAGCGAGAGTAAGCCTATTTTGCCCGAGCGATATTCATGCAGTAATAACTCTGATACCTTGTGCATATCGATGCGACCACCGGGACGCAGTGCACCACGTTTACGGCCGATTTTCTCGAGAAGTGCGACATCATCCTTGGGTAATTCACTTAAGTTATAGCGCTCACAAATCTCTTTTGGATAAGCGGTTAAGAAATACTTGGCGGCGAACAGGGCCACATCTTCATATTCCATCGCCGTATCTTTAATGGCGCCAGTGACGGCAAGGCGATAGCTGCTCGCTTCGTTATCCACTTTGGGCCATAAAATACCCGGGGTGTCCGACAGCACGATACCGTTACGTAAATTGATCCGTTGCTGGGTTTTGGTTACCGCAGGTTCGTTACCGGTTTTGGCGATAACACGGCCAGCTAAGGTATTGATGATGGTAGATTTCCCAACATTGGGTATCCCCATGATCATAGTGCGAATGTCTTTTTCGGTTTTATCGCGACTTGGCACTAGCTTGCGGCAGAGATCAGGGATTTTTTTCACCATTGCCGCTTGCAGTGTCGTGATCGCTGTGGCTTTGACGCCTTGCTCACGCTCTAAGTATTCAATCCATTGTGCGGTGATCTCTGGATCGGCCAGATCAGATTTATTGAGCAGTTTGATACAAGGTTTGTCGCCTCGAAGCTGAGCCACCATGGGATTTTCGCTACTGTAGGGAATACGCGCGTCCAGCACTTCGATAACAAGATCGACCTGAGGCATTGCCTCTTCAATCTCCTTGCGTGCCTTGTGCATATGCCCCGGATACCACTGAATTGCCATGATAACGCCTTGTCCTAAATAACTTAAAGAACGGCTATTCTACCTTGAAGGTGGCGAATGTCATAAAAAAAGCGCCCTAAGGCGCTTTAATCGCTTAATCCTTGACAGTCTCTTGCGATTGTTGCTTGGATTAATAGGCTGAATTAAGGCTTAGATCACCCCGAGTTCGCGCAATCTTTCCATCAGATAACTGTCGGCGGTATAGCGATCCGATAGCACTACAGCAGGGTTTGGATGTAAAAATAACGGCAAAGAGATCCGTGACTTAGTTTTATCCGTACCTTCAGGATTGATGACGCGGTGTGACGTCGATGGGAAATAGCCGCCAGAGGCTTCCTGTAACATGTCACCGATATTGATAATAATGTTGCCAAAATCGCTGGGGACATCTAACCAAGTGCCATCTTTGGCTTTCACTTGTAATCCAGGCTCATTGGCCGCAGGTAACACTGTGATAAGGTTGATATCTTCGTGGGCGGCGGCACGAATGGCGCCCATTTCTTCACTGCCTGTCATCGGTGGGTAATGCAGAATACGCAGTAAGGTTTTTTGGCTGTTGGCGATCATTTCTGGCAATGGCATCGAAAACTTGGCTTTTACGTCTTCTGGTGAGTAGGTTTCAATCCACTCTAAAAGCTCAGCGGCCAGCGCGTTGGCTTTGTCGTAATAGGCGAGAATATTGGCACGTAGTGAATCGGGGATCCGGCCCCAAGGGTACACGTGGTAGTACTCTTTAATGTCTTTGACTGTGTTGCCTTTGGCGGTTTCAGAAATCGACGCAGGGAAGAAACCGTCGTGGGTTTCTTTTTTAAACATATAGTCGTTTTTGGCTTCTGAATTAAAAAAGGCTTGCCACTCGGTGTAGATGTCTTCAACTAAGCGCTTATCAATCGGATGATTAGATAAAACACCAAAGCCAGTTTCCCGAAGTGATTCAACGAATTGCTGGGCACTGTTTTCAGCGCGGTAATCAATGGTTTCTAATTTCATTTTGGTTTCTACTTGTTATATTTAGTTGTAATTTGACCCGCAGCAAGTGTAGCCGTGCGCTGATGTGGGTGCAAATACTCAGCGACTGTGATCTGGATCAACTGCCGTATTTTCCGTCATTTATGCAGTCGCTTATATGAGTACTTAATATGAGCACTTATATTAGTACTTACTTGAGTGGTAAGATTTTAGTCACTAAATCCGTTAGTATGGGCATTAGATTTGTTGTGATTGGATTGATGTCAGCCGCATTTTGAAGCCGAGTGCAAGAAATCTTGCTTGGAGTGGGTCTTATGTTGGCTTCCTTATAAATCAGCTTCTTAATCAAAGAATATCGAAATACACAACGACGTGAGTCGAAAGGGCATTAATATGAATAAACTGACCGATTTTGAACGCTATGTTATCGAAGAGAAAGGCACTGAACGCCCCTTTAGTGGTGAGTATTATGAGCACGATGCTAAGGGGTTGTATTTATGCAAAAAATGCCATGCTCCCTTGTATCGCTCTGAGCATAAATTTAATGCTCATTGTGGCTGGCCAGCCTTCGATGATGAAATTGCTGGCGCTGTAACCCGCCACATAGACGCCGACGGCCGCAGAACTGAAATTGTTTGTAGCCAGTGCGGTGGTCACTTGGGGCATGTTTTTGAAGGTGAAATGTTAACACCTAACAATATCCGTCACTGTGTTAACTCAGTTTCTATGGTTTTCAAAGGGATGGATGATGCTGTTGAACAAGCACCGAATCACTTTGCGACTTTTGGTGCTGGGTGTTTTTGGTGCGTCGAAGCGATTTTTAAAAGCCTAAAGGGCGTGGTGAATGTCACTTCTGGCTATGCTGGCGGTGATGCCCATGATGCCGATTATAAATCTGTTTGCTCAGGCCAAACCAGCCACGCAGAGGTTGTGCATATCGAGTTCAACCCTGAGGAAATTGATTTTACGACGCTGTTGCAGGTCTTTTTTGAGAGTCATGATCCGACTACGCTTAATCGCCAAGGTAATGATAAGGGGCCACAATATCGTTCCGTGGTGTTTACCCATAATGCTGAGCAGATAGAGCAAACTACCGCTATGCTGACTCAGTTAGCAGCAGCCAAGGTTTTTGATGCGCCGATAGTGACCCAAGTTTCAGCGTTTGATACTTTTTATCCCGCTGAAAATTATCACAACGACTACTTCGCTTTACACGGTGAGCAGCCCTATTGTCAGATGGTCGTGCGTCCTAAAGTGGAAAAAGTGAAAGCCTTGTTTGCAAGATTGCAGAAGGCTTAAGCGATTTAGCACAGGGTGTTAAATACAAAGACGCCACCAATAAAGGTGGCGTTTTTTATGGGGTTTCTAAAATGCAAAACCTAGTTGTTTTCTTAACAAGCCGCTTAGCTATCGGTTTAACGGTTAGCGTAACTTTTGATTAGCTACCGACGCAACTATCGGCTTTCAGTTAACCATTGGGCGTATTGTTTGGTGTAATAGCTGACAATCAAATCTGCACCCGCCCGCTTTAAGCCGATAAACGTTTCAGTCACCACAGCACGCTCATCCAACGCGCCCGCAAGGGCGGCAAATTTAATGCCCGCATATTCACCGCCGACTTGATAGGCGGCGAGTGGCAAGTGGGTTTCTTGTCTTAAACGGCTGAGCACATCTAAGTAGGGTGTGCCGGGTTTAACCATCAGGATATCGGCGCCTTCGGCTTCATCTAATGAGGCTTCTAACAGGGCTTGACGACCATTAGCATAATCCAGTTGATATCCCTTGCGATTTCCGCTGAGTTCACAATCTACCGCCGCTCTAAAAGGACCGTAGAAGGAAGAGGCGAATTTTGCTGAGTGGGCCAGAATCGCCACATGTTCAAAACCTGCGGCATCGAGCCCTTGGCGAATGGCTTTCACTTGACCGTCCATCATGGCCGATGGTGCTAACATATCGGCGCCCGCTCTAGCAGCAGTGACTGATTGTTTAACTAAATTTTCGACTGTGAGGTCGTTGCAGACTTCATTATTGTGTACGACGCCGCAATGGCCGTGATCTGTGTATTCACAAAAACAAATGTCGGGGATTACCATCATCTCAGGCACGGTAGCTTTAATGGTGCGAACCATACGGGCGAGTAAACCATTGTCGTCCCATGTATCGCTGCCCTTATCATCCTTAGTGTGGGAAATCCCAAAGGGCATCACATAACGGATCCCAAGGGCGTAAAGCTCGCGAACTTCATTCGCCAGTGCGCTCTCAGGTAAACGGCTGATGCCAGGTAGCGTGGAGATAGGCACAGCATGGGTGATGTGCTCTTCAATGAACAGGGGATGGATAAGATCGCTTAGCGAAATATGGGTTTCGCGCAGCAGATCGCGCATTGCTTCTGAATTACGTAAGCGTCTTAAGCGACGCAATGGAGGCGTGTTTAACATGAAATGTCCTTATCGAAGGCGGGTTAAAGCAATCGTACAATACTAAGGGAATGGCAAGGGATAAATTCGCCCCTTACTTTTCTGCTCTGACAATCAAAGTTGAAAAAGTTTCCCCAAGCGAGCTATATTCATTAATGAGTTTATTGATCATTGACTTAGATCACATAAATCCATCTCGTCCAGATTTGCGACTGAATATCATGCGAGCGCTATTTTAGCTGAGTTGCTTGCTTAGCCCTTTGTTTTCGGGCATTTGATGTTATTATTTGCGCCAGTTTTCTCATGGCATATTCGCGCAATACAGATTATGTAAATTTGATGCGAAATCTTGCCCGCTAATCCGGTTTTGAAATGACAATAACACATGAACACTCTGCTTGTATTCTTGCCTTAGACACTTGTACCGAATCCTGCTCAGCTGCGCTGCAATACCAAGGTCAGATTTATGCTGAACTTGCCGATGCACCGCGTGAACACAGTCAACGTCTGCTGCCTATGGTCGATTCAGTGCTCAAGCAAGCGGGCATTCGCTTAGATAAAGTGACTGCGATTGCTTACGGACGAGGCCCTGGCAGTTTTACGGGGATCCGCATCTGCACTAGCATGACGCAAGGTCTGGCACTGGGGTTAGATTTGCCTGTGATTGGTATTTCAACCTTAGCGGCAATGGCACAAATGGCGATTAGCGAGCATCAAGCCGAGCAAGTTTTGTGCACCATTGATGCGCGCATGGGCGAAGTGTATTGGGGCCAGTTTGTGGCCGTTGACGGTATTGCAACGCTTGTCGGTAAAGAAGTGGTCAGTTCACCTGCGGACGTACAACTTCAGCTCGATACTCAAGCGCCAATTGTGGGCTGCGGCACAGGTTTTGATGCTTATCCCGATTTGCTGGCACTCGGCAAGGGGATTTTAGCTCTCGAGGCCGTGAAATATCCCGATGCAAAGGCTATGCTGATATTGGCTGAAGCAGGCATAAAAGCTGGACTGACAACCTCGGTCGATGAGCTTGAACCTGTGTACTTACGTGATACAGTCACATGGAAAAAGTTACCCGGTCGTGAATAAGCTGTTCTTTGCCTGAGTATCTGCGATAGAATCTCAGGCAATTAATGCTAAGCATTCTTTACGATGAATGGCTTAACGATGAATAGTGCAAACTTAAGGCTTCTTGATGCAAGTTAATGTGAATCAAATGAGTTTGACGAATGCTGTAGCGAGTAATAGACCCGCTATCGCTCAGGGGCTGACTGCGCCTGAATCGTCACGCCCAGTGATTGAGCAAGATGCCGTCGAAGCCCTTAGTTTAGATACTCAGCCTAAAAGTAAAAGCGCAGCAGGAAATTTACAGTCAAGGCTTGGTGCGCACCTCGAGTATGAGCAAGATACTCGCGGCCATCAGGGAGCGATTGCCCAATATTTACAAACCCAACATGCCGCCAAACGCGATGAAATTCAGCAAATGGTGGGTGTGGACTTGTATGCTTGAGCATCAAAAAACGTCTTCTAGTTCAACCTCGCGATTTTCCTCTTCTAAACTGACAGGCTTAGCCACAAGCGGTGTACCAAGCCGTGGTTTGTTTATTATCGAGCTAGTTTTAGCTTTATTGATAACTCGAATTCCCTATTTGAGCGTGCCGTTTAAATGGCTTGAAAGCTATTTTCATGAACTGTCCCATGCCATTGCAACGATTTTAAGCTCGGGCGTGGTCAGTCATATTCAGTTGTTTCCGAACGGCGCAGGATTTTGTTTTAGCCAAGGCGGCTCGCCGATGTTTATTGGCTTTGCTGGGTATTTTGGTGCAGCCTGTTGGGGATATTTAATCTATTTATTAGCGACTTGGCCAAAGGGGATCCGCGTGAGTTTTGCCTTGCTAGGTGCCTTAGTTGTGCTAAGCGGCTTGCTTTGGGGCAGGGATATTCTCACGTTAGCGATTTTAGCTGTGCTGACTATTATTTTGTTGTTACCGCTTAAACTCAGTCAAAACAAAATGTTGACTCAGTTTTTGCGTATTATTGGCTTGATTATCATGCTTAATGCACTTGCGAGTCCGACAGTGTTGCTCGGGCTTGATGGTCAAGGTGATGCAGTGATGTTGGCCGAGCGTTCTTGGATCCCCGCGTGGATTTGGGTGGGATTATGGTTATTAACCAGTGCCTGCGCTTTGTATTTTGCGTGGCGCCGTGTAGATAATGCCGCAAGTCGTTAGTTCTCAAGCTTGTTTAAGGCCTCAGTCGTCTAGTGTTTTCCCCATCGTTTTTCTGCTTTGAACTTTGTTGATTTAGGTAAAGGTGATTTTGCTCATCACTTTGAGCTATAACCACTTATGTCGCTTAAAGCTTAGTTTTCCGACTTCTATTCCTTGGATTTTTGGCCATTGGCTGCTAGGTTAAGCCTTCGGTATCCATGGAGAATTACAATGAAAAAAGTCACCTTAGTTGCCAGTCTGCTGCTTGCTGGTTTATGTTCGAGTGTTACCTATGCCGATGAAAGCTTAGATAAAGTCTTAAAAAGCGATTTTCGTCAGGCTAAAAATGCCAGTCGTGACGTTTATCGTCATCCCGCTGAAACCTTAACTTTTTTTGGCATTACCCCAAAACAGACTGTGATTGAACTCTGGCCGGGCAATGGCTGGTACAGTGAAATATTAGGGCCTTATCTTGCTAAAGAGGGCCAATATATCGCAGCCAGTTTCGAAACGGCTCCTGCGACAGATACTCCCGGAAATCGTTATCGCGCGAACGCGGGTACTAAGTATGCTGCGTGGATGACGGCCAATAAAGACGTCATGGGCAATGCTAAGATTGTTACCTTCGATCCTCCACATAAGATGGATTTAGGCGCTGATGGCAGTGCTGATCTGGTATTAACCTTCCGAAATCTACATAACTGGGCATCAACAGATCAGTTGGAAAACGTGTTTGCCGCGTCTTATAAAGTGTTGAAGGACGGCGGTATCTTTGGCGTGGTAGAGCATAGAGCTAACGAAGGAATGAACTTCAGCACTGGCTATATGGATCAAGCTGCTATGGTTGCTTTAGCCAAAAAAGCAGGTTTTACCTTAGTTGAAAGTGCAGAAATCAATGCGAACCCCAAAGATACTAAGGATTATGCCAAAGGTGTTTGGACGCTACCGCCCTCTTTTGCCTTGGGTGATACCGATAAAGAAAAATACCAAGCTATCGGTGAAAGTGACCGTATGACACTTAAATTTGTCAAAAAATCATCTTAATTACCTGACATCAGAGGCATTATGTGGCAATCTTTCGCCCCCAAAAATCAAATCGAATTTGTATTACCTCATATTACGGTCGCGGGCCGATTATGGGGGGCGAAGGATAAACCTTTATTGCTTGCCTTACATGGTTGGTTAGATAACGCCAACAGTTTTGAACCCTTAGCAGCGCATTTACTCGATTATCAAGTGCTCGCCATTGATTGGCCGGGACACGGCTTTTCTGCACATAGGCCGGGACACTATCCACTGCATTGGATTGATTATTTGTATGATTTAGACGCGTTGTTAACGGTATTACCGCAAAAGCCAGCGGCAATGATTGGGCATTCGCTTGGCGGTATTATTGCCTCTGCTTATACGGCGACGTTTCCCGAAAAGGTTAACAAGCTGGTATTGATCGAAGCGTTAAGCCCCTTGTCTGAGTTGCCAACGCAAGCTAAGGCGCGATTGAAAAAAAGCTTCTATCAGCATGAGAAGTATTTAACTCAGAAGCATGGGCAGGCAAAGATTTACGACAGTATAGATACTGCGGTGCGGGCGAGGGCACATTTAACAGGACTTGCCGAACCTTGGTGTCGTTTGTTGCTCGATCGTAATATGCAGCCCGAAGGTGATGGCATAGGTTGGCGTAGTGATCCTCGATTAAGATTAGATTCACCCCAACGATTAACCTTCGCCCAAGTTGATGCCTTGATGCAGGACATTAATGTTGAAACCTTATTAATTTGTGGCAAACAGGGATTCAGCCAGTTGCAGAGCGCGATACCTAAGGCCAGAACGTGGTTCAAGCATTTGTCTGAGCACATAATTGAGGGTGATCATCATGTGCATATGGACAATGCCGAAGGCGTTGCACGTTTGATCCGCAAATTCGTTTAATAGGTTGCTTATATGGGTATAAAAAAGACGCTAGGTTTTTTGTTTTTTTTATGTGATGATGATCAAAATTAAAACGCTCGTATGATTTATGACGAGTAAATTAATAACTATAAAATGTAAGCCGGTATTTTAACTCGGTATTTATCGAGTCTTGACGCTTGTATGGATATTGTTTCCGCAGTTGTGGGGATTTAGGAGAGAGTAGTGGATCAGCCTTGGATTAATCATTTGCCAGAAGATGTGCCTGCTGAAATTAATGTGGAACAATACTCATCGCTTGTCGATATGTTCGAGACAGCGGTGGCTAAGTATGAAGATCAACCTGCATTTATCAACATGGGTGCCACGCTAACCTATCGTAAATTAGAAGAACGCAGCCGAGCATTCGCTGCGTATTTACAAAATGAATTAAAGCTTGAAAAGGGCGACCGTGTCGCTTTGATGATGCCAAACCTGTTGCAGTATCCCATTGCACTGTTTGGTGTTTTGCGTGCAGGTATGGTGGTTGTTAACGTTAACCCACTTTATACACCGCGCGAACTTAAACATCAGTTGATTGACTCTGGCGCCAAAGCCATTGTGGTGGTGTCAAACTTCGCCCGCACTTTAGAAGAAGTGGTCGATCAAACTCCCGTTGAAAGCGTGATTATCACCAGTTTAGGTGATCAATTAAGTGCACCAAAACGCACCTTAGTGAACTTTGTGGTGAAGTACATCAAGAAGTTAGTGCCAAAATACGATTTACCCCATGCCTTATCAATGCGCGATACCTTATCAACGGGTCGTCGCATGCAATACATCAAACCTGAAGTCACTAATGATGATTTAGCGTTTTTACAATACACAGGTGGCACCACTGGGGTCTCTAAAGGCGCTATGTTGACCCATGGCAATATTGTCGCAAACGTATTGCAGGCCGATGGTGCATATTCTCCCGCTTTAAACGATGGCAGTGAGTTTGTCGTAACGGCCTTGCCGCTGTATCACATCTTCGCCTTGACCGTGAATTGCCTGCTGTTTTTGCACAAAGGAAGTCAGAATTTACTCATCACCAATCCTCGCGATATCCCAGGATTTGTGGCTGAGTTGAAAAAGTATCCTTTTACCGCATTAACTGGGGTGAATACCTTATTTAACGCTTTAGTGAATAGTGATGATTTTTCCCAGTTGGATTTCTCACGCTTAAAACTCTCTATCGGTGGCGGCATGGCGGTACAAAAAGCCGTGGCGGATAAATGGCAAACCATTACTAAAACCCGTTTACTTGAAGGTTATGGTCTGACGGAAGCCTCACCCTTATTAACCTGTTGTCCATATAACTTAGACGGTTATAACGGTTCAATTGGTTTTCCTGCACCTTCGACACTGATCCAAATCCGTAATGATGACGGCAAGGTATTAGCCCAAGGCGAAACCGGCGAGCTGTTTGGTAAAGGTCCTCAGGTGATGAAAGGCTATTGGCAACGTCCTGAAGAAACCGCCAAAGTGATCGACACTGACGGTTGGTTAGCTACGGGCGATATTGGTTATATGGATGAGAAAGGTTTCTTCTATATTGTCGACCGTAAGAAAGACATGATCTTAGTCTCAGGCTTTAACGTATTCCCTAACGAAGTCGAAGAAGTGGTCGCACTTCATCCCAAAGTGATTGAAGTGGCTGCCGTTGGTGTGCCAAACGACGCCAGTGGTGAGTTAGTGAAGGTATTTGTGGTGGCAAAAGATAAATCTTTAACCGCTGAAGACATCATTAAGCACTGCCGTATTCATTTAACGGGATATAAAGTGCCGAAGCTGGTAGAATTTAGGGACGAGTTACCTAAAACCAACGTGGGTAAAATCTTGCGACGAGAGCTTAGAGACGAAGCTAAGCGCGCGTAAGATTGAAGCCGGCATTTGCCGGCTTTTGTTTTTATGGACTGTGATTGACCCACAGGATCTGGAGAAGAATTTGTCAGCGTTTCAATATGTGAGTGATGAAGCAAGCCTTAATGCCCTCGTTGCCCAATATAAACAGAGTAAGATACTCGTGTTAGATACCGAGTTTGTTCGTACTCGTACTTATTATGCCAAGTTAGGTTTGATTCAAGCCTATGATGGTAAAACCTTAGCTTTGATTGATCCGGTCGCTTTACCTGATTTAGCCCAGTTTTGGGCGCTGTTATCGGACCCGAATATCGTTAAGCTAGTGCATTCCTGCAGTGAAGACTTAGAAGTTTTTGCGCACTATGGCAAATGTCAGCCTACGCCTTTGTTTGATAGCCAAATTGCCGCCTCTTTGTGTGGTATGGGCCACGGTGTGGGTTATGCCAAGTTAGTTGAAACTTGCCTTGGTGAAGTAATCGATAAAGGTGAATCGCGTACAGATTGGATCCGTCGTCCTTTAACGGAAGCCCAGTTAAGCTACGCCGCCAATGACGTCCTGTATTTGTATCAGCTCTATCCTCAACTTGAAGCGAAACTCAGCGCCCAAGGGCGTTTAGCTTGGTTATACGAGGAAGGGGAAAGGATGACTCAGGGCAGGCTTGCCGATCCTGATCTCGATACAGCCTATTTGAAAGTGAAAAATGCTTTTCAACTCACTGAAATTCAATTGGCTTACCTTAAAGTGCTCGCCAAATGGCGCCTTGAAAAAGCCTTAGTCCGTGATTTAGCTTTAGGTTTTGTGATCAAAGATCATGGTCTTATCGCATTAGCGAAGAAGCAACCTAAAACTTCGGCTGATTTGTTTAAGCTCAATGACTTGACCGAACAGGAAAAACGCATTCACGGCAAAGATTTATTACGTGTGCTACAAACTGCGGATTTGGTTAATTTACCCGAGTTAGTGGATGTATTGGCGTTAAAATCAGGCTACAAATCGGCCTTTAAAGCGATTAAAAGCTGTTTGGTCGAATTATGTGAAAAGCATGATGTGCCGCAGGAAATGCTCGGTTCTAAACGTCATATCCATGAGTTTTTGCAATGGCGTTGGGATAAGCAACAAGGGGATTTACCGGCAGTGTTATGCGGTTGGCGAGGGGAATTAGCAACTGAGGCTTTAGCAAAGCTTGAGGTCTAGTGCTTAATATTTCGTACTTGAAGCTATCGCTGAAAAACATCCACATCAAAATGTCATCTTCAATTGAAGATGACATTTTTTGTGTCATCGACTTATCTGTCAGGCAAAGTGACGTTAAGCTCGAGTACCGACAGGTTGGCGTCGTTTTGATCTAACTGCACAGAAACTTGATCATCAGAAATCGGCACATATTTGCGAATAACGGCAATGATCTCTTGTTTCATCTGTGGGAAATAATCGGGAGTGTCCCTTTGTCCACGTTGATGAGCCACGATGATCTGTAGGCGCTCTTTTGCCATTACCGCAGTGCTAGGCTTTTTCTTGCTTTTGAAATAGTCGAGTAAAGACATAATTAGCTACCAAATATCCGTTGTAAGAAACCTTTCTTTTCTTCCGTAATAAAGCGTACTGGTACATCTTCACCCAGTAAGCGTGCGACTGTATCACTGTAGGCTAAACCTGCATCACTTTCTTGGTCGATAATCACAGGTACGCCTGAGTTAGAGGCTTTCAGTACAGATTGTGACTCAGGAATAACGCCGAGTAACTCAATGGCCAGAATTTCTTGAACATCGTCAACACTCAACATTTCGCCCGATTTTACACGGCTCGGTGAATAACGAGTCAAGAGTAAATATTCTTTTATCGGCTCTAGATTCAGTTCTGCGCGGCGTGATTTGCTTTGCAACATGCCTAAAATACGGTCTGAGTCGCGCACTGAGCTGACTTCTGGGTTAGTGGTCACAATGGCGATATCGGCAAAATACAATGCCATCATAGCGCCTTGCTCAATCCCTGCGGGAGAGTCACACAGAATAAATTCAAAGTCTTTGGCCAAATCGTCTAGAACACGGCCGACGCCTTCTTTGGTCAGTGCATCTTTATCACGGGTCTGTGAAGCGGGTAAAACGAATAACTTATCGCAGCGTTTATCTTTGATCAGCGCTTGATTTAAATTGGCTTCACCATTGATCACATTAACGAAGTCATAAACAACACGACGCTCGCAACCCATGATCAAGTCTAAGTTTCGTAAACCTATATCGAAATCAATAACGACTGTCTTGTGTCCTTGCATGGCAAGACCGGTCGCAATTGCAGCACTCGATGTGGTTTTACCTACGCCGCCTTTACCTGAAGTGACAACAATAATTTGTGCCATGTTTCTCTCTATCCTTTGTTCTGCCATTTAGAGGGGCAATGATTCAACCATAAGCGACTCACCGTTTAGGCGAATGCAGCCGCTTTTATCTGAGCTATGTTGTTGTAGATTTTCAGCGAGCCAATATTGCCCTGCTATTGAAACGAGTTCGGCCTCCAGAGAGTGGGCAATGATAACGGCGCTGGTATCGCCCGCGGCGCCTGCCATGGCTTTCCCTCGTAATGCGCCATAGATATGAATGCTACCATCTGCGATGACTTCTGCGCCATTGCCTACCGCACCAAATATGATTAAATCACCATTTTTTGCATAGACTTGTTGGCCTGAACGAATATTTTGCTTCACTATTTTAGTTTGGCGCGGGGCCGGCGGCGGGGTACTGCTCTGTTTTCCCGCTTTGACTATGGCAAGGCCTAAGTCTTTTGCTTGTTTACTGAGTACGGTTGTCGCGCCCGTTATGCCAACAATCACTAATTGACGTGAGATCAGCAGATCCTTTAACGCACTTAAATTCAAGCTGTCGTGCTGAATGGCACTCAGATTGACGACTAAAGGAGCACCCAGAAAAAACTGAGGAGCCTGTGCCAATTTATGGTCTAATTCAGTCATGACAGCTTGTAAATCGCTGCTATTAATATGAAGCACTGAAAGAGTAAAAGAAGCGCCTTTTAACTCTAAGCTAGGTTTTGACATCCCGGCACTATTCTCCAGAAATCATCAGTCGGTTCGCTGATTTTACAATTAAATTACTAGGCGACCATGTTATAGTGTGCCCCATTGACTGGCAAGTTTGAACTATTGGATATTTGATTCTTATGCTATGTGCCGTTTATAAAAGTAGCCGAAAGGCTGATACTTATTTATTTGTGAAGAAAAGAGATTGTTTTGACGATGTTCCAGTGCCTTTGATGGAAATGTTTGGCGTGCCAAAGTTGGTGATGGTGTTTCCTATCGCTAAACGCGATGCGTTAGGTATGGCAGATATACATAAAGTCAGAGCGGCAATGGCAGAAAATGGCTTTTATTTACAAATTCCACCACCTCAGGTGAATTTATTGGCTGAGCATAAGCTGAGCCTTGGGATCAAAGATTAACTGGGTAGCATCAAGACGCTGCTAATGAGCTCAGGCGCGTGAAACCACACTCGTTAATCTCAGTGGCATTGCGTATCTGACGACAAATTAGTGTAAAATAGCCCGCATTGAGCGGGTTTTTTATTAAGAAGATACAGTTAATCATG
Organism: Shewanella sp. DW31; assembly: GCF_015767295.1. Lineage (NCBI taxonomy): Bacteria > Pseudomonadati > Pseudomonadota > Gammaproteobacteria > Alteromonadales > Shewanellaceae > Shewanella > Shewanella sp. DW31. The sequence continues at coordinate 129,461 of NZ_JADWMP020000008.1, forward strand.
GCATTTTGGCAGAGTAAAACATTAGCGCAGATGAGCACAACCGAGTGGGAATCCCTGTGTGACGGTTGTGGTAAATGTTGTTTAAACAAGTTGATAGATGATGAAACCGAAGACTTGTATTACACCAATGCAGCTTGCCTTTTGCTCGATCATCAAACGGCAGGCTGTCAGCATTACAGTGACCGTTTCACCTATGTCCCCCAATGTACAGTGATCACGATTGATAATATCCATGAGTTAACTTGGTTGCCCGACAGTTGTGCCTATCGCCGCCTAGCGGCAGGGCGTGAGCTACCGAGTTGGCATCCGCTGCTCACAGGCTCCAAAGAAGCGATGCATTTAGCGGGTATGTCGATCCAAGGCAAGGTGGTGGATGAAAGACGCGTGAAGGATATTGAAGATCATATCGTGCTATGGCCACTTAAAGACGTTGATTAACAGACGTGAATTCATTTTGCTGTAGCGTTATCGATTGAAAATTAACTTATTAATTGAAACGACACTTGTTGATTGGAACGTGACCGTCAGAATGAAAACAACAAGGGAGCGATTCGCTCCCTTGTGCATTTTGGGTGTTAAGTGAATTTAAATTCCATCAAATAATGCTCGACTAGATTTTTAATCCCACCATCAACTGATCAAGTTGACCAGCTGTTGCTTGCAGCTCATCACAACCTGAAACCGACTGGTTGGCCGATTGCTCCACATCGTGTGATTGGTTGCGAATTTCCATTAAGTTAGTCGCAATCTCGTTGGCCACTGCCGATTGCTCTTCGGCCGAGGTCGCAATTAGCACACTCATTTCAAACACTTTGTTGCTGTGGTGGGCGATAAACTCTAAGTCTTTACCCGTTTGCAGTACGTGTTGTTTACCTTCATTAGCTTGATTCACAGTACGTGACATCACTTGTGTCAGATTGCGAGTACCCGATTGAAGTGATTCGATCATGGTTTTGATTTCAACCGTTGCGGCCTGAGTTCTCCCCGCTAAAGTACGTACTTCATCGGCCACCACGGCAAAGCCACGACCTTGTTCACCGGCGCGTGCCGCTTCAATTGCCGCGTTGAGTGCCAGTAGGTTGGTTTGCTGGGAAATCGCATTAATGGTTGACACCACTTCATCAATTTTACTGGCGTTGTCATTGAGTACACCCACCGCATTTGAGGCCGCGGAGATCTCATCCGATAACACGTCAATAGCTTTGACTGTGGTTTCAATATCTTTCCCGCCCGCGCTAACCTGTTGATTGGCTTCTTGGGTTTCGGCTGAGGATTGTTCGGCATTGCGGGCAACTTCTTTCACTGCGGCGGTCATTTCTTCCATTGCCGTCGCTAAGGAGTCCAGATGTTGTCTCTGGTTTACCGCCAAGGATTGACCTTGCTGCGCTGTGCTACGAAACGATAATACAACTTCGCGTATTTTAGCGGTCGATTCTGCGATTTGCTTTACTAAGGTATGTTGACGTTCTACTAAGGTATCTATGCTGATGGCTAAGATACTGAACTCGTCTTTTACTTCGAAGAAGTTTAAACGCCCCGTTAAATCACCCGATGCGGCCCGTTTTAATGCCATCACTGTCGTATAAAGTGCGCCGCCTACGAAGGTTGAAATGTAATAGCTGAACAAAAATAGCACAAACAAGAGTGCCGCCATTAGGCCATAAACCAGCAGGTTATCGTTGGCGAGCAAGGCATCAATTTCTTTGCTGTCTAGGGGAATAATCGTGATCAGGTTTTGATCGTTAACGCGACTCACAGCTCTAGGTTGCTTACCGCTATCATCGATACCACCGCCACTGCGAGCGATGGATTGCGCTTTACTGTCGGCTTCATTTACCAAAACAATGCTGACATTACCTTTGATTTCGCGACTTAGCTGGCTAAGGATAGTTTGGCGTTCTTGCTCTGGTAGTTTGTTATATAAGCTGCCAGTGACTTGGTTAATTTGTTGTGAAGCATTTTGCAGACTGTTGAGCTGTCCTTGAATTAAGGTTTGCTGGGATTGGTTATCTAGGAAAAGCGCCAGTCCAACAATCATCAACATAGGAACGATAGAGAGAATAGCGAATTTAGTTTTTAAGGTCATATGGATAAGATATTGATCTATCCAGCGAAATTTTACTTCTTTCATGAGTGCCTCGATAAAATGGGCCATGAACCGAATTTATATCGGTCAGTTTGCCATAGACTTTATAGTTTTCTGTTTTGTAATGATTTATATGGTTAATGTAGTCTAATTGCAGTCATTATTGTGTTGTTTGCTGCAACTTTGGCAAGGTACAGGTGTGAGTTTACAGTTTAGTTACAAATGCTGCTAGTGGCTGAAAGCGGAAGTTGTTTACGTCAGAATCGAGGTTTGGGTTTCCCCTTGAGCAAAACTCAGGCTCTGAACTGGGGTAACACATGAATTTGCATGATAAAAACCCCCAATAAGCCCTAGTAATATGCCGCTCGCTCGCGTAAAATTTCTATCCTTTTATTTCGTTATAGCTAGCAAAGCGTCTGGCATTAACGCCCGATAACCTGAGCACCCAAATAGCCTGAAAGTTTGGCGCCCATAGCACTTGTTTATCAAGCGCGACTATGCAGTGGAAGAGAAAATGCAGCAGTTAACTGAGATCGTAGAACAAGCCTTAGTCATTATTGACCAGGCCAGTGATCTAAAAGCACTGGATGATATCCGTGTCGATTACCTTGGTAAGAAGGGTAAGATCACCGACATGATGAAAATGATGGGTAGCTTAAGCCCTGAAGAAAAGCCAGCCTTTGGCCAAGCGGTCAATGATGCTAAACAGGCTATTCAACAAAAATTAACTGAGCGCATCGATGGTCTGAAGAGTTCGGAATTGGAAGCCAAATTAATCGCTGAAAAGATTGATGTGACTTTGCCAGGCCGCACCCAAGAGATCGGTGGCTTACATCCTGTGACTCGAACCATTGAGCGCATCGAAACCTTTTTCGGGGAATTAGGGTTCTCGGTAAAGCAGGGGCCTGAAATTGAAGATGATTTCCACAATTTCGACGCACTGAATATCTCTGAGCACCATCCTGCGCGTGCTGATCATGATACCTTTTATTTCAATCCTAAACTGATGCTGCGTACCCAAACTTCGGGCGTGCAAATCCGTACTATGGAAACTGAAAAGCCACCATTACGCATTATTTCTCCGGGTCGTGTTTATCGTAACGATTACGACCAAACTCACACGCCTATGTTCCACCAAGTGGAAGGGTTGTTGGTTGATGAGCATGTGAACTTTGCCGAATTGAAAGGCATTTTGCATGACTTCCTGCGTAACTTCTTCGAAGAAGATCTGCAAGTGCGTTTCCGTCCATCTTACTTCCCATTCACTGAACCTTCAGCGGAAGTGGACGTGATGGGCAAAAATGGTAAATGGCTAGAAGTGCTTGGCTGCGGTATGGTACATCCGAATGTGCTGCGTAGCGTTGGCATAGATCCAGAAAAATACTCTGGTTTTGCTTTTGGTATGGGTGTCGAGCGCTTAACTATGTTGCGTTACGGCGTAAACGATTTACGTGCGTTTTTCGAAAACGACCTACGTTTCCTGAAGCAATTTAAATAACGGAGCTGTAATAGCATGAAATTTAGCGAATCTTGGCTTCGTGAATGGGTAAACCCTTCAGTCAGCCGTGAAGCATTATCCCACCAGATCACTATGGCCGGTCTCGAAGTCGATGACGTTGAAGCCGTGGCTGCCGATTTTAGCGGTGTCGTGATTGGTGAAGTGGTGGAGTGTGGTCAGCATCCCGATGCCGATAAACTGCGCGTGACCAAAATCAACGTTGGTGGTAGCGAACTTATCGATATCGTCTGCGGTGCACCAAACTGCCGTCAGGGTCTTAAAGTGGCCGTGGCTATGGTTGGCGCCGTATTACCTGGCGATTTCAAAATCAAGAAAGCCAAGCTGCGTGGCATGCCATCAGAAGGCATGTTGTGTTCGTACCGCGAACTTGGCATCAACGTCGAAAGCGATGGCATCATCGAATTACCATTGGACGCGCCATTAGGCACTGACATCCGTGATTATCTGCAACTTAATGATGCCGTTATCGATGTGGATTTAACGGCTAACCGTGCCGATTGCTTAGGTATGGCAGGTCTTGCCCGTGAAGTGGGCGTGTTAAACCGCCAAACAGTGGTTGAGCCACAGTGGCAAGCCGTCACGCCAACGACAGATGCACAGGTCACGATTAACGTTAACGCGCCTGCAGCGTGTCCACGATACTTAGGCCGTGTGGTTAAAAACGTCAATGTAAAAGCGCCTACGCCATTATGGATGCAGGAAAAACTGCGTCGTAGCGGTATTCGCTCTATCGATCCTATCGTAGACATCACTAACTTTGTGTTGATTGAATTCGGTCAACCTATGCACGCTTTCGATCTGGCCAAATTAACAGGCGATATCCAAGTGCGTTTAGGCACTGGCGAAGAGAAAATCACCCTGCTTGATGGCAGCGAAGTGACCATCCCAAGCGATACCTTAGTGATCGCCGATGATGCGCGTCCATTAGCCCTTGCTGGTGTGTTTGGCGGCGAATATTCAGGCGTGAGCGACACGACCCAAGACATACTGCTTGAATGTGCCTTCTTCGCGCCGCTTGCCATTATGGGTAAGTCACGTCGTTTAGGTTTGCATACAGATTCATCACACCGCTTTGAGCGTGGTGTTGACCCTGAGATGCAACACAAGGTTATCGACCGTGCTACGCGTTTAGTTCTGGATATCTGTGGCGGTGAAGCTGGCCCTGTAGTTGAGGCTAAATCAGAGGCTGATTTACCCAAACCTGCACAAATCGTTTTACGTCGCAGCAAGTTAGATCGAATTTTAGGTCACCATGTACCTGATAGCGATGTCGTTGAAATCCTACAACGTTTAGGTTTTAGTGTGGTTGTTGGCCAAGATAGTTGGCAGGTCACTACCGCGACTTATCGTTTTGATATGGCGATTGAAGAAGATTTGATCGAAGAAGTTGCCCGTATTTACGGTTATAACAATATCCCGAATACGGCGCCTGTTGCCGCACTGCGTATGTCAGATCATAAAGAATCTGACTTAAGCCTAAAACGCGTGCGTGCCTTATTGGTCGCTCGTGGTTTCCAAGAAGCGGTAACCTACAGCTTTGTCGATCCAAAACTGCAAAATCTGGTTCACCCTGGTTTAGACGCTATGGTGTTACCAAACCCAATTTCCAGTGAAATGTCGGCCATGCGCCTGTCAATGTTCACCGGTTTATTGGCCGCCGTTGGCTACAACCAAAGTCGTCAACAGAGTCGCGTGAGACTTTTTGAAACTGGCCTGCGCTTTGTTCCTGATATCAATGCAGAATCCGGTGTAAGACAGCAAGCAATGCTCGCTTGTGTCATTACTGGGCTCCAAAATGATGAACATTGGGCTATGGAATCGAAAACTGTTGATTTTTTCGACCTTAAAGGTGATTTAGAAGCAATTATCGGCTTGACAGTTTCCGCATCAGAATTTAGCTTTAGAGGAGCGACGCATTCTGCTCTCCATCCGGGGCAATGTGCTGAAATATTGAGAAATGATCGAGTGATCGGTCATATAGGTGCAATCCATCCTAGTTTGGAGAAGCCTTTTGGACTCAATGGTAAAACCATCGTTTTTGAGTTGGAATTGGATGCTTTATTGCATACCAGTTTGCCGCTAGCCCAAGCTGTATCTAAGTTTCCAGCTAATCGTCGTGACATCGCAGTCGTAGTAGATGAGAGTGTATCTGCAGGTGATGTAATGAAATTGATAAGAAAAGTTGGCGAAAATCAGTTGGTTGGCATAAACTTGTTCGATGTATACTTAGGTAAAGGTGTTGAACCCGGCAAGAAGAGCCTGGCGATAGCACTTACATTACAAGACACTACTCGTACGCTTGAGGAAAAAGAGATTGCTGAGACCGTTGGTTCAGTCGTTTCTGCCCTTAAGTCCGAGTTCAACGCATCGTTGAGGGATTAAAGTATGGCACTTACCAAAGCCGAAATGGCAGAACATCTTTTTGAAACACTCGGAATGAACAAACGTGTCGCCAAAGAGATGGTTGAGTCGTTCTTTGAAGAGATTCGGGGCGCACTTGAAAGTGGTGAGCAGGTCAAGTTATCTGGCTTTGGCAACTTTGACCTTAGGGACAAGAATCAAAGACCGGGAAGGAACCCAAAAACAGGCGAAGATATCCCCATTTCTGCTCGTCGTGTCGTGACTTTCCGTCCCGGCCAAAAGCTGAAAACTCGTGTAGAAGCAGCAAACACGGGTAAGTAATTTCGTTTGTTTGATGGGAAAGCCACTCCTTAGAGAGTGGCTTTCCTGTTTATTTTTTCGTGCAATATCTCCATTGTTTTTATCCACTGTCTGAGGTGAATTCTTTGTCAAGACAGCCCAAACATTTTGACCGTCGTTTTAAACTCGCCTTATTACACCCTAGATACTGGGCCACTTGGTTAGTGATTGGTCTATTAGTAATTTTCGGACTCATGCCCGCATGGCTGCGTGATCCTATTGCAAGATTATTGGCAAAAATAGTGATGCCAATTGCCAAAAAGCCTATTAGCGTTGCGAGAGCCAACTTAAGGGCGTGCTTTCCTGAACAATCTGCCGCCGAGATTGAAGTGTTAATCCGTGAGAACGTGCAAAACTTCGTTTTGGTGTTGTTAGCACAGGGCGAATTGCTGGTACGCTCAAAAGCGCATTTACGTCGTCGAGTTAATTTAATCGGCTTTGAACATGTGACTAAAGCGCAGGCTGCGGGGCAGCCGATCATTTTTATCATGCCCCATGTGTGGCCTATCGATTATGCTGGTTTACGCCTTAACCTTGAGTTGCCTATGGTGACTATGGCCAAAGCCCATAAAAACGGCTTATTTAATTGGTTTAGTAATCGTGTACGCAGCATTTGTGGTGGCCATGTGTATATGCGCGAGGCGGGCATTCGGGCGTTATTGGCTGAGCTTAAGCGCGGTAACAGTTTCTTTTATCTTCCCGATGAAGACTTAGGTCCTGAACAAAGCGTGTTTGCGCCTTTTTTAGGCACAGTGAAGGCAACGCTACCTGTTGTTGGGCGTTTAGCGCAGGCGGGTAATGCCCAAGTGCTGCCAGTAAAGATTGGCTACAACCAAGCGACACGCCAATTTGATCTCACCGTGATGGCGGCCGTTGCGCCTGAAGAGATGGTGGGCAAAGAAAACGAGGCGTTGGCACTGAACAAAGTGGTCGAGCAAGTGATCTTAGCTTACCCAGAGCAGTATATGTGGTTCCTGCGCGTTCTCAAGACGCGCCCAGAGGGTGAAGCTTCTATTTACGGCTGATATAGCGTGACTGAAATAGTGTGGTTTAAAATGGCTTTGAGCGCGAAGTGCTCGAAGCCATTTTTGTGTTGAAGAGCGTTCTTTATTGATAGCATTCTTTATTTATAGAGCGTTTTATCAATAGCGTTGTCGTTAACAATGCGTATCGTGGATGATTAATCCTCGTTCTGTTCCATCTCAAGTTGCATCAGTAACATATCTTCGCCATCGAGTACGCGAGTACGAAAGCTTTGACACGCAGGGCAGACGACCGTGCGCTCACTCAGTACGGATTCAGTCTGGCAGTCTTGGCAAAGTATCACTAGCGGCTGAATTTGCATATTGAGTAGGGCTTCTTTGCAAATCCCATCGAGCTTAAAGGTATCGAAGGCCGTTTGTAGCAGGCTAGGTTCAACCCCGCTCATGACTCCCAGTTTGATATCCACTCGGGTGATTTTATCGGCATGATTGGCCTGCGCGTGCTGTTCGCATTGCTCAATCAGGGCACTCACAATCGAATATTCGTGCATCAGCAAATCCTTGGCAGCAGTTCACCTTGGGGAAGATCGAGATAACGCTTAGTATTCCAAGGCGTTCTTAGTACGACTTTCCCCACTAAATCTTCACTCACAGTGCCGATTATCGCTGCATGCTCACAGCGCCCAAAGCGTTGCATGATCTCGAGCGCACCTAAGGCGATGTCGTTGGGAACGGCGAGAATGAAAGTGCCTTCGTTGGCAAGATCCATGGCTTCGAAACCATAGAGTTCGCACAGACCTTTGACTTCATCGCTAACGGGAATACTGGCTTCATTCACTGTGATGCCGACATTGGAGGCGACGGCCCATTCGTTGAGCACTGCCGATAAGCCACCGCGAGTCGCATCGCGCATCGCATGAATGGGAATATTGGCGGCGATCAATTGCTCGACTATGGGCCAGAGCGTGGCGCAGTCACTTTGTAATGCTGATTCGAGCGTTAGTCCTTCACGCGCCATTAAAATCGCTGCACCGTGGCAACCAATATCACGGGAAACAATAATGGCATCGCCTACGGTGACATTCGCCGCGGAAATATTGGGACGCAAGATACGACCAATGCCTGAGGTATTAATAAATAAACCATCGGCGCACCCCTTGGGTACGACTTTAGTGTCGCCGCAGACTATCCGTGCACCACTGTGTTTTAATTCTTTCGCCATACTGCGGACAATCGTCGTTAAATCCTTGATAGAAAAGCCTTCTTCGATGATCACACTACAACTCAAATACTGAGGTTCTGCGCCCATCATAGCGAGATCGTTGACTGTGCCTGCGATGGCAAGCTTGCCTATATCACCACCGGCAAAAAATAAAGGGGATACGGTGAAAGAGTCTGTGGTAAAGGCGTTGGCACCGTGCAAATCGAGTTTGGCAGCGTCTTCTTCGCTGCGAAGAATTGGGTTATCAAACTCGGCAAAAAACAGATCACGGATCAGTTTATTCATTTCTTTGCCGCCACCGCCGTGGCTGAGTTGAATGGATTTATCTTTAAGCGTATCAGCCATGATGTGGCTCCTTGATATCGATACCTTGATAGCGGTAATAGGCATTGCAGGCACCTTCGGAGCTGACCATGCAACTGCCTAAGGGCGTTTCGGGATTGCAGCCGCGGCCAAAAACTTTACAGTCCTTTGGTTTAGCAAGCCCACGAAGTATATCGCCGCACTGGCAGGCTTTATGATCGTCAATTTCCTTCACAGGTAGGCGGTCTTTAAAGCGCAGTTCGGCGTCTCTGTGGGCATATTCGGGTTTAAGCTGCAGCGCTGAATTGGGGATTGGGCCTAGTCCACGCCAGCGAAATTGCGGTCTGACATTGAAGAATTGATTTACTTTGGCCTGCGCCGTGAGGTTGCCGTCCTCCGATACAGCGCGGCTGTATTGGATATCGAGCTCCGCTTTGCCCGCGGCTTTTTGGCGCACAATCCGTAAAATCGACTCCATCACATCGACGGGCTCAAATCCTGCGACCACTACGGGCGTGCCATAGTTTTCGACTGTGCTGCGATAGATTTTTGCGCCACTGATCACGCTCACATGGGCTGGGCCGATAAAGGCGTTGACCCTCGCTTTTGGGTCGTGCATCACGGCATCAATTGCGGGGGGCACTAATACATGATTGATATGAAATAGTAGATTTTCGAGTTTTTCTTGTTCGGCCAGTTGTAACAAAATTGCTGTCATTGGGGTTGAGGTTTCAAAGCCAATGGCGAAGAACACTACGGTTTTATCGGGATTGTCGCGGGCAATTTTGAGCGTATCTAAGGGATCGTAAATTGGGCGAATATCGCAGCCCTTGGCCCTAAAACTGGCTAAAGAGCCTTGAGAACCGGGCACGCGGATCATATCGCCCAGGGTCACAAGAATAACATTTTCTTGGGAGGCAAGCGCCGCGGCTTGGTCAATGCGCTCTTTAGGCATAATGCACACTGGGCAGCCAGGACCATGGATAAATTCAATATTATCCGGCAGTAAATCTAGCAAGCCGTATTTCATAATCGTATGAGTATGGCCACCACAGACTTCCATGATATTGATTTGTTGCTTAACCAATTTAGCGGTTAACTGAATATCCCGTGCTAAATTGGCAATCGTTTGGGGATCGCGAAAGCCTTGATAGAGGTGTTTTAGTTCAAGCATGCTTTTTCCTCGGTGCACTCGATAGGGGTGCGCCTTGCGATTTAATCCTGCACTGCTGATGGTCAGTGTATGGCTTCATTTTCAAGCTTAGTGACGATTTCTTTGTATAGATCAATGCTTTGCTGCGCATCTTCCTTATCAATTTTGTTCATCACAAAACCAATATGGATAAGTACATAGTCGCCAATTTCCAGTGGCTCATTCATTAAATGACTGCTGACATCGCGGCGCACGCCTAAGGTATCGACGGTGACACTCTGGCGCTCAATATCGACCGCCACCACTTGGGAAGGTATGGACAAGCACATTATTGTGCACCTCGAATATTGTCTTTAAGCCAAGCGGCTACAGCCTGCATGGAGTCGCCATCTTTAATTGAGACTTCAATAATTTGAGTTGCTGGATTGAGTTTTTTAAGCTGCGCTCTGGCTTCGTCCATCTTGAAATCAAAATAGGGCAGTAGATCGCACTTTGTGATAAAAACTACATCGGCGCGGCGGAACATCACAGGATATTTCTCAATCTTATCATCGCCTTCTGGCACTGATAGCAGCACGATATTTTTGTGAGTGCCCACATCATAACTGGCTGGGCAGACGAGATTACCGACGTTTTCGACAAAGCAAATATCGAGTCCTTCAAGCGGCAGATGATGTAGGGCACCGTGCACCATAAAGGCGTCGAGGTGACAGGCGCTGCCCGTTTGAATTTGATAGGCCTTAATGCCTTTAGCGATTAAGCGGTCGGCATCGCGGGAGGTTTCTAAGTCGCCCTCGATCACCGCATAGTTGAGCTTAGTGTATTCTTTGAGATTTTCTAATAGGGTGGTTTTGCCACTGCCCGGGCTACTCATGATGTTGAAGGCAGTAATGTTATGTGCCTCAAAGTGGGCGCGGTTATGTCCAGCTTCGACATCATTTTTATCTAAAATTTTGTGGATGACTGACAAGGTTTTTTTATCGTTTAACTGAGGATTTGTGTGTAACTCTTGATGGCTATGCTCATGAGTATGTGAATGGTCATGATTATGCTCATGGCTATGGGCATGCGCGCCTAGATGATCATGGTCGTGGCGGGTAAGGGAGCAGCCGCAGTCTTTACACATTTTACCTCTCCTTGTATCGGCAGAGTACGAGGACTTTGCCTGACAAATAATGATTGATGTACGAATCGTTAATTTGGTTACGCTAATGTTGAGTGTGATACAAATTGCGCTACGGATCTTTGATGTTCGTCAGGTTTATGGGGATAAAAATGGCGAGCGAACATCAGGGGTTATCAAATAAGTAAGGTTATTGACTCTGATGAATGCCATACCAAAGTTGGCCTAGGGCGATGCCGCCATCATTGATGGGTATCTGTTTACTGGATAACACTTTATTTCCTTGGGCGCTGAGCTTGCTCAGGCAGTATTCCAATAGATATTTATTTTGAAATACGCCACCGCAGAGCACGGTTGGGAGGTGTTGATACTGGGCAGCATAATCACAGATAGCATCACCTAATGTGTGTAAAAAGGCGCGGGCGATGGCATAGCATCTATTGTCTGTTAGCGGTTGTGCTGTAATCAATTCAACAATTTGCTTGAACATCTCACTGCTTCGCCACTGGTCGATGTCAAGAGGTAAGTTAAGCGAAATGACTTCAAGGGCTAATGCATCGGCGCGATTGGCCGCGGCTTCTATTGCCATGCCCGCTTGGCCTTCAAACAGTGTTGTTTCGATTAAGCCTAAGGCGCAGGCGAGGGCATCGAACAGTCGCCCGACAGAGGAGGTTTTTATCGCGCTGCCGTTCTGCCAGATCTTATGTAAGTTAGTCAGAGTGTTTGGGCGCATGTTGTTTAATATAGGTAATTGCAATGCGAGCACAGCATTGAGGCTCATTTGCTCGAACAATAATGCCAGTAACAACCTCACGGGTTGCTTAATGGCTTGCTCGCTGCCTAGCAGGGCTATAGGCTCAAAGTGCACCAGTCGCTGCGCTTTATCGAGCGTAGTTAATAGCACTTCACCGCCCCATAAACTGCCATCGTCGCCAAGCCCAGTACCGTCAAAACTAAAGCCCAATACGGGATCTCGATATTGGTTAACTGCCATTACGCTGAGCACATGGGCATGGTGGTGTTGCACCGATAAACATTGATTTTGACGGGTATCGCTGAGTTTTACACTCGAGTTTGAGTGCATTTCAGCCCAGCGTGAAGGGGCATAATCTGGGTGTTTATCGCAAATAATAAGATTTGGCGTAAAGTGATACAACCGAGAAAAAGTGGCTAAGGTGCGCTCAAAATACTGCTCGGCGCTGACACTGAACAGGTCGCCAATATGGGGACTTAAAAACACATTATTGCCAAAGCCTAAGGCGATGGCATTTTTTTGCTGTGCGCCCACGGCCAAAATCGATGGGGTCATCGGTATCTCTAAGGGGAAACTTAACGGTGCATAGCCGCGGGCGAGGCGCAATACTTGCACCTCTGCGGAGGAATCCAGTTGCGGCTGGATCACTTGCACCACACTGTCATCACAGCCATTAATAATCGGCCGATTATGATCGACTATCGCATCCACCACATGGCTTAAGTGACTAATAAGCTCATCACAATCAGTGATGATAGGTTCACCGGAAACATTGGCGCTAGTTGCAACTAATGGCCCTTTGAAGAGACCTAATAGCAAATGATGTAGCGGTGTATAGGGTAAAAATACCCCGAGTTTATTCAGATTGGGGGCGACAGCTAAGCTGAGATCATGTTCGGCTCGGCTGCTCATCAGCACTATGGGCCTTTCCTGCGAACTCAGCACTCGCCACTCGGCATCCGTCCCTGTGACATAGTGCTGCGCCATGGTGATATCCGCCATCATCACCGCTAGCGGCTTGGCCTGGCGCTGTTTTCGCAGCCTGAGTGCGTTGACGGCATTGTCACTTCGGGCATCACAGATTAAGTGAAATCCACCCAATCCTTTAATTGCCAGAATCTGCCCTTGGCGTAATCTGTCAGCCGCTGCTGTCAGTACCGCAAGGTCCGTACTCAATTCAGGTGCGCTGACATTTGAGGCACTGGGAAGGATGTATTCCCCTTGCGGTGTTTTTAAACTGAGTCTGGGGCCACAGGCGGGGCAACTTATGGGCTGGGCATGGTAGCGGCGGTCGAGTGGGTTTTGATATTCTTTGGCGCACTCGGGACACATGTCAAAATCGGCCATAGCGGTGTTGTGCCTATCATAGGGTAAAGCATTGATAATCGTGTATCGAGGGCCACAGTTAGTGCAGTTGGTAAAGGCATAGCCAAAGTGGCGGTCATCAGGATTATGCATGTCGTTCAAGCAATCTTGGCAGGTACTTTTATCTGCCGATACCGCCACCAGTGCACCTATCGGTGAACTTGGGTCATCGTCCTCATGGCTGTCGCTTTTTATAATCTCAAACGTGGTTTCGCTTAATAAAATCGGCAGTGGTATTTGGCTGATATTGTCGATACGGGCGAGTGGCGGTGGAGTGGTATTGAGTGCAGTGATAAAGCGAGTGAGGTTTTCATCATTACCTTGCAGCTCAATGGTCACGCCCTTGGCATTGTTGAGCACAGTGCCCGTCAGTTGAAACTCAAGGGCATAACGATAGACAAAGGGGCGAAATCCCACCCCTTGTACTATGCCAGTGACGTGCAACTGACAGCGTTTTAACGTGGCTCCCTTGTGGACAAGGTATTCCAACGCCAGCCTTCGTTTTATCTGCAGGTCACTGTGCTTTTTGTGGCGACTATTGTGCCTATGTGGCTTTATGCGTTGTGACTTAACTTTTGGCCTCCTAATCATGGGCATTTAGTTGTCGCTGCTTAACGTAAAGTGCCCCAACGGCTAAGTTATCGCCGTCTAAATCTAGGCTGCGATTGACCACTAAGGGAAAGTTTTTGCCTAAGCGCAAGCTGATGCGTTTGCACAGGGTTTCATTGATTAATTCATTGCCCGCTAAGGCTATATTGTGCACGCCGATATTTAAATCGATATGCTCGATCCAGTTAGATAAATAGTCCGCCAGCGAGTCTTGCATCGCAAAGGCGAGCTGACTCGGATCGTCATTACCCGCAATACGAAAACTTAACACTGTGCCTAAGGTTTTACACCAATTTAGGCTGCGGTGGGCTTCACCTTTGGTCAGCGGATAATCGATACGCGGTGCATTGGCACCGTGGTAGCGCATGGCGGCGGCCATGAGTGCATCGCTGAGCCTTGCTTGGCTTTGAGTCTCTTCTTGTGTATTAAGGCCAATTAATATGGCGGCAATCGCCCACAGGCTTTGTAAGTTGTCCCGTCTGCCGTGAAGCTTTAGGCTTAAAAGTTTTAGGTAATCTTCGGGGAACAGGCTCTTAAATTTTTGCGCTACGGCTTTTTGCGGACTGCTGTCCAGTTGATGGAAGATTTCGTAACCGTTATCGGGCAGCTCGGGCAGGGCAAAGAAGAGTTCGGTGTCGCCCTTATTATCGCAGGTGACAATTTGACTGGCGTGGGTATGGCTTAAGTAAATGACCGCGGCATTTTTTGCCTGTTTATGACTGGTAAACTTACCGTTGAGCAGCGCACTAAATAGCGCAGCGTCTGCAAGGGTGTGATTTTCTGTGTTGACTGTATTTTGATTATTATCGCTTAGCATACTAGTGCAATGAATATCACTGTCTTCACTTGACGCTACTTGAGTTAATACTGCCACACTCAGTTCGCCTTGGTGCGATCGTGAACGTTTCGACGCTTGCCATTGGGCTTGATAGCCGTGAAAACTGACTTTTTCCCTTAAGGGTTCTGGAGCGATAAAGTGCTTGGTTTGAACCTGTGTTGAGCTTAAATCGTGACTGGCGATTTGTGCCCAAGCACCATCGACCCACGCTAGCTTTGGCCTATTATGCGGCCCTTTAATGTAAACCCAATCGACCCCTTTTTGTCGTAATACTTCCCCGAGCACTAAGATCACTCGGCTGTAGGCAAAGCAAATGTCGTACAGTGGTGCACTGAGTTTGTCGTGTTCTTGCGTGGGTCTCGCGCAGATAAGCGGCTTTTCAATACTCGAAAGCGCGAGTACCTGCGCATCGTTCAGACAAAAATGGGCATTCAGCGTATTGGGATTACAAATTAACAGTTGTGGCCGCTCGCCTAAGGGCTGAGCAAACGGTGTCAGACTAAGTTGCAGATTATCGGCGGCCGCTAATATCAGCGGGCCTTGTGTCAGCAGTCCCTGTGCCATGGCTTTAATATCTGACAAGGTTAACGCTTTTTGTGCGGACGTTAATTGTGTTTCGCCCTTGCAGCAAGGGCAAATTAAATCGAGTGTGCCAAACTTAGCCGACTGATTATCGCCAATCAACGGATAACAATGCTGGCAAAAAGGCACTATGGCAGGGCTTGATCCAGACTGTGGAAAGGGCAGTAAGGTTTTACTGCCCTGGGGCTCGTCGATGACTTTAATACTAGAGTCAATCAACCAAGCGGAAATCAAAAAGTCCGCTGCAATGGCATCGGCCAATTGTTCTAGTTGGTTTTGCTCGCCCTGAGCTTCAATAAAATAGCTTTGGGGGCCAAAGTCATGTTGGCCACTATATTGACCTGAGCTATGTTGACCATCACAGCCTATGCTGATATTTAGTTCATCATAATTTAGATATTGATTACATAAATGCGCGTACAAAGGCACCTGACGTGAGCAGGTAAAATCAAATCTGATGTTTTTCATCTTCTATATACTTTCACCAGTAGTAACGCCACGTTTATAAGAGTCAGGGATCAGCGAGTCGATACTATGCTCGGCAACACGCGTCGCAGTGAACCCAAGGGAGGCTAAGTGGGATAACAAGCTTGATTCCATTAAAGGTACCGCGGCGGCGACTTTAGGGGTCAAGCCTAGCACCATAGGTTCGAGCACTGTTGGGGTGACGCCCAGCACGAAGGTTTTAGGCCTGTCACCGACCATTTCCATCATATTGAGGGTTTGCAGCATTTCGACTTCATGGGCGCTGCCTTGCCAGTCGATTTCCTTCGGCGCTTTATCAAAATCGAAGAAATAGACTTCGCCGGCTTCTACGCCATTGGCGTTAACAGTATCGACCACGATTAAATAATCGTATTGGCAAATAATAGGGATAAGTCCCTGAGCCAAGGTGCCGCCATCGAGCAGCGTTAGCTGGTGGGACTCATGGGTAAACTGATAATTATCAGCTATATAATTGACAAAATGTACGCCGATGCCTTCATCGGCGTACAGGACATTGCCAATACCGAGTAGCAATATCTTCATTGGACTCCTAGTGGTGTGAGTCTGGCTTTGGGTAGTCATAGCCAGAGACAATCGAGTCAACTGAGTTATGTTTGAAGCGTATCCCTGACCAAACCGCCATATAGACGTGGATAACCACAAAGATAACAAATGCCCAAGTGAGGTAGTGATGCCAAATCCTAACTTGTGCTAGCCCACCCATTTGTGCCGTGATCCAAGCGGCGCTGCCCCAAAGCATGCCACCTAAACCTTGGTGATACACATTGGCATACAACACCAGACCCGTTATACATATCACAAGAGCGACCAGTGAGATTGCTACATAAGTCACAAATTGCAGCGGTCCATAGACACCGGCTTTATGTAAGTGCCCCATCCATAAGTAAGATTTCAGCTGGGTGATCCAGCTTTTTACGCTCATGACATCGCGAAATGAGCGCCGCTCAATGTCGCTTCGGCTGAAAAAATACAGGTAGAAGCGCACTAAAGTGATTGCGGTTAGTACAAAACCGCAGATCAGATGAGCGAAGCGGATCCAGCCTTGTACGAGTACGTCCGTACTTTCAGGCGCCACCAGAAACGGCCAAGCAATATAGAATCCGGTGATCACTAGCACCAGAATTGACAGTGCCCTGAGCCAGTGAAAAATCCGTATTGCCGGACTAAAAATCAGTGTCCGAATGCGGGTTGCAGAATGGTTCATTTTGCGTTCCCTCCCTCGATTATTGACCATTGGGACTGACACGGAACTCGCTCAATGCTTGGCCTTTGAAATCCATTACGTGTACAGAACACGCCATGCAAGGGTCAAATGAGTGAATAATACGTATCACCTCAAGGGGCTTAGTAGGATCTTCCAGTTTCAAGCCAATTAAAGAGGCTTCATAGGGACCCATTTTACCGTTGGCATCCACAGGACCTGCGTTCCAGGTCGTTGGTACGACGGCTTGATAGTTCTCAATCACTCCATTTTTAATGCGGATCCAGTGGCTTAACATGCCGCGTGGCGCCTCGATCATGGCGTGACCTACATACTCTTTATTTGGATCAATATTGGGTTTTACATAGGTAGATTCATCGGACTGGATATTCGTCAACAGCGCATCAAAGGTTTTTAACCCTTCTTGGGCGACGATGACTGTCTGTAACATACGGGCTGCAGTGCGACCTAAAGTGGTAAATAGAGCCGCTACGGGTAGACCTGTGCGAGCGAGCAGGCCATTGACCGAATCCACGACCACCTTGTTACCGCGGGCATAACTCACCAATAGGCAGGCGAGTGGACCCACTTCGACAGGTTCACCTTGATAACGAGGAGATTTCACCCATGAGTATTTGCCATCACCATCCAGTGTTGGCAATTTGCCGTAGACAGTGTCGCGTTCAACAAAACCCGTGTAATTAGGAATCGTTGTACCGTCATAGGGATGTTGCGGTGCATCGGCGCTATACCAAGCGTGGCTGACGTCTTCGGCAATCAGATCTGGATTCACATCACTGACGCCAGCAAGGTCGCCATTCATGATCACGCCTTGATTAAACATGTATTCGCCATTGGCTAACACAAAGTCATCGGTCGCCATGAAGTTTTTCACGTTTACGCCGCCCAACACGCTAGGCTCAGTACCAAAGGCTTCGGCCGCCATCACGATATCTGCTTGATAGGCACGCAGGATAAAGTCAGTCACGGTCGCATGTTTTTGCTTCCATTCCTGCAGGCGAGCAGGGCTGAGCATGTCGCGCACCGAAGTCACACCACCGACAACAACGGATTGTGGATGTGGTGATTTTCCACCAAAAATGGCTAGCATTTCTGCCGCAACACGTTGTACTTCAAGCGCTTTAAGGTAGTGAGATAGCGCGATAAGGTTTTGCTCTGGGGTAAATTTATAGGTGCCGTTGCCCCAATAAGCGTTGGCAAATGGACCTAATTTTCCCGTTTCGACAAAGCCTTTAACTCTTTCTTGTACCGCTTTTAAATCACCTTCACCCGCCGCTATGGGATGGTCTGTGTATTTCAGGGCAACTTGTGCCGCTTTAGCAGGATCGGCGCTCAGTGCAGAAACCACATCAACCCAATCTAAGCCGTGTAGATGGTAGAAATGCACAATATGGTCATGCATGTATAAAGAGGTTTGCATTAATGAACGTAAGTATCTCGCGTTCAATGGAATTTGAATTCCTAGCGCATTTTCAACCGCTTCAGTACCGCAGCGGTAGTGGGAATAAGTACATACGCCACAGATACGTTGCACAATAAGGCCAACATCCATAGGCGTGCGGCCTTTGAGAATGACTTCAATACCGCGCCAAAGTGTGGAGGATGACCAAGCCTTGTTGATGACGTTATTTTCATCAACTTCGACTTCGATACGTAAGTGACCCTCGATACGTGTGATAGGGTCGATAACAACGCGCTTGCTCATGGGTTATTCCTCCAGCGGTTTGGCAAAAATACTGGCAACGGCATGGGCTCCAATGCCCACCACAGTCGCGCCTAAAATCACCGCACCAATAGTATCTGCGGTCGCATCCAATCCATGGAGGAGTTGACGGCCAAGGGGTTTTTCAAAGTCAGCCATATCGTCCCAGAAGTTAGGTTCTGAGCAACCCATACAACCGTGTCCAGCGAGTACTGGCCAGCTAGTGTGATGGTTAAAGCGCTCGGTTGGGCAGTTGTTGTAGGTGTAAGGACCTTTACAACCGACTTTATAAAGGCAGTAACCTTCTTTCGCACTGTGATCGCCAAATTCTTCAACGAATTCACCGGCATCGAAGCGGCCGCGGCGTTCACAGTTATCGTGTACCCGTGCGCCGTAAGCCCATTTAGGTCTATTAAACATATCCAGCGCAGGTAATTTTCCGAACATGATGAAGTACATCAAAGTGCCGACTATGTTCTTTTCACTCGGTGGGCAACCGCCTAAGTTAATCACGGGTTTACTGACCACTTCATGCACGCCTTTAGCCCCCGTTGGGTTTGGATAAGCGGCTTGCACCCCACCAAACGCCGCACAAGTGCCAACAGAGATAATCGCGGCTGCGCCTTCTGCAGCATGTTTGATGATTTCTAATCCTGTGTGACCTTTACAGCCCACAGTGAGGAAGCTGCCGTTATTGGCGGTCGGAATCGCCCCTTCAACGGCCAGTAAATAGCGGCCCTTGTAGGTTTCGAGTGCATTTTCGAGGTTTTCTTCGGCTTGCCAACCCGCAGCAGCCATTAAGGTTTCGTGATATTCCAAGGAGATATGATCAAAAATCAGCGAATCTAGATTGGGGGTATCGGTACGAATTAAGGATTCTGAGCAGCCAGTACATTCGGCCATGTGTAACCAGATTAAGGGTACACGGTCGGCTAATTCGGCAGCTTCGGCTACTAAGTTACTAAAGGGGAGCGGCAATGCGAGCATGCTCGTCACCATGGCACTCCACTTCATAAAATCACGGCGGCTAATGCCGTGCTGTTGCATTTTCTCAATCAGCGATTGTTGTTGACGGGGAGCGAATTGGCGTAACGCATCTAAGCGCGCCTTTCCCTGTTCATATAGGGCTGCATGTGTGTCCATGGGTCAACCTTTTTTGTTATTTAAATGTAAATTGGTAAGGGTTTACATAATTGACAGTGTCAGTTTAGGCCGTTGGAGTGTAAAGATTATTGATGTATATCAAGATTTTTTAAGAGATGTGACCGAACTGATTTTGACATTTAATTAACATGACACAGATCTGATTTCACTTTTTCTAATGGGACAAAATGTCTCACATTTGCCATTTTGGATGAAATCGGTCACTTAATCAGCGCTCATGTGATTAAGGCGATGCAGATGACTATGGTTCATTCGCGTGGTGAGTCTGGGCGAGCAGGTTAATTAAACTTATATAAGCTTGTTTAAGAAAACCTTAAGATTCAGTTAATAGATTCGAACGTAATCGTTAATGCGGAATATGCTATGAAGAAAATATTATTGTTACTCAGTTTATTGGCCGCAGGCGTACAAGCCGCGCCATCGCTGGACTATCAAGTGTTTAACGCGCAAAACCAAGCTGTTTCCCTGAGTGAGTTTAAAGGCAAAGTCGTCTATGTCGATTTTTGGGCATCCTGGTGTGGCCCTTGCCGTAAATCGTTTCCTTGGATGAATGAGATCCAAAAAAAGTATCAAGATCAGGGATTAGCTGTTGTGGCAATCAATCTAGATACAGATAACGAGTTAGCCCAAGAATTCTTAAAACAAGTCCCTGCCAATTTTTCAGTGCGTTTCAATCCAGAAGGTGATGTCGCGCGCAGTTTCGATTTGCTGGGCATGCCGAGCAGTTTTATGTTCAATCGACAAGGTCAGTTAGTACAGCATCATGTTGGCTTTTATGCCGATAAAACCGCTGAATACGAGCAAGAGCTCGTCAATTTACTGAAGGAGTAATTTATGCTTAAACCCGCATTAGTCGCAGTAACGCTCATCATAGGTTTGAGTGGATGTTCAAGTTTAGGAGTGCAGCCGTGGGAGAAAGGCCAGTTGGCCCGCAGCGATATGGCGCTCGACAGTGAAAAGCTCGATCTAGCACTCGATGATCATATTTATTTTAGTAAAGAAGGCAGTAGCGGCGGTCGTGCATTTGCCGGTGGCGGATGTGGCTGTAACTAAACTCTCCGTTGGTGTTATTTGCCTTTAGATGTTACGAATAAATGTAACGCACAGATGTAATGAACAGACGTACTAAAACAAATGTGACGAGCAGATGTTCTAAAATCTGGGGCGAAATCCCGCGGTATTGAATAGATGGAAGTGACCTACAGGTGTTGTCAGCTATGACTCAAAAAAAGAACCCAATAAATACAAAACAATCGAAGCAGATAGCGGGTGCTCTCGCATTAGCCAGTTGTGGACTGTTTGCAACAAGTGGCCATGCGACTGAATTATCTAAAAAAGCTGACGACTGGAAGATCGATGCTGCGTTAATGTATTACGGTGAGCAAGATAGAGTACAAGCCATCGAAGCCATAGGCACAGCGCAAAAAGCCTTTGGCGATGACAGTGTGCTGGATCTCAAACTCGTGGTTGACAGTCTAACGGGGCCTTCAGCATCGGGCGCCGTGGCCCAAAGTACCAGCCAAACGTTTACTCGACCATCTGGTAATGGTCAATATCATGTTTCAGCGGGAGAAACGCCGTTAGATGACACCTTTCACGATACTCGCGTACAAGCCAATGTCGGTTGGAGTGAAGTGCTAACACCAGATTGGAAACTCAATGTTGGCGCATATGGCTCGAAAGAGTTTGATTATATGTCAATGGGCATCAATGCCGGAATTGAGCGAGGGTTTAATAAAGACAACACCACTTTATTTTTAGGTACGGCTTATAGTTTCGATGTGGTTGACCCCGTTGGCGGTCGTCCGGTGGATTTATCTTCGATGGTCATTCGCGATAACTTCACTAGTGAGGAAGCTTATCGCAGCGCATTCGATGCGACCCGTCAAGGTGGCAGTGATAATAAGCAGACCGCGGATGTGATGTTAGGTATCACCCAAGTGCTTAGTCAGCGCTGGTTGTTGCAAGCCAATTACGGCTTGTCGAGTGTGAATGGCTATTTAACGGATCCCTACAAGGTGCTCAGTGTGGTGGATAACAACGGCATTACTCAGGATTTATTGTATGAGAGCCGCCCCGATTCGCGCTTGAAGCACAGTTTTTACGTGATGACCAAAGGCGCATTAGATGCGGGTGTGGTGGATTTTTCCTATCGTTATAATACCGATGACTGGGACCTCACATCACATACCTTAGAAACCCATTATCGGTATTACTTTACCGGCAACTTCTATGGACAATTACATCTACGTTATTACCAACAAACTGCGGCTAACTTCTATCAACCTTTCTTGATGGCTGATACGCCATTGCCTGAGTTTGCCAGTGCCGATTATCGTATCGGTGATATGTCGGCTTATACGATTGGGGTTAAATTTGGCCATAGATTATCGGGCGGTCATGAAATGTCGTATCGCTTAGAGTATTACCAACAGGATCCGAAAAATAACGGCGCTACGATTCCTGGAGAGCTGCAAAACTTCGATCTATTTCCGACTCAGAAGGCAATTACAGCACAGTTTAGTTATTCTTTTTAATACGAAATAATGCTACTGGCTCAGATAGCAAGGCGTTAAACTGTATGGGTAGCTTAGCTACCCATACTCAATTTACCCCTGAACTTATTCAATCGGAATCCCTGTGGGATGCCATGTGAAGAGGTGATTTATGATGTCGACATCGTCCCTAAAGACCGCACCTTATTCGTTGCAGCGCCGTGATTGGGGTTATGTGGGTGAATTTAGGGCCATGGCGAATCCCTGTGAAATACTCATTGGGTGCGATCAACTTGATATTGCAGACGATATGTTGGACATGGCAGTCACTGAGGCGCTGCGTATCGAACATAAGTACAGTCGCTTTATCGCGCAGAATTGTCTGTGGCAATTAAACCATGCCAATGGTCATAAGCAGCTTATCGATGAAGAAACCTGGCAGTTATTAGCTTTTGCTAAACAATGTTTTCAGCTCAGTGATGGACTCTTTGATATTTCTGCTGGGCCGTTAATGGAACTGTGGCGCTTTGATCCCAAAGCCCAATTACCCGAACATGGCCGCATACTTGTCGCGAAAGCCTTAGTGGGGTTTGAGCGTATCGAGTTTGATTCGCGCCATATTGAGATGCCAACAGGAATGAAATTGGATTTTGGTGGTATCGCAAAAGAATATGCGGTCGACAGAGTCGCCTATGAGTTAGCCGAATGTTATCCAGACATTCCAGTGTTAGTGAATTTTGGCGGTGATATCGCTTGTCCCGTGTCCAAAGTGACGCCATGGCAAGTGGGAATTGAAGATCCACGACACCTTGACCACGCTGCGAGTGTACTGGCGATTAGTCAGGGTGCATTAGCGACCAGTGGCGATACGCGGCGCTTTTTTGAAGTCGATGGCAAGCGTTACGGTCATATTGTCGACCCACGCACTGGCTATCCCGTTATCCATGCGCCGCGCTCTGTGACTGTGTTAGGGCCAAACTGCGTGACTGCAGGTATGCTCGCCACTATGGCTATGCTGCAGGGGCGAGACGCGGAAGATTTTTTACAGCAACAAGGTGTTAAGTTCAGTATTTTCCGTTAGGGCTCAGTTAAGGACATTGAATGCGTATTATGTTGGTTGAAGACAATGAGTTATTAGCCCAAGGAATTTGCTTGAGTTTGGCGAAGCTGGGCATGCAAGTTGATCACCTTAATAGTTATCAGCAAGCCTTGCTGGGGGTTAAAAATGAAAGCTTCAGTGCCATAGTGCTCGATCTGGGATTGCCTGACGGTAATGGTAAAGAGTTGCTTAAAGCTTGGCGTCAGCAGGGAGTGTCAATTCCCACAATAGTCCTGACCGCTAATACGGATTTTGATACTAAGCTCGAATGTTTAGACATGGGCGCCGATGATTATCTCGGTAAACCTTTTGATGTGCGTGAATTAGCCGCGCGCATTCGTGCTATCGTCAGACGTCAGTATGGGCTCGATCACAACAGTTTGATTATTGGTGCGCTTTGCATTGATTTAAATACCCGTGAAGTGACCTTTCGCGATCAAAATGTGCTGCTTTCACGGCGTGAATTTCAATTACTGCTCGAACTCGCTCAGTCGGCAGGGCGTGTATTGACCCGCAGCCAGTTAGAACAGTTAACCTATGGCTGGGATGAAGTCGGCAGTAATTCAATAGAAGTGCATATCCACCATCTGCGCAAAAAACTTGCCAATGAATTAATCAAAACCGTGCGTGGAATAGGCTATACCTTGATTGAAATAAATTAATTTGAAGAGTTAAGTGACAAGCTCCACTTTTGTGGGTACTGATAATGCAGTGATGACTTGAAGTATAGTCGTTAGGAAAAAGAAGTGATTCGATTAAAGGGGCTAGATGTGTATTCACTGCGTTTGGTACTGACATTATTAATTTTGTCAGGTATTTCAGTATCCGTCGCTGTGTCTAGTTGGTTGAGTACTCGGGATTCTAAGCATCAAATAGAAGAACTCTTCGATGCGCAAATGCTCCAAACCGCTAAAATGTTGGAGTTGTTCTATCATACTGAGCCCGATGCAACAGCTCAGGATCTCGTCATACCCCAAGTGCTCCACGTTCCCGATAGCCAGATCAGTTCCTTTGCCGAAAAGGCCGATGCGCTGAAACTGGCCTATGAGCATAAATTGGCGTTTCAAATCTGGAGTGAGGCGGGTGAAGCCTTAGTTTTATCGGATAATATTGGTCATCAACCTATCAGTCGATTCGTACAGGGTTATCATAAGAAAGTGTTCGAAGGAGAACTCTGGCATGTGTTCAGTTTTTTTTCGGTTAAAAATCATGTTTGGATTGTCACTGCTCAACAGGATGAAGTACGCCAAGAGCTTGTATCGCAAATCATGCATAATGCCGTTATCGTGCCCTTGATGGTAGTGCCTTTAACATTAATTATTGTTAGCTTCTTGTTTTATCTCTTGTTTCGGCCATTAAAAACCTTTGAAAGAGAATTAATTGGACGGGCACCCAACGATTTGACCCCGTTGACTATGTCATTGCCTAAAGAATTAGTCCCTGTTCGGCGCGCATTGAACTTATATATCAATAGTATCGCGCGATTTATTGCCCGTGAGCGTCGTTTTAGCGCCGATGCGGCCCATGAGCTTAAAACGCCATTATCTGTGATTAAATTACATCAACATGGCTTAGAGAGTCTGATTGATGATGATCCGCAGCAGAAATTCCATTTAGCTGCGATAGATGCTGGCGTAGTGCACATGAGTCATACCGTTGAACAATTACTCGTATTAGCAAGGGTGGACTCGATTAATGAGCTTAATGTGTCATCCCACGCCATTTTGCCTATGGTCGAAGATGCGCTTAATCAATTAATGCCACAAATCACAGATTATGAATGGAATATCGATATCGCATCCAATCTAACGGTGACCTGTGATCGTTTTTATTTGCTGCTTGTACTGAAGAATATTATTGAAAATGCCTGTAAATACAGCCCACAGGAATCGGAAATTTCAGTGTCGGCCCATGCTTTGGATGATGAAATCGGTATTTGTGTCGCGGATCGAGGCCAAGGCATGACAGAGCCGCAGATTGCCAATGCGACAGAACGTTTTTATCGTGTGAATGAAAATGAAGGCATAGGCGCGGGATTAGGTTTGTCTATCTGCTATCACATCATAGAATTGCACCAAGGTCGTTTAGTGATTGCGCCTAGGGATCAAGGTGGATTATCTGTGACACTTTTTCTGCCAAAATAGTTCAGGCAATGAAATGTTAAAATAGATCCGCAGTTTCAGTGACATCAGCTCAGTTGTTTTGATACATTTAAGCGGGTAAAATTTTGAACTTTCCTGCTGTCTTAGTATTAATCCTTAGGCTTACCAACAGATTGATTCGCTTATTGTGATATTTCATCTAAGATCATCAACACTTAGTTGAGGCGTAAAAAGGCTCATTTTACTTTCAATAATGTAGCATTTGGATCACTTAATTTGTTTTTGTAACTTTGAAAACAGAAATAAGCATGATAATGTTATTTTAATATTCATTTTTGGTATAAGCTTATTCTCAAATAGTATTGTGTAGAAGGGGTTAACTGCATCTTTATTTATGAGTTTTTTTCTCCTTCTGATATCTTTCGCGATATGTAAGCAACTGTTTTTTTTCATCCCTAAATCAGAGTGAAAAAAATTCACTGTATACATAAAAAACATTGATTTCTTAGTTTATTTTTTAGGTTACCTATCTATGGTTAGCTTGTTGCGTTGCCCATCGTCCAAACCTTATTCGTCACTCATATGTTCACTGACGCTAGGCGCTGTAGTCGCCCTGTCTGGTGTCGCGTACGCTGAAGAGACAAAACCCGCCGAGGCAGTTCCTGTGGTTACTCCACCGAAAGTGATTTCTCAGCCCAGTACAAAAAATCAAATCAGATTCACTAAGACAGGCGCTTTTGATAGCGAAACTGTCGTGAAGATTGCAAAACGTTTGGCAGCGAAACCTTATGTGACCCTCAAAGATCCTTTGCCAGCTGGCCTTGCTAAACTGTCATACGATGAATATAGAGATATTCGTTTTAACCCGACTGCGTCTATTTGGCGTGATCAGGGCGTGCCATTTCAAATGCAAATGTTCCACCGTGGTTTCTATTTTCAAGATCTGATCGAGATTGCGATTGTAGAAGGTCAGAATGCAACGCATTTAGCCTATGAGCCTAAATATTTCACCGCGGGTGAAGTGATTACTCAAGCGCTGCCGAATGACGACATTGGTTACTCAGGATTCCGTATTCATAACCAACTGAATACGAACGGTGTATTTGACGAGCTTATGGTATTCCAAGGTGCGAGTTATTTCCGCGCTTTAGGTAAAGGTAACGCCTATGGCTTATCTTCCCGTGGTTTGGCGTTAAAAACGGCTGACGCTGAAGGGGAAGAATTCCCGATATTTCGCGCTTTCTGGGTTGAGCGTCCACACAATGACAGCAACTTGATTGTTGTGCATGCCTTGTTAGATAGCCCAAGCGTAGCAGGTGCCTATACTTTCTCTGTCCGTCCCGGTGATAACACCTTGATTGACGTTGAAGCGACACTGTTTCCTCGTGTTGAGCTGAGCAAAGTCGGTTTAGCACCAAGCACTAGCATGTTCTTACATTCACTCAATGGTCGTCACGACACCGATGATTTTAGACCTGAAGTACATGATTCTGATGGTTTATTGATGTTAAATGGTCGTGGTGAGCATTTATGGCGCCCATTAGCTAATCCACGTCAGTTACAAGTCAGTGCGTTTTCTGACAACTCGCCTCAGGGATTTGGTCTGATCCAACGTGAGCGTGACTATGCGTCATATCAAGATTTAGAAGCCCATTACGAACGTCGCCCAAGCCTATGGATTGAGCCTGTGGGTAATTGGGGGCAAGGTTCAGTGGTGTTGACTGAAATTCCGACAGAGTCTGAAATTCATGACAACATTGTTAGTTATTGGAAACCACGTCAGCCTATTCCTGCTGGCGGTGAATTTCATTTTGCCTATCGCATGAGTTGGGGTGAAGAACCTGCTGCGAAAGTCGGTGCCGTACATATTTCTCGCTCTGCCAGTGGTCGTGCCGATATTGCTAAGGCGACTCCAAGACGTTTATTTGTGGTCGACTATCAAGTTGAAGGTCCGATGACAGATGAAATGCCAGTCGCTAAAGTTGAAGCTTCTGGTGGTGTGGTCACGAATGTGGTGATTGCCCGTAATGCCGCTAAAAATGGCTATCGCTTAGCTTTTGAATTAGAGCCAGAAGATAAAGATCTTATCGAACTGCGCGCTGAACTTAAGTTCCCAACTCCTCGTCAGGTTGAAACCTGGCTCTATCGCTGGACGCTTTAAGGTTCATGACGGAGCAACATGATATGACTGTATCCGATAACTCGGTACTCGAGACGGAAGTCCTCGTGGGTGGTAGTGCTATGCCAAATGAACGGCCTGGCGCTATGGAACCCCAAAATTTAAGTAAGATGCCAGAGGGATTCCCTCGCCGTAGCACTGTGGCTGATGGGGTACGCTCGCGTACCTACCGTCGTGTGTTTGTGGTGGGTGGGGCTTTATTATTATCTTTGTTTGCTATCTATGAAATGGGGGCGGTATTTAGCATTGGCGGAATTACTCCTCTGGAATATTTAGTGCTAGTGCTGTTTGCGGTTAACTTCTGCTGGATTGCTTTGGCGTTTTGTAGCGGTATTGCAGGTTTTTTAATTTTACTGCGAAAACCGCGGGCAAAAGATTTGCAAGTGACTGAACTGCATACGCGAACCGCGATTTTGATGCCGACCTATAACGAATCTCCTGATAGGGTATTCTCGGCGGTTTCAGTAATGGCTGAAACTTTGTCGCAAACGGGTCATGGTCATGCTTTTGATTGGTTTATCTTAAGTGATACTACCGATCCCGATATTGCTTTGCTCGAAGAGCAGGCATTTCTGGTGTTACGTCAAGAAACCCATAAGCATTCGCGGGTGTATTACCGTCGCCGTCGTAAAAACGTCGCCCGTAAAGCGGGTAACGTAGCCGATTTTTGCCGTCGTTGGGGGTCACGCTATGATCACTTGTTAGTGCTTGATGCCGACAGTTTGATGGAGTCTTCAACCATCACTGGCTTAGCTCAGCGCATGCAGGCCGATCCTGATGCGGGTTTGATCCAAACGATTCCGTCGTTGATCAATGGCACCACTTTAATGGCCCGTTTACAGCAATTTGCGGCGCGTATTTATGGTCCCGTAATTGGTACTGGGTTAGGCTGGTGGGTACAAAAAGAAGGAAACTTCTGGGGCCACAACGCCATTATCCGCACCGAAGCCTTTATGACCGCGGCTGGATTACCCAACCTTAAGGGTAAGCCACCTTTTGGTGGTCACATCATGAGCCATGACTTTGTTGAAGCTGCGCTGATCCGCCGTGCGGGTTGGAGTGTGGTCATTGCCTATGACTTACCGGGTTCATACGAAGAATGTCCACCGTCGATTATCGACTTAGCCGTGCGTGATCGCCGCTGGTGCCAAGGTAACTTGCAGCATTCGCGTATTTTGCCGACTAAAGGTTTGCACTGGGTAAGCCGTTTACATTTACTGACGGGTATCATGGCTTATTTGTCATCTCCTTTCTGGTTGATGTTGATTTTGACCGGTTTGATGTTGGCTTTGCAGGCACACTTTATTCGACCTGAATATTTCACCGATCAATTTTCACTGTTCCCGACTTGGCCCATCATGGACTCGGATAGGGCATTAAGATTGTTCTACATTACTATGGGGGTTTTGTTTGGCCCTAAAGTATTTGGTGTCTTGTTGCTGCTTAAAGACGGTGAGTTTGCTCGCAGTGTTGGTGGTCGAATTAAAGCGATATTCAGTGTGATCTTTGAGGTCATACTTTCAGCGCTGATTGCACCTATCATGATGTTTATCCATTGTGGTGCTGTGATGTCGATTCTGATGGGGCGTGACAGTGGTTGGTCGCCGCAACGTCGTGATGACGGCAGTATGCCTTGGATGACGTTAATTTATCGTCACCGTTGGCATATGCTGGCAGGTGTGATGTTAGGTTATGCGGCTATTTTGGATTCTTTGACTTTGTTAGCTTGGATGAGTCCGGCGTTGATCGGTCTGTGGATTGCTGTGCCAATTTCGGCATGGACAGGTTCAGTCAAAATTGGCGAAGTGTTCAAGCGTGCCGGTATTCTTGCAACACCAGAAGAACGTAACCCTGCGCAAATTTGTCTGCAAGCGCAAGAGGCGCGCGCCGCTTACCAAAGACACATTGCTGAGCCTTGGACGTTAGCACAGGTACTTAAAGACCCTGCGTTGATGGAATTGCATTTAGCCATGGTGGATAAACAGCCTTTGCGTGCTGCGGGTACACCAATTGAAGCGATGGAAGCCATAGTGCATGTGAAGGTGCATGAAGCTCGTTGTCAACAGAGCGCATTAGCTTTACTCAATCGTCAAGAAATGGCGATGGTGTTGGCAAATCCTTTGATGTTACGTAGCCTACAGAAATTACCAGAGCAATTTGTCGAAGAAGATCTGGTGTCTTTTTGCTAACGAATACTTGATCAGCATATTTATGCGAGTTTGTTTGATATCAATGCCACTGACGACCTCAGTGGCATTTTTCTTTTCATTATCTGGAGTTAACCCCTAGTAATTAATTGATCTCCATGGAATAGTCATATCATAGTGTTGTTGATTGATATACCCGCTGGCTCTCAGGTGACCTTAAAAATAGCTAAGGGAGTATTTATGATATTGAAAAAGATCATTCGCTATTTGCCCCCATCCATGCGTGTAACGCTAAACGTGAGAGAACTCAAATTGATAGAGCAGGAGTTCCACATCGCGAACTTGAAAGCATTGCAGATTAACCCGATGCCGACGAGGCGTAATCTCGCGCAACTATTACTCAGCTTTTTTTTCTGTATTCCAATAATTTTAGTGCCAAAGGTAGGTGCAGCTGATGGCGCTCAATCCTTAACATCAAATTCGAGTATTGCTGCGCAGCCAAATCTTGAGGGTAAAGCTGAAGATCTTACTGCTGTGCTGCCGCTTGCGGCCTTAGTGCCACAGGTGTTGCTATTGGATCTCGCAGGCGTTAATCCAGTATTTGGCCAGCATTATCGTGACTTAACACTTTCTCCTAATACCTTATCTACTGCTGATTTAGTACAAATCCAAGCTGATGTTACTGGTTACTGGCATTATGTGATGACATCCGCAGAATGTAACAACGCTGTCTCCCCAGAGACGGTTTCATCCGTTATTCCAGAGGATCCCCAATATCAAAAGGTGCTTAAGCAAATCGCCCATTTAGTGCAATTGGACACAATTGAACCATGGGAAACTTTAGTGCTAGATGAAAAGCTAACCTTAGGAATGAGTCATCAGATCGTTGATACCATAGCAAAGCGTGTGTGGATATTGGGAGACTTAGCCACTGAGCCTAGAGTGAATCAAGTTTATACCGAAGAACTTATGATTGGCATTAAGCGCTTTCAGCAAAAGCATGGGCTAAAACAGGACGGGGTGATAGGTAAGCAGACCTTATTTTGGGTGAACCAATCGCCAAGGGCGAGGGCGGTACTATTAGCTAAAAACACTATTCGACAAAGAGTGTTTGAACGTAAATTAGAGCCGAGTTATTTGCTGATTAATGTGCCCGCTTTTGAGATGACGTTGGTCGATAATGGTACGCCAGTGTTAAGTTCCAAGGTCATTGTGGGTAAATCTTCTCGGCAAACACCGATTTTGGACAGTCAGATTTCTAGCGTGGTGCTTAACCCTAGTTGGCGAGTGCCTAGCAGCATTTTACGGCGGGACATTCTGCCGCAAATTCAGCGAAATGGTCATTATCTTAATGAACGTCAATTTGATGTATACGATTATAACGGTCAACGGGTGCAACGCATGCCAGAGGAATGGCAGGCCTTAGCCAGCGCTTCGTTTCCCTATCAGCTTGTACAACGCCCTGGGGCGAAGAATGCATTAGGTAAATATAAGTTTCACTTTGATAACAGTTTCAGTGTCTATTTACATGGAACTTCTGAGCCAAGTCTCTTTAAAAAGGACGATAGGGCACTATCATCTGGGTGTATTCGTATTGAAAAAGCCACTGAATTAGCCCAGTGGTTTAAAGAGCATTTAGTAAAAGACAAACGTTTATGGGACAAGTTAGCCCCTGGTATTACTGAACCTCAGTGGTTTTCACTTTCCGAAAAGTTGCCAGTGCATCTGGTTTACTGGACTGCATGGTTAGACGATAGTGGGCAGGATCAATACCGTCGCGACATTTATGATTTGGAACCTGAGCTGACGAATGCTGTGCCTGCCACGGTTTTGGAACAACATTAACGTTTTTGTGCTGTAAAGTTGAGCAAGATAAGCATCTGAACTCGCTTGGCATTTTGAAATCCTACTCAGAATGGGGTTGGCAAAACTTGATCTTAGGGCTTATTCAGTATAATTTGCCTTACTAGTGACCAAAAAGCATACAAAAGGTGATCATGTGACTTTAATATGTCCTGCCCGTAGGCAGTTATTGTTAGGCCTTAGTGGTGTGGCATTATGTTCCTTTATTCCCTCAAAAGCAGTTGCCAGCCGTTCAACCAAAGGGATCCGCGAGTTAAGTTTGTTTAATCGTCATACTGGCGAGCGCGATGATGGTAGTTACTGGGTAGATGGTCATTATCAGAGCAAGGTGTTAGACAATTTTAATCATTTGCTGCGGGATCATCGTCAGAATGTGGCAGCACCTATGGATAAGCGCTTATTTGATTTACTCCACTCGCTCAAAACAACCTTGAATACCAACGATGAAATCCATGTGATTTCAGGTTACCGTTCACCAAAAACCAATGCCATGCTCGTGAGCCACAGTGGCGGAGTTGCTAAGAAGAGTTATCACATGCGCGGCATGGCGATGGACATAGCGATCCCTAGCGTTAAACTAAAAACCCTCAGAGAAGCGGCTTTATCCCTGAAACTCGGTGGTGTGGGTTATTATCCTAATTCTGGTTTTGTGCACGTCGATTGTGGTCCGGTAAGGCACTGGTAGCAATGATCTGTTGTTGGATCTGCTGATAAAAATCTTGTTCCAAAGCTTGCGATTCGATCAAGTAATGTCTGAGCAGCGGGATAAATTGTTGATTGAGTTTGTTCATTTCTCTATGTTGTTGCCAATCACAGATCAATAGGCTGAGACGTTGTGAAAATTGATATTGTCTTTGCCTCTGCGACTCAATATCGACGGACTCAATAATTTGCATA
This sequence comes from Shewanella sp. DW31, assembly GCF_015767295.1. Lineage (NCBI taxonomy): Bacteria > Pseudomonadati > Pseudomonadota > Gammaproteobacteria > Alteromonadales > Shewanellaceae > Shewanella > Shewanella sp. DW31. Next base: position 162,075 of record NZ_JADWMP020000008.1, read on the forward strand.
AGTAAGATCAAGCTGCGGTTTTTTTGTTGGGTGCAGGCAAGCAATTCTAAGAATTTTAATTCGAGGGTATTTTGCTGATAAGGAACGGTTTCGATAAGAGAGACGAGTTCACGGGCCAGTTGGCATGAAAGTCTATTTTCTTGTTGTAACTGGTATAGCGCATGACGCATTTTTTGACACAGCAGTTATCGAAATTTGCCCGAGCTTAACAGGCTTCTCAATTTCCCAGTGTGATCTAGATCTCGTGTTTTTTGTTTGAGATCAAAGCCTTTTCTCTGCCGTAACAGCCAAGATACAAGTTCCTCAATTTGATAAATAGCGGTCTGTTTTGCTAACGCTGACGCCGATAAATAGAGGGCTTGCGGTATTCTTGTGTGCCTTGGGTATCTATGTTAGTATTCGCGCGCTTTATATGAGCCGTCATTGGTCGAAAATGCCGGCAACTTTTTACTCTAAATTTAAGTGAGAAACACATGTCTTACACTATCCAAGCACAAACCCGCACTGAAATAGGGAAAGGTTCGAGCCGCCGCCTACGCCATGCTGGTAAAGTACCTGCTGTTATTTATGGCCAAGGCAAAGAGCCAGTTTCTATTGTTTTTGATCACAAAGATATCATTAACATTCAAGCTAATGCTGACTTCTACACTTCTACTCTGACTATCGTTGTTGATGGCAAAGAAGTTGGTGTTCGTGCACAAGCTATGCAACGCCACGTGTTCAAGCCAATCATTGAACATGTTGACTTCGTTTACGCTTAATTGTCGTAACTGAAGCAAAAAGCGCCTAAGGGCGCTTTTTTTGTGGCTGATTTTTAGTTGTTTGTATTTATGGGTAGACACTTAGGCTTTACCCAAACAACCTCAACATACTGTAACGCGTATTTTGAGATTGTTTGGCTAGAGTGATTGGATGCTAATTTTTTAGTATCAATATCTTGGTATTCATATGGTTACTTGATATTGAAGTTGTAATAGATATCAAGTGATTGGCCTAAAGTGCCTGACACGGTTTCTAGATAGAGTTGTGAGAGCAAGTAATACCTGACTGTCATTTCGTAACCAGGGTTAAATACACCTACTCCGTATTTCACCATTAAGTTATCGCCGATAAAGCCACTGATCGCCACACGCCCTTCATCATTAGTGTCGAGTTGCACGTTAGAGAAACCAAATTCTTCAATGAGTCCTGTCGCAGTATTCCCTAGGTTGTTAATTGCGCCGCCGCCCACCTGTGAGCCTAAACCGAGTGCCGCGCCCATCATCAGCGAGTTATTTTGCTCATTGTTGGCGCTGTTAAAGCCACTGCCTTTGATAATGTAAGACAAGATTTCGGCTTGCTCTTTGGCTGGATTGGAGAATAAGGTCACCACTGGGCGTGATGGCGTGCCTGTGACGCGTACACCTGCCACTAAGTCTTCAGTCTTAATTTCCCGTATCGCTTCAATATTCAGGTTTGGTAATGACGTTGGCCCCACAAATTGCACTTCACCAGTACGGATTTTTAGGGTTTGGCCCATAAACTTGTAGCTACCTTGATTGACTTTGATATTACCGAAGAGCAAAGGAGGACGGAAAGCTTGCTGCTGTAGCTTTAAGGTCCCTTGGAGTTTACCTTTGAGGCCCATACCATCAATTCTGAGTTCGTTCCCCACACTGATATTCAGATCTGCAACGATGGCGTAGGGGCTAGTTTTAGGCTGAGTGGCGGCAATGGAGTCGTCAAATACCACGTCTTCGGAGGCTGCGACACCGCCTTCCGCTAATGGCACAATTTTAATGTTGCCAGAAGGTACTGCTATTTTTCCTTTTACTGCCAGTTGCTTACTGTTGAAGGTTAAGTTGATCTCGGGGGAGACATCGAGAATAGCCAGTGGCGGTTGGATCACGGCGAGCTTATCGCCTTCGAGGGCTAACTCGCCACTAAATTGACCTTGGGGCCATTGCAGTTGACCATTCACTCTGCCTAAACCATTGCCCATCATCCAGCGTCCCTTAAGCTGCGCTTGTTGACCCGCAAATGACATCGACATGTCAATTTTGTCGATTAATGTTGGGTTTGCTGTTAGGGCTAAGGCGCCCTCAGTTAAGGCCATGCTCCCCGATACTTCGGGCGCATCTAGACTACCCGCAAAGTTAAGTTGACTCGTCAGTAAACCTTGCACTGTATTTAATTGAGGGAAAAACTCTCCAAGTGGCTGCAAGTTGATTTGCTTGATGTTGGCATAACCTGACAGGGTGCGATCAGGTGTGACATTGACGTTAATCTCACTCTGCCAACTGGCCACGCCTTCTGATTCAAAATCTAAAACAGTTGCCAGCCGTTTTGCATCTAAGGTCGCTTTTAATGACAGGTTTTGGTAATTAATGGTGACTTCACGATTTTTATCCCGTTTGAGCATAATGCTGCCGGGAGCAAAATCAAAGTTCACATCTGCAGTAGGCTTACGGCCAGCAGCCCATGCAACATTGGCTAATAGCGATGCAGGGCCGTTCCAACTCATATTCGTTGGTAATATTGGGACAAGTAATTGCCCTGGATTACCTGAGTAGCTCACCTGTGCGCTGCCTTTTTTACCTATTGGTGTATTACTGTTTAGGCAGATACGGCTATTGGGATTCATGAGGCAAAAGGGCGTAATGCTGCCTTGATTCTTGATTTGGTCCCAAGCCAGATTAATGGTGTTATCGAGCTGCCATAGGCCTACGGGCGTGTTGAGATTTAAACGATCAACATCGAGCTGTAGTCGTGACTTCTTCACATCGTATTGGCTGCTCATCGTTGCATCGAGCCCAAGATCGCCCGTGGCGTTGAGAGTGAGTTTTTGAGCGTTAATGGTACCTTTCGCCCCGAGTGTCACTGTATCTAAATTTTGTTCTGCAATCTGTAAGGTTTTTGATTTTAGCGAAATAGCAAATTCATGTTGATCTAGCGGCTTGTAATAGGCCTTTAAATTAGATTCCTGCAGTTTAATGTTTTGATAGTAAAGTTCTGCCAGCTGCGCTGTAAGCTCGACCTGGGGGTGTTTCTCGTCACCAGTGACATTGATCTGCGCCTGTAGTTGGCCGCTGGCCTTAGGTAACCACAGGCCAAAGTCGGGCACTTGTAATTCACCTTGGAGATCCCAGTTGGCATTGGCTTCGCCTTTGAGTGCCAGAGTTGAACCTAGTACTTTGGCGTTCAGCCCTTTAGCACTGACATACAGGGAGTCATTCACACTGATATCCCCTGTAATGTCGAAGGGATAACCTTGCAAAGTGCCAGTGAGCTCAGTATCGCTCAGGGATACTTGCCAACGGGGGTCTGCAAATGAGCCTTTAGTGCGTAATTTTCCTGAAATCAAACTGTCCGGTAAACCCGTTGTACTTTGCGCTGTATCCGTTTGTGGCAGCTGTATTTCTTGTAATTTGACGTCATTGATCCAGAGATTGGCGTTCCAGCTAATGGCTTTTTGATAATCGAGTTCGCCCGTGAGCTTGACCTTACCAATCGCGCCCATTACATCAAGATTATTGATGGTTAACTTAGCATCTTGATGTTGGATGTCAGTGTCTATGTCGAGCACTTTGTGAAAGGGTGTGATCAGTTGGCCAGTAAGACTCGCCTCTTGCCGATTAAGGTCGCCTTGGCTATCGAGTGTGGCATTGCTTACCGAGTATTCAGGGTTCTTCAGTGGCCACTGAAGCCGTGTCTGTTCAAGTTTCACCTTGTAGGGCAGGTTAGGGTCTTGCAGTGTTATTTGGCCATCTAGCGTAAAGTCGGTATCGCCCTTGGCGACGGCATTCACCTGAAGTTGCCCTAAACTTTGGCTCAGCTTTAACGTTAATACTTGATGAGTGAGATCTGGCAATTCGACTAGTTGGTTAAGGGTGAGATTTGCCTCTAAATCGAGTGGATAATCTTTATCAAGTGTTAGGCTGCCAGTGATATCGACGCTGCCATCGGTGTGGCTGATGGCAAGATGGTCTAAGGTCAATTGGTATTCACGGAAACTGCCTTGTAGTTCTGCATGGCCAAAAACATCTTTACGATCGCCGATTTGCAGTGTGGTGTTGTCTAACGTTAGGGCATTGACTGTCACAGGGAAAGGCATAAATACTTGTGGCAATTGTGCTAAAGCCCATTCAGCCTCAGCCTCTTTTGTTAGCGACGGACTGGCCGATGGTGTCGGTGTTGTATTCGTAGCAGTGCTGGGATCTGCTGCATTCGTTACCGCTGCCGTGCTGGCTTGCGTTGCTACATCGGTTGATGCAGGGATCAGTATGAATAATCCTTCGCTGGATAGCTGTTTAACCGACAAACCTTCGGTAAACCATTGTGCTTCTGCGTTAAGGCGATTAGCGGTAAATTGCATATCATCCACTTGGATATTAACACCATTGAGTTCAGCAGAATCTAAAACAATATCAAAGGGTAATAGAAGCTCGCTGGGTTCTTCATCAAGTGGCGCGACTGGCGCTTCGTTTGAGTCTGCAGAAAGCGCTAGGGTATCAATAGTGACATCGACTTTAGCCGCAGATAAGCTATTAATGCATAAGCGTTTTTGTAGAAAACAGGCGGGTTGCCACAGTAAATGCAGATCCTCAAGTTGAACGTTCATTCCGGCCATAGACCAAGCCGCGTGAGATAGGGCTAAGTCTTTGTTAATGGAACCAGAGGTATAAGTCAGTTCAAGATCGGGTACAAATTGATCGGCTAAACCCACGGTAATGCGCGAGCCAAATTCAGTGCCGAGTAATAGGGCGATTAACACTAAAAGCCCTAATGGCACATAGATAATAATTCGAGTCCAGAGTTTGAACTGCCGCCATAGTCTTTGAATGAATGACACCGATGGGGTGACAGAGGTCACTATGGTTTCAGTGGCCTCGGCTTCATTGACTTCAGTGATGGGATTATCAACGATATCTTGTTCGCTTGGCTTATTATGCTCTGGGGGCTGGCTCATAGATCTGTCCCCATGGTTAGGTGAATTCGCCATGATCTTTCAATGGTCTCAGTTTCTTTCAATCCGACCCCTAAATCTAATTTGATTGGACCAATCGGGGAGATCCAATGGATACCGCCACCGACAGAGACGACAGGTTCAAATTGATTATTATCGAAGGCGTTACCCGCATCGATAAATGTGCCGACCCGCCAAGTGGGGGTTACATAATATTGATATTCCAAACTACCAACCATTAAATAGCGGCCACCGATAACCTCGCGATTGGTTTTTCCATCGTCAGCAACATAGTCTAAATAGGGGCCGAGTTCTTGATAACCATAACCTCGGACACTCTGATCGCCACCGGCAAAATAGCGTAGTGATGGTGGGATAGAGGCAAGATCATTCTCGTTAGCTAAGTTGGCAGCTAAATCAATACGAGCGACGATTCTGTGGTTATCGAAGAAGGTATCAATCCATTTAAATTTAGCTTGCAAGCGGGCTAGGCGGGTTTCTGATCCTAAATAGGGATCGGCATAGTCTAGGCTGTAAATTTGTCTAAACCCGGATTTAGGATCCAGTGAGTTATCACCCCGGCTAGTCCGAGAAAAGTTAATTCCTGCCAGATAAAACGACGGCATATAATCGACGTCAGACTGAGTATATTCTTCGCGTATGGCCTCCAACGAATAACTCATTAGCCATTGATTTTCTAGTCTTTGCTGACGTAATAGTCCCAGAAGGTACTTAGTCGACTCGAGCTGGCCTGTGTTACTAAAATCACGATTCTCGGCATCATATACCTGAGTCACACCGTATTTGTCCCGCAGCAAACCGAGGCGGATCTTCAATTGATCGTCTAAGGGATGCGTGAGCGGAATCGTATAAGTGGTTAATAACTTTGGTCTATCGGGCGACCATTCGAGACTGGTTTCTTGGGAATGCCCGTATTTATTGATTTGTGGTGTACGCCAAGTCACGCGCACCCTCGGATCAAAGGCTTGATCTGTTTTGCCAATATCACCACCAAAACCGAGTTCAATTGCGTGACTTGCCTTAGGTGTTAATTCGACTCGCATTGGAATATGGTTATCTTCGACGTTATCGATTTGCGGGATCACTTTGATATTGGCGAAATAACCAGTATCTAATAACTGACGATTCAAGGCGCTTACACGGCGAGTTGAGTATGAAGCACCTTCTTTAAAGGGGATAAGATCCTCTAATATATCGGGTTCTAAGTTATGGCCATCGAAACTGACTTGGCCAAATCGGTAACGTTTGCCTGAATCAAAATGCAAACTTACCTGTGCGGTATTAATATCGCGGTTAACTTTAATTTGTGATTCAGTAAATTCGCCATCGAAGTAACCTCGTGCCAAGGCTAAGGTGACCAGTTGCGATTTTACGTCGCTGTAAACACCGTGATTTAACACATCGCCGGGTTTAATGTTGACCTTTGCGAGCCATTGATCGAAGGCTCGGTCATCAAGCATTTCACCACTAAAATTAATATCGACCCACTGAACAATGGTTGGCTCGCCGGGGCTGATTTCAAGTTTTAATTCCCACGGTCCCTTGTCATGCTCAATCAGCTTTTCTTCTACTTCACCGTGATAGTAGCCCATGGATTCTAAGGCGGTGCTGATATTGTCATCGACATTAAACAAAAAGGCACGGCGCTGCACCTCAGATTCAGGTAAAGCGCCTAAGTGAGCAACTATGTTGCTTCGAAGCGCTTCATTCACGCCTGTAACAGATAATTTGATAAAATCATCTGCTGCCGCGACTGATGTGACTGAAATCAGACTCAGAAACAAGCAAAGACGAATGTAATGTGAGGTGATTTGCAAAAATGGCTGCACTTTATAGTCCCTGTGATTTGGCATCATTGTCGCCAGAATAAAACCAACAGGCAAGGAGATGATTGAAATTACACGATGAAATGGTTACAAAGGACGCTACTTTTTAAGGGGATGTAAAGAATGAAAACAAAATTAGCCACCTTTAGTTTAATTATTTCGGGCCTACTTTTTATGTCACATAACACCTTTGCCAATGATAAACCGTTCGCCATTGCGATCCATGGCGGTGCGGGGACGATTTCTAAAGCTAATCTCACCCCTGAACAACGCCAAGCCTACAAAGATAAGTTAAAGGAAGCGGTCGATAAAGGCTCAAAAGTCTTAGAGGAGGGCGGTGACAGCTTAGTGGCAGTACAAACCGCAATTAATATCCTTGAAAATAGCGCTCTGTTTAATGCAGGTATAGGCGCGGTTTACACCTATGACGGCGGACATGAATTAGATGCCTCCATTATGGATGGCAAAACCATGAATGCCGGTGCTGTTGCTGGAGTGCGTCATATTGCCAATCCAATTGACTTAGCCTTGGCCGTGATGAATAAATCTGAGCACGTGATGCTCTCGGGCGCAGGAGCGGAAGAATTTGCACTGACTCAAGGTTTTACTTTAGTGCCAAACCGTCATTTTGATACTGACGAGCGTTATCAGCAATTACTCGATGCACGGCAAAAACTGCAAGCTGCGGCTAAATCTGAACAAGTTGCTAATGTTGAGATGAAGGACCTCGATTACAAATTTGGTACCGTTGGTGCTGTCGCCTTAGATAAAAAGGGTAACTTAGCTGCAGGTACATCGACCGGTGGTATGACGGCAAAACGCTTTGGTCGTATTGGTGACTCTCCTGTCATCGGTGCTGGCACTTATGCTGAAAACGGTGTTTGTGCCGTATCGGCAACGGGTCATGGTGAATTCTTTATCCGTTACCTCGTCGCGGGGGATATTTGTGCCAAGGTGAAATATCAGCAAAAATCTATCATTCAGGCAGCAGATGAAGTTATTAATCAACGTCTTATCACTGCTGGCGGTTCAGGTGGTGTGATTGCAGTCGATCAGCGTGGCAATATTGCTACGCCATTTAATACCGAAGGTATGTACCGCGCCACCCGTAGTAATGGTGAGCCAGCCCAAGTGCTGATTTGGCATGATCAATAATGTCATTTGTAGAAGTATCTAGGTTTATAACTGACATGACTTAGAAACGTTAAAACTTCGAAACCTTAAAAAGCGAGTGCCGCAAAAGTGGACTCGCTTTTATTTTTATATCTTAATTTTACTAATATATTGAAAAGTAACTAGATAAATATCATTAAGCAGTATGGCTTATGATGTTTATCTGAGTGGTGCGGTTTGAGTTGGCCTAATAATTAGCGCTGTTTTAACCTTTGAAATTCAAATCTAGCAGTATAGAAGCCTAGATGTCTATATATCCAAATGATCTATTATTACCGTTTAATATATCAAATAGTTATTAATTCATTATCCATCGACCCATAAAGGCATAGAATCCGGCTCAGACAATGCATTAAATGGGAGTCATTGATGGAACAATTACCGATATTGAATTTAAGTGATTGGCATGCCGGTGGACAACGTCGTAACGCTTTTATTACTAAGCTTGCCGATGCAGCCAGAAGAATAGGGTTTTTCTATCTCACCGGCCACGGCATTGAGCTTGCTAGACAGCAGCAAGTACTTAAGTTAGCAGCAGATTTCTTTGCGCTGCCCGTCGTAGATAAACTTGCGGTGAAAATGGCTAATACACCGCATTTTCGCGGTTATACCCGTTTGCAAGGTGAATTGACCTTAGGGAAACCGGACTTGCGGGAACAGTTTGATATCATGCAAGAAGAAGTGGCTAACCCTCAGCAGTCTGATGTGCCTATATGGTGGCTGCTACAGGGGCCTAATCAATGGCCGTCACAATTACCACAGATGAAATCGACTTTATTGGCATGGCAACAGGATTTAGCCGATACCAGTGTCACACTATTGAGGGCTTTAGCTGTTGCGTTGGAGCAGCCAGAAAGCGCCTTTGATGCCACGATTGAAGCGGGTCCTTATCAGCATATGAAGCTTATTCGCTATCCCAGCGCGGATGGACAGACTTCAGGCCAAGGCGTAGGGGCACACAAAGATCCTGGCTATTTGACCTTAGTGCTGCAAGATAAGCAATCCGGTTTAGAGGTTCAGACTGACAACGGTTGGTTAAGCATACCGCCATTAGAAGACGCCTTTGTGGTGAATATAGGTGAATTACTTGAGTTGGCTTCTAATGGGTATTTAAAGGCAACCAACCATAGGGTGACAAGCCCGCCTGCTGGGGTCGAGCGCTACTCGTGCGCCTTTTTTATGGCGGCGCAGTTGAATGCGACAGTCCCTTTGTTACCTTTGCCAAAGCATCTGGCGAACCAAGCTCAAGGACCGGCAAGCGATCCATTAAATCCACTTTTCCACCAAGTGGGCCAGAACGTATTAAAAGGGCGTTTACGCTCTCATCCCGACGTTGCTCAAGCGCATTACGCCTCATTCGCTCATGCCATTTAATGGTTATTAGGATCTATTATGCAATTTAAAACTAAATTACTTCACACCCATTATGCCGCTGATAACTCGACGGGCGCGCTTACAACTCCTATCTATCAAAGTAGCACCTTCGCCTACGGTAGTGCCGAGGATGGTCGAGCCCGTTTTGCAGGTGAGCAACCGGGCTTTATCTACAGTCGCATGGCGAATCCAACAGTGCAGGCGCTTGAATATCAATTAGCACAACTGGAAGGGGCTGATGAAGCACTCGTTGTTGCGAGTGGGATGGCGGCAATCAGCAGTATTTTCTATGCCTTAGCGAGTCAAGGTGATGAAATCGCATTTATCGACCCCGTATACGGTGGCACTGCGGCATTTTTAATCCAAACGTTAACCCGCGCGGGTATTACTGTGCGCCGTTATCAAGATGATGATCATTTATTGGCAGAGATTACCGCCGAAACAAAAATGATTTTATTTGAGCCCATCACCAATCCGACCTTAAAAGTCAGTGACTACCGTAAGGTTAAGCTTGCCGCCGAAAAAGTGGGCGCTATAACCATTTGTGATAATACGTTTTTAACCCCGTATTTATTCAAACCGCTGGAACATGGCATTGATATTGTGATGCACAGTGCCACTAAGTATTTAAGTGGCCATGGCGATTTAATTGCAGGTGTTGTCGCTGGACCTAAGGCATTAATGCAACCTATTCGCACTATAGCGCTTAAACATATCGGCGCCGCGATTGGGCCACAGGAAGCCTATTTATTACAGCGAGGCTTACGTACCTTAGCACTTAGAATGGATGCCCATCTTGCGGGCGCGGCTAAGGTCGCCGCTTTTCTTGCAACCCATCCGAGCGTTACAAAAGTCTATTACCCTGGGCTCGCAGAGGATCAAGGTCACCAAGTTCTGAGTGAAACAATCAACGCCTTTGGCGGTATGGTGAGTATTGAGCTCGAAGGGGGCTTTAATCGAGCGGCGCAGTTTTTAGATCATTTGAACTTGTTTACTCAAGCGGTCAGTTTAGGTGACTTAGAGAGCCTTGCCTGTCACCCAGCAAGTACCACCCATGCTGCTATGGATGCTGCGAGTCGGCTAGCTTCAGGGGTGAATGACAACCTGATTAGATTGAGCATTGGTGTGGAAGATCCTCAAGATTTGATTGCCGATCTTGAGCAAGCCTTAGCCATTTAAGCATATTGATACTAGCCATCCCCAGTTAAATTGATTGGGGATTTCAAACGTATAATGTTATTAATTTCGTCTATCTAAAGTTAATTTTCGTATTTTTTTACGTTTTTTTTACGCGTCAGAATTGTTTTCGTCTGTTAAAGTGAAAATCTGTATGGCATAACGACTTACATTTTGATGGACAAACTAAGTGTTTTTAAACTCTCTGTTAGGTTGAGCTTTATTTCTGAGTGCTTACTCGCTATTTGCTTGTATTTACCCTCTTGGAGGGTGTCATCTAAAGCATTATTATTGTACTCCAACTCGTTGTCGTTATGATTACACTTCAATGTTGTTTTCAATATGCGTATATGGCTGCATTTTTTGAAGCTATTCGTGTTCATTTTTTATTTAACGCTCCTTATTATTCCCTCCCAATGATAGATGTGGCTGTTTTTATCAATCTAATCGCTTTTATTGTCATAGCCATTGTCGTGACGATAAGTCAACTTGCAATCCACCTTAGACGACAAAGAGTATTAGGGGACGATCTATTTCGTAACCTAACTCTGTTATCGATTGCACATGATTTTAGAACAGGACATGAGCGCTCGTATTTTATGATACCTAATAAATTATTCATTAAGTCTTTCATGATAAATATCTAAAGGTGAGTTGGAATGATTGCAGTCAGTGGAATACAAAAGTCTAGCTCTCGATTTCATACCATAATTCATTTATGTAGCTTTTTGATTGTCATATATAGCTTCACCATGTTGATGCCTATCGCTGTTGCATTATTTTATAAAGATGGATATATCACTCCATTTTTAATCACATTCCTCCTTTCCCTTTTTATTGGTGTGGTCGGTTGGAAGATGACAAGTGAGGAAAATAAAAATCTGCAAAAACGTGATGGCTTTATGGTCGCTTGTTTATTTTGGCTGATATTTTCCTTAATGAGTGCATTACCTTTTCTTCTTGATAGACGATTGGACTTGAGTTTAACCGATGCCATGTTTGAAGGTGTGTCTGGCATTACGACGACTGGAGCCTCGATTTTTTCAGATATTGATGAACTACCCAAATCGATTTTATTTTATCGAGCACAGCTTAATTTTCTCGGTGGGTTAGGGATAATTGTTTTGGCTGTTGCAATTATGCCATTTCTTGGTATTGGTGGCGCAAAATTATATCAATCTGAGATGCCAGGTCCCATGAAAGAGGAAAAGATGACGCCTCGCCTTGCGGATACGGCTCGAAATTTATGGGGGCTTTATAGCGTACTTGCCTTAGGCTGTGCAGTTGCTTATAAACTTGCAGGAATGAATTGGTTTAATGCCATATGTCATAGTCTATCTACCGTTTCATTGGGTGGATTTTCCACACATAGTGACAGCTTAGGATATTATAACAGTGCTGCAATTGAGCTTGTGGGTGGTGTGTTTTCAATACTTGCAGCAATAAATTTCGCCTTATACTACATAGTGTTAGTTCGGCGAAGCTTCAAGCCTATTTGGTATAATGCGGAGGTTCGATTTTTTATTCTCATATTATCTATCGTTGTTGGGATCGCTTGTTTAGAGCTGAATCGTACTCAAACTTTTGATATTAAAGATTCATTGGTACATGGATTTTTTCAAACGGTTTCAGTTATGACGGACAATGGATTAGGCTCTGCAGGTTATCCTAATTGGCCCAGTCATATTGTGCTTTTATTATTAGGCGCGAGCTTTTTTGGTGGATGCTTTGGTTCTACTTGTGGCGGTATTAAAGCTGTCAGATTTTTACTTTTGTACCGTCAAGGGATCCGAGAAATTCATCAATTGGTTCATCCTAATGCCATTTTAACGACAAAGATTAGTGGCCAAGTCGTTTCAGACAGAGTCATTCGCTCAGTATGGGGATTATTTTTCCTGTACATATTTTTTACTTGCGTTTTTGTATGGGGATTGGTCGCCATTGGACATGATTTTGCCACCGCCTTTGGAACTGTCGCCGCGTGCATTAATAATATGGGGATTGGTTATGGTGACACTGCATCTGGATTTGGCACGTTAAAAGATGCGGCTAAATGGCTGATGTGTGTCGCTATGCTTTTTGGGCGATTAGAAATATTTCCTGTACTCATTATTTTCTCACGGGCATTCTGGCGATTTTAATTTTAAGTGTATTTTATGGTTGATTTGTCGAATTGACTGGGAGGGTCATTAAATGAAATGGTTATTGAGATGTATATTACTCATTACGCTAGTAGGGTGTCAGAAATCGCCAGTTTATACCAAGTTAGAAGGCCTTGCGCAGGGAACGAGTTGGCATGTGACATTTTGGAGTAAAGACAAGTTAAATAGTACAGAGATAAATCGCGAGATTGAGCGGCAATTGGCAGAAATAGATCTTCATATGTCTACTTACCGTTCAGATTCGGTGATTTCTCGTTTTAACAGTATGCACTCCGCTATGGCGGTCGGGGATGATATTTTAGGGCTCATAGGGATAGCCAAGGAGGTCACTTCAAAAACGGAGGGTTGTTATGATTTGACCATTAAACCATTATTCGATTTGTGGGGATTTACCCATAATCAATTAACTATTCCTACAGAAAGTGCACTTCAACAGACATTAACCTATGTTGGCTTACATCATTTAAGTATTGATAATCAAATGTTAACTAAAGATTTGCCAGAGGTACATCTTGATTTATCTTCGATTGGACAGGGATATAGCGTAGGCAAAGTTGCAGATGTGCTAAAGCGATACAATATCGATAATTATTTGGTAGAGATTGGCGGTGAAATGGTCGTACACGGCAGTAAGCTCAACGGTTCTGCTTGGAAAATCGCGATTGAAAAACCGCTGCCAGAACAGCGAATAATGCAAAAGGTTCTGCTTATTAATTTCCCTCAAGCGATCATGACATCGGGTACATATCGTCATTATTTTGATCATTTAGGACAGCGCTATTCACATATTATTGATGCGCGAACCGGTAAACCCGTAACCCATAACACAGTATCTGTAACTGTATTGGCAACGGATCCGGCTAGAGCAGATGCTTGGTCTACAGCGCTATTATGTTTAGGAAGTCAAGAAGGATTAGTCGTCGCTAATCAGAATGATATAAAAGCATTATTTATTGATGACAATAAAGGTGTACTTAAAGAGATTAAGACAGATAGCTATAATAAAATGAAAAATATAGAGCTTAATTAATCTACAATATCATCGCTTGGTCATGTGTTAATGCCAGTTAGTATTTCTAGCTGGCATTTTTATTTTACTTTTATAGCTAATGCCATGGTTTATTGTGGCCTTATTTACCACTGATTATGATGACTTTTACGTATTCTTTACGGGATTAGTCATTTGAACTCTAGAGACTTTACGCGGTTAATTCATATATTTGTCCTGTTACTCACTTTCTTAAGGACAAATTATATGGACTGGATATTTCTAATACTTTCCATAGCACTTTTCATCTACTTAGCAGTGGCAATGTTTGCCCCTAATAAGTTTTAGGAGTCGTTATGTTTGAAATTACCCTTATTTTTACTACTGCGCTTGGGCTCGCATGGCTGTTGGGATCCTATATGACAGGAGTTTTCTCTGGTCAGTCCCATTTTTCAGATCGTTTATTTAATCCCATTGAAAAGTGGATTTATCGGGCTATAGGCGTAAATGCCCATTCGGGGATGACATGGAAATCTTATGGTGCGGCGTTTCTTATCAGCAACTTGGTACTTGGCATTTTGGCGTTTCTTATCCTTAAATTCCAACATGTGTTACCGCTTAATCCTGATGGTATAGGACCATTATCTTGGGATCTGGCGTTGCACACTGCGGTGTCATTCCTCACCAATACCAATCAACAGCACTATTCCGGGCAGGCTCAGCTCAGTTATCTATCCCAAGGATTTGTCATTGTCACGCTGCAATTTGTCACTCCAGCCATGGCGCTGGCGGTTTGTGTGGCGATTTTGCGGGGAATGTTAGGCGGGTTGAATAATGACAGCGCCAAAGAGGGCGAGACTCGAAATCTGGGTAACTATTATGTTGACCTAGTGCGCGGTGTACTCAGACTTATGCTGCCATTAGCGGCTATTGTTGCGCTGTTACTGACTTGGCAAGGCGTACCGAGTAGTTTTGATGGTGCGCAAAAAGTGAACACCTTAGATTCTGCATCACCTATCACTGAGCAGGTCGTTCCGATCGGCCCCGTAGCATCTATGGTGGCCATTAAGCAGTTAGGTACTAATGGCGGGGGCTGGTATGGCCCCAACAGCAGTAACCCGCTAGAAAACCCAACGCCAGTCAGTAATGCAATCGAGACCATTGCCTTAGTGCTGATCCCTATGGCCGTCGTCTTTATGGCGGGCGGAATGCTAAGACGCAAAAAATTTACCTTGATGGCTTTGGTGGCTATGGGTCTATTGAGCGTCAGTTTTCTTGGGGCAACTGTGTACAGCGAGTTGCAACCCAACGCCGCCTTTGCGGGATTAAGCGCCCAAGGGCCTAATATGGAGGGTAAAGAAGTTCGCTTTGGACCTGAGCTTTCGGCGCTATGGGCTTCTTTTACCACACAAACCTCTAACGGTTCGGTCAATGCCATGCACGATTCATTCAATCCAATCGGGGGATTGATGACGCGATCAGGCATGTTACTTAATGCGATATGGGGCGGTATTGGCTGCGGTTTTGTTAACTTTATCGTTTATGTGTGGATT
This sequence comes from Shewanella sp. DW31, assembly GCF_015767295.1. Lineage (NCBI taxonomy): Bacteria > Pseudomonadati > Pseudomonadota > Gammaproteobacteria > Alteromonadales > Shewanellaceae > Shewanella > Shewanella sp. DW31. Next base: position 177,293 of record NZ_JADWMP020000008.1, read on the forward strand.
GCTGTGTTCTTATCGGGATTGATGATTGGCCGTACGCCAGAGATATTTGGTCGTAAGCTCGAAACCCGTGAAATCACCCTTTTGGGAAGTCTATTAGTTTTACCTACCTTGTGCGTCTTAGGTTTGACGGCGATCACTGTGGCTATCCCGAGTATTACGGGCAACAGTAACCCCGGCTTTCATGGGATTTCGCAAGTCTTTTACGAATATACCTCCGCTTTTGCTAATAACGGTTCGGGTTTTGAAGGCTTAGGTGATAACACGCCTTGGTGGAATATCAGTTGCGTTATCGCCTTACTGCTCGGTCGATACCTGCCGCTGTTTTTACCGCTGGCGATTGCGGGGATGATGTCGAGTAAAAGAGTGAGTCCCGACAGCAACGCGAGCTTGAAGCTCGAGAGTCCCACCTTTTGTTTCACCCTTATTGCTGTGATTTTAATTATTAACTTCCTGTCTTTCTTACCTGCGGCGGTATTAGGGCCTATTGGCGAAGCTTTAGAACTTGCCACTATGAGTCTGGAGAAATAGTCATGCATAAACCTGCTCAAATATTAGATAGCGCCGGCGTGAAGCAAGCTGCCTTTGGTGCTGTAAAGAAAATGTCCTTAGTGAGTATGGCTGGCAACCCTGTGATGTTCGTGGTGATGGTGGGCGCTTTACTCGCCGCTTTGATCACTGGACAAAAGTTCTTCAATGGCGAGACTGTTGGTTTTGAGTTAGCCACGACCCTTATTCTTTTGCTTACTGTGTGGTTTTCTAACTTTGCGGAATCCGTGGCAGAGGCAAGGGGTCGTGGACAAGCGGCCAGCTTAAAGTCGGCGAAAGAGGCCTTGCAGGCGAGGCGCATACGCCACGGTGAGTTGGAATCAGTATCCGCAACTTTGCTTGTCAAAGGCGATAAGGTGAAGGTTTTACAGGGTGATTATATTCCTGCCGATGGTGAAATCATCGAAGGGATAGCCACTATCAACGAATCGGCGATTACCGGTGAATCTGCGGCTGTGCTGCGTGAAGCGGGTACAGATCATTCCGGTGTGATTGGCGGCACTAAGGTACTTACGGGTGAAATTACCGTGCTGGTTGCTAACGATCCTGGGAATAGCTTCTTAGATCGCATGATTGGGCTGGTCGAAGGGGCGAAGCGTCAGAAAACACCGAACGAAACGGCGTTGACTGTGCTACTTGCATCATTGACTGCGGTTTTCCTCATCGTGGTGGTGACTTTGCCACCCATGGCGGGTTTCGTCGGTGCAAGCCTTGATTACACTATGTTAATTGCGCTGTTAGTGTGTTTGATCCCAACGACGATTGGTGGCTTGTTACCTGCCATTGGTATTGCAGGCATGAACCGCGCCTTAGCCGCCAATGTGGTCGCTAAATCGGGTAAAGCCGTGGAAGTTGCGGGGGATATCGATACGTTACTGCTAGATAAAACTGGCACTATCACTTTCGGTGATCGTCAAGCGACCGCATTTTTACCCGTGAAAGGCATTGCTGCTGAGATGTTGCGTGATGCGGCGGTACTGTCTTCTCTAGATGACCCCACCCCTGAAGGGAAATCTGTACTCAAATTGGCCATAGATTTGGGCGCGGTATTGCCCGTCAAACCTACGGATGCGACTTTTATCCCTTTTACGCCGGAGACTCGGGTTTCTGGGGTGATTTTAACCGATGGTATTCAAGGCATTAAAGGCGCGGGCGATGCGATGCAGTTTTGGGCGCAGCAGCATCAAATTCACTGGCCTGAATCTGTTAACGCGCTTATCCGCAAAGTGGCTTTGCAGGGGGGCACTCCCTTAGTCGTCGCCAGTGGTACGCACATTTTAGGGGTTATAGCCTTAAGTGACGTGATTAAGCCAGGCGTTGCGGAGCGGTTTGCCCGTTTAAGAGCGCTCGGTGTGCGGACCATCATGGTGACAGGGGATAATCCTCTAACGGCTGGCGTGATTGCCGCCGAAGCTGGGGTCGATGATTTTGTCGCTGAAGCTAAACCTGAGGATAAACTTGCCCTTATTCGTGCAGAGCAGGCCAAAGGTCGATTAGTGGCTATGGTGGGGGATGGCACTAACGATGCGCCGGCATTAGCGCAGGCCGATGTAGGTCTTGCGATGAACTCAGGTACCCAAGCCGCTAAAGAAGCTGGCAATATGGTGGACTTGGATTCTGATCCCACTAAATTACTGGCTATCGTTGAAGTCGGAAAACAATTGCTGATCACCCGCGGCGCCTTGACTACATTTTCTCTCTCTAATGATGTGGCTAAGTATTTTGCCATTATTCCAGCGGTATTTGCGGGGGCTTTGCCTGCAATTGGTGCGCTGGATCTGATGCAGCTTCACAGCCCAACCTCAGCCGTACTCGCAGCGCTCGTATTTAACGCTCTTATCATTCCCGCCTTAATTCCATTGGCATTAAAAGGCATCAAGCTCAGACCCATAAGTGCAGAAAAATTACTGCGAAATAACATGCTGATTTATGGCTTAGGTGGGGTGATTTTACCCTTTGTCGGCATTAAAGCACTCGACTCAATCATTGCACTTATGCTCTAGGAGACAGTAATGAATTCAATCGTATATACCACTAAAACCCAGCATGCCGTTATGGGATTGAGAGCCAGTCTCGCCCTGTTATTTGTGTGTGGCGTTGTCTATACCGGCACTGTGACTCAGCTCGGTGGCGCTTTATTTCCCGTACAAGCTAAGGGCAGTGTGATCCACAGGGATAATGTCGCTATGGGTTCTGAGTTCATCGCTCAGCCCTTTGTTAATCCAGCCTATTTTTTTAGTCGGCCGAGCGCTGTCGGTTACGATCCTATGGCGACAGGTGGTAGTAACCTTGCGCCGAGTAACCCGGCGTTACGTGAACGTGTGATGGCAACAAGCCAAGAAATCCAAGCCAGAGAATCCGTTCAAGCCGCTGATATCCCTGTGGATTTACTCGCCACATCGGGCGCGGGACTGGATCCCCATATTTCACCCGCAGCGGCCAAACTGCAAGTTGCGCGCGTGGCTCAGGCTCGACAGTTAGCAGAACCACAAGTGTTGACCTTAGTGGCGCAATTTATCGAACCACCGCAGTGGGGCATTTTTGGGCAAGCGCGCGTCAATGTGCTCAAGCTTAACCTCGCTCTCGACCAGATTGCTAAACACGCTCAATAAAACAATATTCTACTGAATTTAAGGATAAATTTTTATGTTACCGATTAAGTCAGCTCCTTGTTCGCGCCTCTGTGCGAGTGTGATCATGGCATTATCTTCACTCTCTATGGGCGCGCTTGCCAGCACTGAGACTCATGGGGGCAATGCCTCTTGGCAGAGTCAAGGGAGTGTGATGCTCATAAGTGATTATGCGTTTCGCGGTATTTCTCAAACTGATGAAGGACCTGCAGTTCAAGCAGGGTATACCCTAAGCCATGATTCTGGCTGGTATGGCTCGCTTTGGGGCAGTAACATCGAATTTGGGGATGGAAGTTTAGAACTCGACTTGTCCGCTGGCTGGGCTAAAGATTGGGATAATGGCTTAACAACGGACCTAGGCGTGATACGTTACCAATACTCTCAGGACGATACCGACCTGAGTTATAACGAAATTTATGCTGTGGTAAGCTACGCCGATGCTAAGTTAGGGCTGGTTTATTCTCCTGATTATTTTGGCGAGAATGTGGACGATTTTCAGTATGTTTACGCCAGTTATGAACCGCAGCTGTTCTCTAATGTAAGTCTAGTACTGCATCTTGGGAGCAATTTTTTTGCTTCTCAGCAAGATATGGCACTGTTTTTAGGTTCTATGGCCGCAAGCAATAGCCACTATTTAGATTGGCGAGTTGGGCTGAACCTCAATATGACTGAGCAGGATGTGTTGAGTGTCGGTTATGTCGATACGGATTTATCGCAGAGTCAGTGCCAGTCCCTGTGTGATGCGCGCTGGATAGTGAGTCTTTCAAGGAGTTTCTAATCGTGGTACCAATCAGTCAAACACAGCAAGCCAATGCGCTCTTAAGTCAGATACAGCAAAATGATAAAGGCAAACTGACGGTTTTTCTTGGGGCGGCACCTGGCGTGGGCAAGACCTATGCAATGCTCAGTGCGGCAAGGGAAATGGCCCAGCAAGGTGTCGATTTGCTGGTTGGACTGGTGGAAACCCATGGGCGTGCCGATACCGAGGCCATGGTAGCGGGTTTTGAGGTATTGGCACGTAAACCCATTGATTATCATCATAATCGTTTAACGGAATTCGATTTGGATGCTGCGCTGCTTCGTCGGCCTAAGCTTATCTTAGTCGATGAGTTGGCCCACACGAATGTCCCCGGTAGTCGTCATAAACGGCGCTATCAAGACGTCGCAGAATTATTGGCTGCGGGCATTGATGTCTATACCACAGTCAATATCCAACATTTGGTCAGTTTGAATGATCTGGTTTTGCAAATTACTCAAGTACGGGTACGGGAAACCGTCCCCGATCGCTTCCTTGATGAAGCCCATGAAATTATATTTGTCGATTTACCGCCATCAACACTTATCGAACGCTTACAGCAAGGCAAAGTTTATCTGCCAGAGTATGCTCGCTCGGCTTTAGATGCTTTTTTTTCGGTCTCGAATTTGACTGCACTGCGCGAATTGGCAATGAAAAAAGTCATAGAGCGAGTCGATGCAAAACTGATTTGTGAACTTGATGCCAAAGCACAGGGAACGGATTTTGTTCTCAAAGACAGATTGTTGGTTTTAGTGAGTAACAGCAGTGATCATCAGTATTTGATCCGCATAGGTCGGCAGATTGCCGAGCGGCGGCAAATTCCTTGGTTAGTGCTTTGGGTCGATACCGGCAAAGCGCTGGGCCTTTATCAGCGGAAAAGGCTAAATGAGGCCTTTGCCTTAGCGAAGGAACTTGGCGCGCAGACTGAAGTATTACGCGACACAAGCAGTTATCAGGCCATTTTACCTTACATAGCCCTGCATCGAATTAACACAGTATTAGTCGGCGCGGGTGTGAAACGCACCTATCCTTGGTGGCGTAAAAGGCTGTATCAGCGCTTGATTGAGTCTGGTTTACCTGTTGAGGTGAGTGTCTATCACGCACCCGAAAACCAAATGCAAGTACGAGATCCCATTACGCCTAAAGCCAGTTTTGGTGATCTTCGAGGCCATATTCTTGGGTTGATTGGCGTGGTGGTTATTTTTCCGCTGGTGGCATTTTTAGATACTTGGCTCAGTAATGGCAATCTGGTGTTGTTATATGTTTTCTTGATTGTCAGCATTGGTTTAACCTATGGCGCTAGGCCTGCCATGGCAACTGCGGTGTGGTCTTTTTTCAGCTTTAATTTTTTTCTTACTGATCCCAAATTTACTATGAATGTAAATAGTCAGGATGATATTGCCACTTTAATCTTTTTGATGTGTATAGGGCTTATCAGTGGCCCTGCGGCATCTCGGATCCGAAATCAGTTTATTTTACTGCGTGAGTCAAATCGTTATGCTGAAACCTTAAAAGATGTTGCCCAAGAATTATCGGTCGCCGATGATGAAAAAGCCCTTTGGCAAACGATAGGGCGCAAGATTGCTGGTTCAGTGAATGCCGATTGTTATATTGTTTTGCAGCGTAAAGATGGTCAGCGGTCCTATTTACCGCTGCTGAATACGCCATTTAACGACCTTGATTTAGCCGCAATCGATTGGACCTTGCGCCATGGACAAGCGGCGGGGCGTTTGAGCGATACCTTGAGCGCATCGGGTGTGAGTGTGTTCCCCATTGAACTTGAAGGTACGACGATTGGCGCGGCAATTTTAGATTGGCAACCTACGGTCAACGAACTCAGTCCGTTTGATAGAGAGCTTATTCTGGCCATGTTACAGCAAGGCGCTAATACATGGCGGCGTATTCAGTTAGTGTCAGATCTTGAATCGGCACGGGTGAAAACAGAAATTGAGCAGTTACGTTCCGCATTATTATCGTCAGTGTCTCACGATCTAAAATCACCACTCTCAGCCATGATGGGGGCGGCGGAGAGCTTAAAACTATTGAACAAACAATTGCTAGAGGCCGACCGTAACGAGCTACTTGATACTATTTTGCAAGAAAGCCGTCGTTTGGACAGCTATATCCAAAATCTACTCGATATGACACGCCTGGGTCATGGCACTTTGAGCATAGAGCGTGATTGGGTTTCGGCAGATGACATTATTGGCAGCGTACTTGGCAGGCTTAAACGCTATTTCCCTAATGCAATCGTTGAATATCACAGAGAAAAAGAACCCCCACTCCTCTTTGTGCATGCGGCGCTGATCGAACAAGGATTATTTAACATTCTAGAGAATGCTGTTCGATTTTCACCACCAGAAGAGCCTATTTGTATTGAATTAACCATTTCCAATCACCGTTGCTGTATTGCAATTGAAGACAGGGGGCCGGGGATCCCCGCCAGCCATAGGGATCAAATTTTCGATATGTTTTATGTGGTTGCCGATGGCGATCAGAAAAAACAGAATACAGGTATGGGGCTGGCTATTTGTAAAGGCATGATAGCTGCACACGGCGGTAGTGTTCGCGTTACCGATTGCCTACAGGGGCAAGGCACTCGTTTTGAAGTTGAATTGCCGTTAGACTATCCCGTTCCTGGCTAATCATTTTCAGCCCAAATATCCTTAATAAACCACAGAATGGACTAGAGACGTGGCAATAAAAATCGTGGTTATCGATGATGAGACCCAAATACGCCGCATGCTGCGGATTGCACTCACCAGTGAGGGCTATGACGTTACCGAAGCTGAAAATGGTCAGCAAGGGCTCGCAGCTGTCGCTCGACAGCAACCTGAATTAGTTATTTTGGATTTAGGCTTGCCGGATATGGAAGGTCATCAAGTGCTACAGGAGTTACGGGGATGGTCCGATGTTGCTGTGATTGTATTGTCGGTTCGCAATCAAGATAAAGAAAAAGTCGCAGCATTAGATGCAGGCGCGCAGGATTATGTGACCAAACCCTTTAGTGTGGAAGAGTTACTGGCAAGGGTGCGGGCGATTTTAAGGGACCATATCAAACCTGAAAAATTACCCATATTAGATGACGGCAAGTTGCAGATTGATTTAAGTCGCAGGCTGGTTAAAGTTGATCATCAAATTGTTGAACTCACACCCAAGGAATACGCGGTATTGTCTAAATTGGCGTCGTCACCTAACTGCGTTGTCACTCAGACTCAGTTGCTCAAAGAAATTTGGGGGCCCGCTCATACAGAAGACACACATTATCTACGAATTGTGGTCAGTCACTTAAGGCAAAAATTAGGCGACTCCCCGAGTGAACCTCAGTATGTGCGGACTGAGCCTGGTGTAGGCTATCGCTTTTATATCGACTTATAGCTTGTATCAATAGCGAATTAAAACGCGTTGGAATGACAAGTAAAATGATCACCGAAGACGGATGGCATTACCTGCCATCATTGAAGCTCAATCGGATACTTGCCTGATTTCAGTTTCTAGCGTTCGCTTCAGTTAACTCTAAGTCGCTATTTCTGGCTGCCTTTGTTGACGCTATTTTTGTCCTGTTAGCTCTTGTTGACATTGGATTATACCAATCGTATTAAATATCTGTTCATTCAGCGGGAGTTCAACGCGCTTTAGACAAGGCGAAGGCTTGAAGGCA
>NZ_JADWMP020000009.1:0-184024 GCF_015767295.1 Shewanella sp. DW31
GTCCCCTTCGTCTAGAGGCCTAGGACACCGCCCTTTCACGGCGGTAACAGGGGTTCGAATCCCCTAGGGGATACCAATTTTAATCAAGGTTTATCGAAACTTTGATTAAAGACAATAAACCACCTCAAGGTGGTTTTTTTGTGTCTGAATTTTGAATATTAAATCGAGATCTCCCCGATTCATTTGCGAGTCATACGCTCCGAGTTATTTGCCGAATTTACCCACCAATTCAAACCACCTAAATAAAAATAAATAATGCTTCGAAAGGCTTACTTAGTGTGGTGAAGTCATTCTGTTCAATCGTGTGATAAGAATTATTTAAGTGTTTTCCTGCTTAACCTTGCGCTAATCCAGAGCTAAAACTCACCTTTCGGATTGTTCAGTGTGTTGGCACTTTGAATGCTGCCACTTTCAATACTGATAAGTTGAATCGTTAATCGCGATTTATCTCTTATTTCCAATCGTTCAACGAGTGAAGTTTGAAGTGAGCCGTTCACACGGTAGCCATTGTAATAGATGAATCGTGTATCGTTGCGGTGAATATGAGCGCGAGAAGAGTGAAGCTTTGCGGGAAGAGGGCAGAATTAGGCGGAAACTTATTTGAGATAAAAAAAGCGGCACTCACTGCTGAGTGTCGCTTTTCGTTATTTAACCTTTGGTTTAGTCTACACCTAAGAATCCACCGGTTTGGTGGGCCCATAATTGAGCATAAATCCCGCCTGCGGCGATGAGTTCATGGTGCGTGCCTTGCTCAACGACTCGGCCTTGATCTAATACAATTAACCTGTCCATCGCGGCAATAGTAGAAAGTCGATGGGCAATCGCGATCACTGTCTTGCCTTGCATTAATTCATATAAACTTTCTTGAATGGCGGCTTCGACTTCAGAATCTAGCGCAGATGTGGCTTCATCAAGCAGTAAAATAGGCGCATTTTTTAATAAAACCCGCGCGATGGCGATACGTTGCCTTTGGCCGCCAGAGAGTTTTACGCCACGTTCACCCACTTGGGCATCTAAGCCATGATTACCGTTAGGATCACTGAGTTCCTGAATAAAGTCATAGGCTTGAGCTTGTTTAATCGCGCGATCAAGTTGCTCTTCACTGGCACTGGGATTGCCGTAAAGAATATTCTCGCGAATGGTGCGGTGCAAGAGGGAGGTATCTTGGGTCACCATGCCAATTTGCGAACGCAGTGAATCTTGCATAACCATCTTGATGTCTTGGTCGTCAATATTAATCTGACCTTTTTCAACATCGTAGAATCGCATTAGTAGATTCACTAGGGTCGATTTACCCGCGCCAGAACGCCCTACTAAGCCAACTTTTTCACCTGCTTTAATATTCAGATTCAGATCTTCAATCACGCCAGTCTGCTCACCGTAATGGAAACACACTTGGTTGAAATCAATCTTGCCATGATTGACGACCAGCGCCTTGGCGTTTGGCTCATCTTGGATGATCGTTGTTTTCGATAAGGTGTTCATTCCATCGGTAACCGTGCCGATATTTTCGAATAACGAACTGATTTCCCACATTATCCACTGTGACATGCCGTTTAAGCGCAGTGCTAAACTGACCGCAATGGCGATGGCGCCGACCGTGATTGCGCTATCGGTCCATAGGGCTATCGATACTGCTGCAATACTAAAGGCCAACAGATAGTTGATGATTTGCACGCTGACGCTGATGCCCGTCACTAAGCGCATTTGGCGATAAACCGTGTCTAAAAATATCCGCATACTGGATTTGGCGTATTCGGCTTCTTTTTGCGTGTGGGCGAATAGCTTCACTGTGGTGATGTTGGTATAGCTGTCGACGATACGGCCTGTCATGGTTGAGCGCGCATCGGCTTGCTCGGTAGAGACACTTTTTAGTCTAGGCACAAAGTACCATTGCAGACCAACATACAGTGCAAGCCAGACGAGCATAGGTATGACTAAGCGCAGATCAGCGCTGGCAATCATCACCAGCATTGAGGTGAAATACACTAAAATGTATACCAACACATCGAGCAATTTCATCACAGTTTCGCGCACGGCTAAGGATGTTTGCATCACTTTCGTGGCGATTCTACCAGCAAAATCATCTTGATAAAACGATACACTTTGTTTTAGCAAATAACGGTGTGCAAGCCAGCGGATCGACATAGGATAATTGCCGAGCAAGGTTTGATGCATGATAAGCGCATGCAGTAATACCAATATTGGCATCACAATTATCACCATACCTCCCATCAGCATTAAGGTCGTGCCTTCGTCTTGGAATAACGTTTCGGGATTTTTTTTCACAAGCCAATCAACTAATTGGCCCATGAACCCGAACAGTGACACTTCAAGCATGGCCAGCATGGCGGTCAGCACTGACATTAAGATCAGCGGCAGTTCGTAGCCCTTAGTGTAGTGGCGACAAAAAGCATAAACCCCTGTGGGTGGTTTAGTGGGTTCATCATCGGGTAGGGCTTCAACCCAGGATTCAAATCGTTTAAACATGAATTAACTCTATGGTGAGATAAAAAATAGTCGGCTCTAGCATATAGGATTTCATGCCCTAAAAGCATTGAAATGATTGAGTTCCGTTTTCCGCTAGTGCTATATGCTAGTTTTACGTAAAGTAATGAACAAGAAATTAATTGTGAGCGAATATTGTCGGGCGTGATGAAAAATGAGTACAGATAGAGCGTCTGAGAGTGCAAATAAGCGTGATGAAATAGATTCGGTGCATTCGCTGGAGTCCAGTTCGGGGCAACTTTCTGCGTCCATTTGCCGTGAAGCGAGGATGAGCCGTGATCCGCGGTTTGATGGTAAGTTTTTTGTGGGCGTCTTAACAACGGGCATTTATTGCCGAACTGTGTGTCCCGCCGTCGCGCCAAAAGAGCAAAATGTGCGTTATTTTGATTCGGCCGTGAAAGCTGCACAGGCAGGATTACGCCCGTGTTTACGTTGTCGGCCCGACAGTGCGCCGGGATCGAATCCTTGGAAGGGGACTGGCACAACATTAGCGAGGGCCATTAGTTTAATCGAAGCGGGCGCCTTAGCGGGAAAATCATCGGGAGAGCCAGCCTCGACAGTAACACAATTGGCTGACAGATTAGGGATCAGCAGTCGTTATCTCAATAAGCTCTTTACCGAAGGCTTTGGCACTTCGCCAAAACAATATGCCTTATATCGGCAGTTACTGTTTGCTAAACAATTATTGCACCAAACCCAATTACCCATCACTCAAGTCGCGATGGCGGCGGGTTTCAACAGTATTCGCCGTTTCAATGAGGCGTTTAAGCAAACCTTGCAATTGACGCCGACGCAGTTAAGAAAGAGTGCATTAACCAAAGCGGCAAAGGAGTCCATGAGTGAGCCATCAACAGGATTAGGTGAGATTGATACTATGGGTGAATTTGTGCCGCACTATGGATTAACCTTGTATCAGTATTATCGGCCGCCATTGGATTGGGCATCACAGCTGGCGTTTTATCGATTACGTGCGGTAACAGGGATGGAATGGTTCGCGCTGCAGACGAGTCATCCACAAGTGAGCGATGCTGCTCAGGTTACTGATGATACCCACGTTGCCGCTAAAGCCAAAGCTGGCGATAATGGGCTCGAATATGGTCGCTGTTTTGCCCTAGGTAAGATGCGCGGCACAGTGCACATTATCCATGAGCCTAAGCTAAATCGCTTCAAACTCGCGATAATGTTGACCGAAGACTCTCCTGTCGATGAGCTGCAATTGCTGGTCACTGAAGTGCGACGCATTTTAGATCTCGATGCGGATATGCTGCAGATTGAACAAGGCTTAAGTGCGCTACCAAGTTTAGGATTAACACCGTTTTCGGGATTACGCATTCCCGGTGCAGGCTCCTTATTTGAGGCGGCCTGCCGTGCGATTTTAGGCCAGCAAGTGACGGTAGTGCAGGCGACTAAGCTACTTAATCAATTAGTTGAAGCCTATGGCGAGCGCTTTAGTCTCAATGGTTGCGAGTATCGTTTATTTCCTACACCCGAGGTCATTCGTGAGGCGAGTCTAACAGAGCTAAAAATGCCCGGCGCTCGTAAGTTAGCCCTCAATGCGCTCGCGGCGTTTATCTGTGATCATCCTGAGGCGAGTGTCGATGATTGGCTCAGCGTTAAGGGCATAGGTCCTTGGACAATCGCGTATGCTAAGCTCCGTGGTTTGGGCGATCCCAATGTGTTTTTGCATACCGATTTGATTGTTAAAAAGCATTTACTTGCTTTGTATGGCAAGACCCATAGGCTAGAAGAAGCCGCTGCGGGTGCAGTCAACTACCCGCAGCTGTGCCAGCAACTGAGTCAAGAAATCGCGCCTTGGGGCAGTTATTTAACTTTTCAGCTTTGGCATCAATAGCGACTAAAACGATCTAAGTTGAAGACATAAATAGAGAGATAAATTATGAAACATGCGATTCGTCAATTGAGCCAAGCGCCGAGTATTGCTGCGTATCAGCCCTGTGCCGTAGATACTTTTATGAGTCCTGCCGGAATATTGCAGTTAAATGCCAATGCCTATGGGCTGAGTCATTTAACGGTTGTCGGCTCGGATCGCACTGAGATTGAGCTTGCTAAGGTGAGTGAGGATGTCCTCAATCAAGCTAAGGCGCATATTAGTGAAACTCAAGTGCAGCTCGCGCGTTATTTTGCAGGTGAACTGATTGAATTTAATGTAAAGCTCGCACCTAAAGGCACTGAATTTCAGCGTGAAGTTTGGCAAGCTTTGCTCAATGTAGATTATGGTCAGAGCTGCAGCTATGGGCAGATTGCCGAGCAAATTGGTCGGCCTAAGGCGGTGCGCGCCGTGGGCGCGGCCAATGGTGCGAATCCGATTGCGATTATCGTGCCTTGCCATAGAGTGATAGGCAAAAATGGCAAGTTAACGGGTTACGCCTATGGGCTTGCGATGAAACAGCAGTTATTAACGCTGGAAACTGCCAAGCATTGCCTCGATATTTAAGCTAGAATAGCCGCCTATTAAGATATTGGTGAGCAGTTAAACTTTCTATGACTCAGGCTTCTTCCTCTGCGGCAAGCTTTGCCCAACTCGGCATTATTGCACCTTTGCTAAATCGATTAACCGAATTAGCGTATGTTTCGCCTACACCAGTACAGGCGGCGACGATCCCCGCTGTGCTTGCGGGGCGCGATGTGTTAGCCGGTGCTAATACGGGCTCGGGTAAAACGGCAGCCTTTGCCGTGCCGCTGTTGCAACAACTTGTTGACGCAAAAACAGAGGATAAGACAGGCGCTTGTGTTCGTTGTTTGGTCTTAGTCCCAACCCGTGAATTAGCACAACAAGTCGCTGACAGCTTTTTATCCTATGCCTCACATCTCAATGGCAAGCTAAAAATTGTGGCTGCGTTTGGCGGTGTGTCGGTGAATGCGCAAATGCAGAGTCTACGCTCTGGTGCCGACGTACTCGTAGCAACGCCGGGTCGTTTGTTAGATCTGTTGTCCAGTAATGCCATCAAACTCAATCGTGTCAGCGCCTTAGTGCTAGATGAAGCTGACCGCATGTTAAGCCTTGGTTTTACTGAAGAATTAGCTCAAGTGCTCGACGCTTTGCCCGTCAAGAAACAAACCTTATTATTCTCTGCGACATTCCCTGAAGAAGTCCGTGAGTTAACGGCAAAACTGCTTAATAATCCACTTGAATATCAATTGCAAAGTGAGCAAGAAAGCACGATTCATCAACGGGTGATTACGGTTAATCGTCCGATGAAAACCGCATTATTGGCGCATCTGATTAAAGAACATCAGTGGTCACAGGCGTTGATCTTCGTGAGTGCTAAAAATACTTGTAATCACTTAGCGCAAAAGCTGTCTAAACGTGGGATCACAGCCGAAGTGTTCCATGGCGATAAAGCCCAAGGTGCGCGTACGCGGGTGCTCGATGGCTTTAAAAATGGTGAGATCAGTGTGTTAATTGCGACCGATATTGCCGCCCGTGGTATCGATATCGATAAACTGCCTGTGGTGATCAACTTTGATTTACCACGAAGCCCTGCAGATTATATGCATCGTATTGGCCGTAGTGGCCGCGCCGGTGAAGCAGGCTTGGCCGTGACCTTGATTTCCCATGAGGATTATCACCACTTTGGCGTGATAGAGAAAAAGAACAAACTTAAGTTAGTGCGTGAGCAAATTGTCGGTTTTGAAGCCGATGATGAAATGCCAGCCGAACTGTTAGAACAAGCTAAACCTGTCGCCAAGCCTGAAGGTATGGGTAAAAAAAAACGTAAACAGTTACCGCCTGCCAATGCTGAATTTTGGGGTAAAAAATCTTAAGTCGTTGGAAACAAGCTATTCTTAGCTTATCTCTGGCGTTCCTTGTCATCTCACTTGTCGTAGGTAAGGTTTATGCAACACTTATTCTGGTTAGTTGAAGGTAAAGTCGCAGGGCGCAGTGGCCCTAATAAAGATCCTTGGGATTTACAAGCGCTCAAAGAGGCCGGTATTGGTGCCATTCTGTCGGTCAATGGGGGCGAGGGCTGCGAGCCGAGTGCGTTTAAGCAGCTTGATTTACGTTACGAATGTATTCCCTTTTCGCGCAATGTGCCGCCCCAAGATGGGGATGTGGCGATTTGTGTCGCTCAGTTGCCCAAGGCACTCGCTTTTATTCAGCAATGTGAAGCCGATGAGCTGCCTGTAGTGATCCATTGTCGCTCTGGCAAGGATCGCACCAGTCTTATCATGGCCTATTACTTGATGGTCAATGGTGCTGCGCCATTACATGCGGTGAGCCAAGTTCGTAATATTCGCGATATCGCTTTTACTGCCGAAGGTTGGGATCAATTTGCCTTTGATGTCTTGTATGCATTACAAGACTAAGCACTTGTCGGCGATTGGCGTCGAACCTATTAATAAATAGGTAATAATAGTTTCATTCGTTTGACCTTAGTCATCAAAATTTTACTGTGTTAAGGTTAAGCTATCCGAAGGTTGTTTTTAGTGAGTTATTTATCTAATTATGAAAAGTAAGGCAAGTCAGTCACAGGGATTACTACTGTTTCGGTTATCACAGACTCAAGTGTTTGCCTTAGGCACGTTGAAAGTGCGTGAGCTGGTGCCGTACACACAGCTAAGCAAAATTCCCCAATCTCATCCGACGATTCTTGGCGCTTCAACGATTCGTGGCCATACGATTCCTATCATAGATATGGCGGCTGCGATTGGCTATCGGCCGATAGCCCCTGAAGAGCGCGAAAAATGCTACATCATCATCACTGACTGTCAGCGGATGATCATTGGCTTTTTAGTGCGTGGTATCGATAAGATTATTGAATGTAATTGGCGCGATATTGAGGCGCCTTCTGCCAATTTGGGTAAGAATGCCTACTTGACTGGCGTGACTCGTTTTGAGGACCAGTTAGTACAATTACTCGATGTTGAGTTATTGCTGTCGAAAATTTTCCCGAATAACCCACAGGCAAATCGGGCAATCTTGACCGATGTGCAGCGTGAGAAACTCAAACCCATGAATATCCTGTTAGTGGATGATTCTAAGGTGGCACGTAAACAGTTATCCGACGCCCTTGATATGATCAACATCCCTTATCGAGTGACCGCCGACGGTAAAGAAGCCTTAGTCATGATGGAACAAGCGGCACTAGAGCATCACCCCATAGATATTCTAGTGAGTGATATCGAGATGCCGGGACTTGATGGTTACGAACTGGCATTTGAGGTGCGTGATAATCCACTGACTGCCAAGGCATACATCATTTTACACACGTCTTTATCCAGCGAAATAAGCGTGAGTCAGGCCCACCAAGTGGGGGCAAATGAAGCGCTGACTAAGTTCGATGCCCACGAGTTGATTGATGCCATGTTGCGTGGTGCCGATTTAGCCATGAAGCAGCGCCAATAAGGCGCTTGTTAGTTTTTTGTATGCTTTTTGCGGGACAAGGGTAATTTAGTTAGCTTATTTCCCCGCAAAACTAGACAAGTCTAGTCACATCCTATAAAAACCTTATTGGCCTCATTTCCGAAGGTGCGCGTTGGGGATCTCAACCGAAATATAATAACGACAGGTTAAACCATGAAACAAGAATCATCATTATTAGCTAAGTTGGCTAATGGTAGTCTCGTATTACAAATCTTATTAGGGATTATCGCTGGTGTGGTGTTAGCGAGTTTTTCACCCGATAGCGCAAAAGATATCGCCTTCTTAGGCAGTTTATTTGTTGGAGCACTAAAAGCGATTGCTCCAATACTGGTATTTATCTTAGTTGCATCGTCGATTGCCAATCAAAAGAAAAATACGCAAACCAATATGCGCCCAATTGTGATCCTGTATTTATTGGGGACCTTTGCCGCGGCGTTAACTGCTGTGATTTTAAGCTCTATTTTCCCCACAACTTTAGTTTTGGTTGCTGGTGTGGAAGGCACAAGTCCTCCACAAGGTATTGGTGAAGTGATCAATACCTTATTATTTAAACTGGTTGATAATCCAGTGAATGCGTTAATGACGGGCAACTATATTGGTATTCTTGCTTGGGGTGTGGGTTTAGGTTTAGCCTTACATCATGCTAGCGATTCGACTAAGCAAGTATTTGCCGACATGAGCCACGGCATTTCGCAAATGGTGCATTTCATTATTCGTTTAGCACCTATTGGTATTTTTGGTTTAGTTGCTGCGACGTTTGCTGAAACCGGTTTTGCCGCAATTGCGGGTTATGCGCAGTTATTGGCTGTGTTATTAGGTGCGATGGCTATTATTGCGTTAATCGTTAATCCTTTAATTGTTTACGTGAAGATTAAACGTAATCCCTATCCGTTGGTATTTCGTTGTTTGCGTGAAAGTGGCGTGACGGCATTTTTTACCCGCTCGAGTGCGGCGAATATTCCGGTGAATATGGCGCTGTGTGAAAAATTAAATCTGCATGAAGACACTTATTCAGTCTCTATTCCCTTAGGTGCCACCATCAATATGGGCGGCGCGGCGATCACTATTACGGTATTGACCTTAGCTGCGGCGCATACCTTAGGCATTCAAGTCGATTTACTCACCGCATTGTTATTGAGCGTTGTAGCCGCTATTTCGGCTTGCGGCGCCTCGGGTGTGGCGGGTGGTTCATTACTGTTGATCCCACTGGCTTGTAGCTTGTTTGGTATTTCTAATGATGTCGCCATGCAAGTAGTCGCTGTCGGCTTTATTATTGGTGTGGTTCAAGATGCTGCCGAAACCGCATTGAACAGCTCAACTGACGTTATCTTTACCGCTGCTGCTTGTGAAGCCGCTGAGAATAAAGCTAAACTGAGTTAACGAGTGCTGTTATTCGTATTGAAAAGTATTATGGAAGCAGTCACTTAGGTGGCTGCTTTTTTTATGGGAGTCGTTATGATCTTTTTTGATTTTAGAGTGCTAGATGCCGCAAAGCCCTGGTATGGAATAAATGACACTGTGATGGGTGGTTTGTCCCGCAGTAAGATGACGGTGTCACCTTTAGGCTATGGTGAGTTTAGCGGTCATGTGTCACTGGCAAATGGCGGTGGGTTTGCTTCAGTGCGTTGTGAGTTTAACCCTATAGATGTCAGTGGGTTTACTGGGATCTATGTCGAACTCGATGGCGACCGACCTAAAGACTATAAAGTGAATTTAAAGGATATCGACACACCCCAAAGCACGGTTTATCAAGCGCCTATGCCCGCGCCCAGTCATCAAACGTTTGGCGTGAGTGGCGCTAGAGTCTTGAATTGGCAGCGGATAGAAATTCCCTTCAGTGACTTCTTGCCCCAATGTCGGGGTAAACCGATTTCCCGAGTGGCAATAGATTTAAGCCAAGTCTGTAGTCTAGGACTAGTGATTGGTGCCCAGCAGAGTGGTGATTTTTCTTTGAAAATCAAAGAAATTGGCTACTATTAGCGTTTATAGTTGGTTTCTTATCATGATTTTTTGCCCCTAATTGCTTGTCCCTTATTGTTTGCTATTGATGGTGCGGGCATCTCTAGGCTTCATTTAAGAAAAAGGATAAGGCCGAGGCACTTATCCTTATGGTGGGCAGGGCAAAGTTGTGAGTTTGGCGAAAGCTGCTACTTATGCGCCTACAATCCCTAAGGGTTTGGCCGTTTGCCACGCGCCGCGGGTAAAATCTGGGAAGGTGACTGAGTTACTGCGGTCATTGACTGAATGTTCACTTAAGATATTCACCACCGACCAAGACGCACCATCGTACACATCCTGATCTAAGGCCTCGCCATTGCGCAGGCAATAAATCATGCGCCATAACATCACAAAATCCATGCCGCCGTGGCCGCCGTTAATCTCAGCTTCTTTGCCTATGCGCTGCCACAGAGGGTGATCATATTTGTCATACCACTTTTGCATGTCCATATCCCACTCGTGGTAACTTTGACCAAAGCCACCATTTTCGACGGCGATACGATTCGGGAAGCCGGCAAACACGCCATTTGTCCCTTGGATCAAATTGTGGCGACTGTAAGGTCTTGGGCTCGTCGTGTCATGCTGTACCATGATGGTCCGGCCCTTAACGGTTTTAATCAGGCTGGTATTGATATCGCCATTGATGTACTTGAGCTGATTACGCTCATGATCGGCGGGGAATTCACGTTTAGCATAGAGCGCACGGCCAAGAGCGGGTGAACTCATCGAGGTTAGATAATCAAATCTATCACCGCGGTTGATGTTCATATACTGGGATACTGGCCCTAAACCGTGGGTCGGGTACAAGTTACCGTTGCGCTTGGTATGCCAATAAGTCCGCCATGAGCCCGTCTTATGGTCTATTTCCTTCATCTGCCAACGTAGCTCGTGGATATAAGCGGCTTCACCGTGGAGCAGCTCACCAAACACACCTTGGCGTACCATGTTGAGAACCATAAGTTCTTCACGGCCGTAGTTGACGTTTTCCATCATCATGCAGTTTTTCTGAGTGCGTTCGGCGGTATCTACAATTTGCCAGCATTCCTCTACTGTGAGTGCTAACGGTACTTCGACAAAGGCATGTTTACCGCTTTCCATCGTCTCTATCGCCATAGGTGCGTGCCATTCCCATGGAGTAGAAATGATCACAATATCAATATCATCGCGGCTTAAGAGATCGCGATAGCTCAGGTCATTACCTGTATAGACAGCCGGTTTTGGCCGATTCTGTTTAACGATATGATCCACGGCTCTGTCCAGCACCGCTAGGTGAGTATCACAAATAGCTTTAAGTTCAACGCCTTCTAAATGACAGAATTGCTCGACATGGCTAAAGCCACGCTCGCCAACACCGATAAAGCCAACTCGAACCACGTCCATCTTGGGTGCTATGAGTCCGATAACGGATTTACCCGCTTGCGGTTTAGGGGCAACACTACTGGCGTAGGCGTTGAGGGCAATATTGGCTGTGACGAGTCCGGCGGTAGCTGCACCCGCTGCTTTAAGAAAGTGACGACGATGAATGTTATGCATAGCGCTTCCTGCTTTATTTTTGTTTTGTAGGGATATTGAAATATCACTTGGTCTTATTTGTGCGGTAATTCACTTATGGGTTATATCAGAAACCCTATTAAAATTGGCAATAAAAGATGTAACAAACCTCATTCATCTAGGAGGATAAGTCTTTTAGCTGCCTTTACTTTAGCGATAAGTAAATAGTGATAAAGATCGCGTTTTTATTTTTAGATTGAGCTACACTGCCGATTAATTAGTCAAAGGTATTTATCTTTTATATTTTAAATATTTAGCAAATTTAAATTAACCAAAAAATTACATTTGACGGGCGATTTGAAGTAATTTGCTGCTGTGGGGAGTAAAGAGTTAAATGGGTTCTATGCTTAATGTACTACCACAACTGACATTCACTTTAGGTGATTGGGTATTGCATAAGGATATCAGGATGTCTGGGATTGAAAAACGCCGTCGCCTTCATTGGCGGGAGACAGATATGCAAAATCGTGAAATTATAGGTCGTTGGTTAGATGGGCGTCCTTTATTGGGTGACAAAATTACCCTCTATAAAGAAGACGATAAATATTTTTTAGAAACTTGGTTTAGCGATGGCTGCCATAGTTTAGATGAAGTCTATATGACGCAAACTCCTGAGGGCCATAAGCTGGAAGATGTTGGCGGCAATTTCTTTGGTGAATTTTTTATCGTGACATCGTCGCAGCAATTACAATTTTGTAATGAGCAGGGCTGTTATTTCCAAGCAGAAAAATTAGCGGCTGATGTCGATTTTGGTCAAGGTATACGCGTCGCTTAAACGACGACAGTCGAATCTGTAAATAACTAAGGTCGCACGATAGCTAAGAGCTAAGTCGCGACCTTTTGCTTTTATGGAATTGTAGCGAGTGGCTTAAGTTATTCAGTAAATGGATGTTTACTGCTAAAAAACAGCGGTTTACCCGAATAGGGATGGGTCAAACTTAAGCTTTGTGCATGTAAACATAAACGCGGTTTGGCCTTGATAACCTCGGCATCACCATAAAACTCATCACCCAAAATCGCATGGCCTAGGGCAAGCATATGCACACGCAATTGATGGGTGCGGCCTGTTTCTGGCGAAAGCTCGACTAAGGTGCTGTTTTCTCGGCGCTCTAATACACGGTAGTGAGTGAGGGCGCTTTTGCCGCCAGTCTCTCCCGCCTGTAGCGTTTTTTGATAGGGCGGATGTTCAGTGTCTGGCACTATCGCGAGGTCAATAATCCCCTGATCTTGCAGCACATGTCCCATCACTTCGGCAATATAGACTTTCTTACTCTGTCTATCTTGAAACTGTGTTTTTAAATGCGACTCCGCTTTTTTATTACGGGCGAACACCATAATTCCCGAGGTCGCGCAGTCGAGCCTATGCACTAAAATCGTTTCTGGATAAAGGGCTTGTAAGCGGGTTAACGCGCAATCGAAGGTGTGAGCCGCTCGACCCGGATTAGATAATAATCCCGAAGGTTTATTGATTATAATCAGATCTCTATCTTTATAGCGTATGTCTAGCCAAGGAACTGCTGGGGGCTGGTAATCAAATATCTGCATCTTGTCCTCATTTTTGCGCGGCCATACTAGCAAAATTTACGCAGGCACACAGCATAATCTCATGCTTGCTTATTCTTAGAGGGGTGAGGGCAAATATTCTGTAGGTGTCTTACGGCTCCAAATACGGGTATAAGCCATCAGCTGCGGATAAAAAGTGCGGAACGCGGTTTCGATTTCTATCTGCATTTTATTGACGACTTTATGGGCATCTTTAAACAGTGCGGCTTGCGGATGCTGTTTGGCCACCTGTGCTAAGGCTTGTTGTAATCCTTTTTCGGTGGTGTAGCTGCCTAGCCAATCGGCGCTGCGCATTGTGGGCAAGAGTGTACATAATGCCTCTGGATGGTATGGATCAACGCCTTGCGTGGCGAAAGCATCTAACGCGTCATAGGCCTTGCTGCTGAATTCATCCAAGGGTTGGTGGTGATATTCTTCCCAATAGTAAGCTAAATAGTGATCGAAACTCACCGCCATGAGTTCTGCTGCTATGCTTCTTAAGGGCGCAGGGAAAGCTTCCATTAATTCAATCGTCAATTCATGGCTGGCGCAAAGGGTATTAATCTCTTGGTTTAGCCATAAGGCTTGGCGTAACTCAATTGGAGCTTGTGCAATTGGCGCTTGAATATAGTTACCTGCTACGTTGGCAGCAAGGTGGGTTTTACTGATGTCGGCGAGATGTAAGTGTGTAAGAAAGTTCATTATTTGTGCTTGGTTAACCACGTCGGTTCACGGTATCATGCACAAGCGCGCTTAGGAAAGCGCCGAAGCTAAAAATGCAGTATTTTTTCACTTTTTATTGATAATGACATTTGATTCGCCGTGAATAATTATGGCTGACTTCAACGTTGACATAGTAATCAATATGGGAAAAGTGAAATAAAATCAATAACCTTTTTTAGGATCATGGATGATGTGGAACTGGTTCACCAAAATGCTTGGTAAAGACGAGCAGCAGAAGCGCAAAAAAGTGCTAATAGAAATCCCCTTTGAACAACACCGTTTCAGCATGGATGACTTTAGTCGCTCGCGGCTAAAATTCGATGCCGATGGCAATCTGCCCCAAGATGGCATCAATCCAGTGGAACCCGAGCAAGAAGTGGACACTGGCAATAAGTAATCTTGATCTTATTGGCCTCTAACCATAGACTAGCCGCCGTTCTAAGCTATCTAGAGGCCAATATGCGCGTTGCAGACTTTTCTTTCGATCTCCCCGATGAGCTGATCGCTCGTTATCCTATGGCGCAGCGTAATGCATCCCGTCTGTTAACCTTAGACGGCAACTCTGGCGCGTTAGGTGACAAGCAGTTTACCGATTTGCTGGGGATGATTAATCCCGGTGATTTAATGGTGTTCAACAATACCCGAGTGATCCCCGCGCGCATGTTTGGTCAAAAGGCCAGTGGCGGTAAGTTAGAAATTTTAGTTGAGCGTATGCTCGATGATAAGCGCATCCTCGCTCATGTTCGTAGCTCTAAATCCCCTAAAGTGGATTCGTTAATCCATCTCGATGGTGGCTATCAGATGAAGATGGTCGCCCGCCACGATACCTTGTTTGAACTTGAGCTGTTATCAGAGTTAACCATCTTAGAAGTGCTTGAAGCAGTAGGGCACATGCCTTTGCCTCCTTATATCGATAGACCCGATGAAGATGCCGACAAAGAGCGCTATCAAACCGTGTATAACCAAAACCCTGGTGCAGTTGCCGCGCCAACGGCGGGTTTGCATTTTGACGATGCCATGCTCGATGCATTAAAAGCCAAGGGCGTGAATGTCGCGTTTGTGACCTTGCATGTGGGCGCGGGAACATTTCAGCCAGTGCGTGTCGATACTATTCTTGAACACAAGATGCATTCCGAGTGGGCGAATGTGCCGCAGGATGTGGTTGATTTAATCGCGCAAACCAAAGCTGCGGGTAAAC
The DNA here is from genome assembly GCF_015767295.1 of Shewanella sp. DW31. Classification (NCBI taxonomy): domain Bacteria; kingdom Pseudomonadati; phylum Pseudomonadota; class Gammaproteobacteria; order Alteromonadales; family Shewanellaceae; genus Shewanella; species Shewanella sp. DW31. The sequence goes on from NZ_JADWMP020000009.1 coordinate 14,907, forward strand.
GTGTGGTGGCCGTAGGGACGACGTCAGTGCGCTCCTTAGAAAGTGCGGCACGCGCAAGCCTTGGCGAGCTCAAAGCTTTTAGCGGCGATACCGATATCTTTATTTACCCAGGTTATGAATTCCAAGTGGTCGATGCTATGGTGACAAATTTTCATCTACCTGAATCAACTTTGATCATGCTAGTTAGTGCTTTTGCCGGTTTTGATCATGTTATGGCGGCGTATCAACATGCTATCACGCAAAAATATCGCTTCTTTAGCTATGGCGATGCGATGTTTGTGACGAAAAAAGCCCACTAGACCAAGATTTTGTTTTAAAATAGCCGCCCAAAGTGAGATGGTGCGGCAATTTTTTTCGTTAAAAGATTGAACCTTTTAACACTGTCCCCATCTCTATTGTTAATCAAAATGGCATTAGCCATTAAAAATGTAGTCAGACTGTTTATCTGGCGAGGTGAATTATGAAATTTGAATTAGACACTACCGACGGGCGTGCGCGCCGTGGTCGGTTAATTTTTGATCGTGGCACAGTAGAAACCCCCGCTTTTATGCCGGTAGGAACCTACGGCACAGTGAAAGGCATGACACCGGAAGAAGTACGTGCCACTGGCGCGGATATTTTGCTCGGTAACACTTTCCATTTATGGTTGCGCCCAGGCGAAGAAATCATGCGTAAGCACGGTGACTTGCATGACTTTATGAACTGGCAGCGTCCTATTTTAACTGACTCGGGCGGTTTCCAAGTGTTTAGTCTTGGCGATATCCGTAAGATCACCGAAGAAGGTGTGCATTTCCGTTCGCCCATTAATGGGGAAAAAATCTTCTTAGATCCTGAAAAATCAATGCAAATTCAAGATGCATTGGGCAGTGATGTGGTGATGATTTTTGACGAATGTACCCCGTATCCTGCCACCGAAGATGAAGCGCGCAAGTCAATGCAGATGTCTTTGCGTTGGGCGAGACGTTCGCGTGATGAATTTGACCGTTTAGAGAACCCTAACTCACTCTTCGGTATTATTCAGGGCGGTGTATATGAAGATTTACGCGACGAAAGCTTAAAAGGCTTAGTCGATATTGGTTTCGACGGTTATGCCGTCGGTGGTTTGGCCGTAGGTGAGCCTAAAGCAGATATGCATCGCATTCTTGAGCATATTTGCCCGCAAATTCCTGCAGACAAACCTCGCTATCTGATGGGGGTCGGTAAACCAGAAGATTTAGTTGAAGGTGTACGTCGTGGTGTTGACATGTTTGACTGTGTGATGCCAACCCGTAATGCCCGCAACGGTCATCTGTTTACGAGTGAAGGTGTGATCAAAATACGCAATGCGCGTCATAGAGATGACACGTCACCACTTGATACTAAGTGTGATTGTTATACCTGTAAAAATTATTCACGGGCGTATCTTTACCACTTAGATCGTTGTAATGAGATTCTGGGTGCGCGTTTAAACACCATTCACAACTTGAGATACTATCAAATGTTAATGGAAGGTTTGCGCGGTGCGATTGAGACGGGTACATTAGACGCCTTTGTGGCGGACTTCTATACCAGTCAAGGTCGCGAAGTACCAGAGTTAGTCGATTGATTTTTTGCTAATAAGAAGAGAAAAACTATGTTTATTTCAAATGCATATGCAAGCGCTGCCGGCGCACCACAAGGTGGCGGCACGATGGAACTGATTTTCATGCTGGCGATTTTCGGCCTGATTTTCTATTTCATGATTTTCCGTCCGCAATCAAAACGCGTTAAAGAGCACAAAAATCTGATGTCTTCATTAGGCAAAGGCGATGAAGTGTTAACCAGTGGTGGGATTTTAGGCAAGATTGCAAAAATCAGCGACGAAAGCGATTACGTGTTACTGAGCTTGAACGACACAACACAAATCACGATCAAAAAAGACTATATTGCAGCTGTATTGCCTAAGGGCTCTATCCAGTCGTTGTAAGCCAAGAGGGCTCAGGCGTGTTAAATAAATACCCAATGTGGAAAAACATTATGGTGATGCTCGTCATCGCCATAGGTTGTTTCTATGCCGTACCTAACCTTTTTGGTGAAGATCATGCGGTGCAAGTGGTGGCGACTCGAGGTGCTGAAGTAACAGCATCTACCCAAGCCAGTGTGAACGAGCTGTTAGCCAGTAAGAGCATTGCGGTAAAGCGCTCTGAGCTTGAAAAAGGTCAGTTGTTGGTCCGTTTGCAAAATGCGGATCAACAGCTACTGGCGAAAGAACTGATTGCTGACAGCTTAGGTGACAAGTTTACTGTGGCACTTAACTTAGCGCCTGCGACGCCTAAGTGGCTCGAGTCCATGGGTGGTAGCCCAATGAAACTCGGTCTTGACCTTCGCGGTGGTGTGCATTTCCTCATGGAAGTGGACATGGGCGAAGCGATTCGTAAGATGGAAGAAGCTAAAGTCGCTGATTTCCGTTCACAATTACGTGAAGAAACCATTCGTTATGCTGGTATTCGTGTTAATGCCACTGGAATTGAAATCAAGTTCCGTGATGCTGAAAACTTAGCGACTGCCGAGCGTTTTCTTAAGACTCGCAATAAAGATATGGTGTTCACCGACGCTAGCCGTGGCGAAGATTTCGCGCTGCAAGCTGTGATGAGTGAAGCTTATCTAAAGCAGATTAAAGAAGAAGCACTGCAACAAAACATTACTACCATTCGTAACCGTGTTAACGAGTTAGGTGTGGCTGAGCCTGTAGTACAACGTCAAGGCGCCGAGCGCATTATCGTTGAGCTGCCAGGTGTGCAAGATACGGCTCGCGCTAAGGAAATCTTAGGTGCAACCGCATCAATTGAATTCCACATGGTGGATGACAAAGCCGATCCGAATGCTGCGCAATCAGGCCGTGTACCTGCAGGTTCTGAAGTGTATCAGCGCCGCGAAGGTGGCACTGTGATATTGAAGAAAGAAGTGATGTTGACGGGTGATCATATCACTGGCGCGCAACCTAGCTTTGACCAGTACAGTCGTCCTCAGGTCAGTATTAACCTCGACGCTAAAGGCGGTACCATTTTCTCTGACGTGACTAAAGACAACATAGGCAAGCCTATGGCGACTTTGTTCATCGAATATAAAGACAGTGGTGATCGCAATGCCGATGGCAGCGTTAAGATGCAGAAAATCCAAGAAGTGATTTCTGTTGCGACCATTCAAGCCCGTTTAGGCCGTAACTTTGTGATCACTGGCTTAAGTCATGGTGAAGCACAAAACCTTGCGTTATTACTGCGTGCGGGTGCCTTGATTGCTCCTGTATCAATTGTTGAAGAACGTACCATTGGTCCAAGCTTAGGTGCTGAAAATATTCAAAGCGGTGTGCAAGCTATGGTATGGGGTATGGCGGTTGTCTTACTCTTTATGTTGGTTTACTACCGTAGCTTTGGGCTTATTGCTAACTTGGCTTTAACCGCAAACTTAGTCATGGTTGTGGGCGTTATGTCTATGATCCCTGGCGCTGTGTTAACCCTACCTGGTATTGCCGGTATGGTATTGACGGTCGGTATGGCGGTTGACGGCAACGTGCTGATTTATGAGCGTATTCGTGAAGAGCTTCGTGCCGGACGTAGCGTACAGCAGGCAATCCATGAAGGTTATGGTAATGCTTTCTCAACTATCGCCGATGCAAACATCACCACCTTCATCACTGCGCTCATTTTGTTTGCCGTAGGTACTGGTGCGATTAAAGGCTTCGCTGTGACCTTAATGATAGGTATTGCGACTTCTATGTTTACCGCCATCGTGGGTACTCGCTCAATCGTTAACGCGATTTGGGGTGGTAAGCGCGTGAAGACTCTGTCTATCTAAGGGGAAGTGACAATGATTGAAGTTTTATCCTTAAAACATACAGTAAACTTCCTCCGCCATGCACTGCCTATTAGCATTATGTCGGCAGTGTTAGTGCTGGGCTCGCTGGTATCGCTCGCAACTAATGGCGTTAACTGGGGTCTTGATTTCACTGGCGGTACTGTTGTTGAAATGGAGTTTACTCAGCCGGTTGATTTGAATGCACTGCGTGTGCAACTGACGACGCCAGATTCCGAAGGTGCGATCGTGCAAAACTTCGGTTCTAGCCGTGACGTACTTGTACGTTTACAGGTGAAAGAAGGCGTTAAGAGCGATGTGCAGGTTAAGTCTGTCATGGAAGCCGCGCAGAAAGTTGACCCACAAGTGCAGCAGAAGCGTGTTGAGTTTGTTGGCCCACAAGTGGGTAAAGAACTGGCAGAGCAAGGTGCATTGGCGGTATTAGTCGCGCTGATTTGTATCATGATCTATGTGTCGTTTCGTTTCGAATGGCGCTTAGCGTTTGGTTCTGTAGCGGCACTGGCGCACGATGTCATCGTGACCTTAGGGGTGTTTTCGTTATTTCAATTGGAATTTGACTTGACCGTATTGGCGGGTTTGTTGACGGTGGTGGGTTACTCACTCAACGATACTATTGTGGTATTTGACCGTATCCGTGAGAACTTCCTTAAGCTGCGTAAGAGCGATCCTGAAGAAATAGTTAACATTTCAATCACTCAAACTATGAGCCGTACCATTATTACAACGGGCACGACTTTGGTGACTGTTGTGGCCTTGTTCCTTAAGGGCGGCACTATGATCCATGGCTTTGCGACTGCATTGCTGTTGGGGATTTTTGTGGGTACTTATTCCTCTATCTATGTGGCGAGCTTCTTGGCCGTTAAACTGGGTATCAATCGTGAACACATGATGCCAGTTGAGATTGAGAAAGAAGGCGCAGACCAACCTCCTATGATGCCTTAAAGGTTAATTTAGAGTTAAAAAGCCACCGACGAGGTGGCTTTTTTTTGCATCGATTTTGAGACGTATCTGACATTCTGCTAGCAAACTCACAAAGTTATAGTCAGTTATGCTGTAAAAAGTGAATGTTAATTTATTTAACAACTGATGTAAAAATCAGCGCTCGACAGCCTCGGCTATTTAGCAGTAGGATGTCGGCAACCCATATTCTAGAGAGTTGTAGCCGTAGGATGTCGCATGGAAGAACGTAAAGTGTTAGTTGCTGGTGGTAATTTATTGCAGGCCCATACATGGAAAGGTTTATTGGAGGCCTGTGGCATTCATGTTGAACTCAGAGGTGAAGCGTTATTAGGCGGCATTGGTGAACTCCCTACTGGGATGCAAAACGTCGAGTTATGGGTAGGTGAGTCCCAATACGCGTCGGCACAAGTTCAATTGAATGCGTTGGATGTTGAAAGTCCGCAATGGCAGTGTGTGCAATGCCATGAGACTAATGAAGGCAGTTTTGAGCTTTGCTGGCAATGTAGCTCAGAGCGCAGCGAAAGCCACAACTAGCCTTTCACTGGCAACTTTCTCAGCTTTGCGGTGAGGCTGAAAGATTGCGTCTGCAGGATGAGAAGATTACACTTTGCTGATAAGCTGACATTCATTATGTCATTCAATATCTTATCTAGGAGTTAGTGATGCAGCATCCCAATGCATTTTCCGCCCTTGTTGACGCTATTCTGCCTAATATCACCGAAGTGACAATCGAAGCTTATCAGGCCGATGACCGCTGGCACCTTGTTGATGTGCGTGAGGATCGTGAGTGGCTGCAAGATCATTTACCCCAAGCGAAACATTTAAGCCGGGGTATTTTAGAGCGTGATATCGAAGCGCGTTTCCCCGATAAAAATACACCCATATTACTCTACTGCGCGGGTGGTGCGCGCTCCGCCTTGGCTGCCCATAATCTGCAACTTATGGGTTACACCCACGTTGCATCTATGATTGGTGGCTATAAGGGCTGGGTACAGCGTCAACTGCCTGTCGTGCAGGACTAAGCGTTCAGGATCTCATCTAATGCAATATTTTCCCTTGTTTGTCGATACGGTTAATTTGAATGTTCTACTGGTGGGCGCGGGGGATGTGGCGAGCCGTAAGTTAGCACTGCTGACACGTACTGAAGCCAATATCCACGTGGTAGCGCCAGAGGTGAACCCTGAAGTGCAACGTTATGCAGATGCTGGCCGCATTTTGTTATCCCAGCGTGAAGTCGTCCATGCCGACATTCAAAATTATGATTTGGTGTATTTAGCTACGGCAAACGACAGTCTTAATGCCGAGTTAGCGACCTTAGCTACTGCACGTGGTATCTGGGTTAATGCTGTTGATAATCCAGCCTTTTGCCGTTTTATCACTCCTTCTATTGTGGATCGAGGTCGTTTAGTGGTCGCGATCAGCACTGCGGGCGCAGCACCGGTATTTGCACGCACGATTCGCTCGCGTTTAGAATCTAGCCTACCGCAGTCACTCAAACCGTTATTCGATTTTGTCGCCGATAGACGCGTCGAAGTACAAGATAAGCTCGATTCAACCTCGAAACGCCGCTTATTTTGGGAGCGTTTTTTCGATACCAATGGCGACCGTTTTGATAGTCGTACCACCGAGCATTACCATAATGCGTTTAATAACTTAGTCAGCCGCGGCGAAATCCTTTTGTTGGATGATGCAACGTCTGTGGACTTATTGCCGCTCGCCGCCATGCCATTATTACAGCGCCTCGATTGGATATACAGCCAAGGGGATTTGAGCGTCGAACTCGCTGAACTTGTTCGCCGCGACGCAGATCGTGGTTTTTTACCCGCTTTCAGTGAATTGAGTCAACAGTATGAGTTGGGTACGCGTATGCTACTGGTAGCGGATACGCAAAAAATCAGCTTGTTGAAAGCCCATTTCCCCATGGCTAAACATCTGCGACCCGGAGCGATTTAATTTCTTACCGATTCAGCCTTGGGTTCGATTTAACCTTCTGTTCGATTGCACGTTTTGTTCGATTTCATGGGCGTACCCTATTGTTCGTTTGAGCTAATGCCGAGTCTCAGGTAGACTCGGCAGCCTTATTTTAGGATTTCGCTGTTTCAGGATTTCACTCTGCATTTAGGATGACTATGGCCCTCAAGGCGACCGTGTTTAAAGTCAATTTACAGATAGCCGATATGGATCGGAATTATTACCAAGACCATCAATTGACGCTTGCACAGCATCCTTCCGAAACCGATGGCCGCATGATGGTGCGTTTACTCGCGTTTATTGTGAATGCCAGCGAAACCTTAAGTTTTAGTAAAGGTCTGTGCGTCGATGACGAGCCAGAGCTATGGGACAAAACCCTATCCGGTGAAATTGAGTTGTGGGTTGAGTTTGGTCAGGCCGATGAAAAATGGCTGCGAAAGGCCAGCGGCCGTGCCAAAGTCGTGCAGCTCTTTACCTATGGTGGCCGCAGTGTACCGATTTGGTGGAAACAGAATCAGCAGGCGTTAGAGCGTTATCAGAATTTAAAAGTGTGGAATATTGCCGAAGAGTCCGTCACGGCGATGGAAGCCTTTGTTGGGCGTAATATGGCATTGCAAGTTTCGATTAGTGAAGGCCAAATTTGGTTATCGGATAATGAAACCAGCGTGTTGATTGAGCCTGAAATTCTCAAAGATATTGAATAACATGTTTTGTAAAAAAAGAGCCTGCAATTGCAGGCTCTTTCCGTTTATCACTTTTAAGTATCAGTAAGAGTATCGATTTTGATTTATTTGAAGCTCAGTTCCCAGCTATCGATATAACCTGCATCACCACGGCCACTGTCTACGGCTTTTAACTTCCATACGCCGTTCGAATTTGCACCTGTCATATCTGCGGTATAGCTCTTGTTGATATTGTCTGCACCAAGACCTGTGTTGTTATGCAGGGTGACCGTTTTTCCTGAAGGGCTGATCAGCTGCACTTTTAAGTCACCAATGTAAGGGTGGACTATGTTCACGACTGCAGTCACAGTACCTGAATCACCTGTGCGAGTAACCGTGATTGGGCTAGTGATCCCCGCCGCTTTGTTATCAGGAATATTATAGTTATCAGTATTGGTATAGCTCGTTGGCGTACCACCGTCATTAGACGCTGTGTAGTTCGCCGTTAACGACACACCAGTGAAAGCCGAATCGCCTTTTACCATGGCATAGTAAGTGCCTGATTGTACGTTGGTGATTGGACAAGACTCACTATTGCCACTTTTATACGGACGGCAATCGTAATTAGTGGTGGTTGGCGCCGCGCCATATTGCACATACAAGTCCGCATCACCTGTGCCACCGTTCATCACAAAGCCTAGGTTAGTTGCACCTGCTGGAACTTCAAATGAAAAATGTAATTCTTCACCTGTTGCGCCTGCTAAACCTGTTTTCGCCACACCGTTCACGAGAACACTATCGCCCGGTTCGGTTGGATCGACAGGACCCGTTGGACCAGTACAAGATGCGTCTAGGAATGCTTTTGCTGCAACTGCATTAACTAAACCATAGCCATAGTAGTTGTCACGACCCGCAGTACCAAGATCTTCGGCGGTCATTTTCAATGCGTTACGGACTTGAGCCGCACTACATTCTGGGTGGTAGCTCCACACTAAGGTCGCAACACCTGACACATGCGGTGTCGCCATTGATGTACCGTTGTAGTACTCGTAATCTTTATTGCCTTGGTTGCTGACAGTGACTGTGGCGCCCAGTTGATTGCGCAATGCTAAACCTGTTGCACGATCAACAGATACAGAAACCATATTGATTTCGTTGTTAGCATCGACAAGGAAGGGGTTTTGTAAGCCGGGTAATGCCGCGTTACTGTAAACAATCGTCGCACTGGCACCCGCATTCTTACAGGCTTTAGCTGCGTTAATTTCAGGGTAGCTAGTGCCTTGATTACCAACACGTTCCACTAAACAAATCTTATTGGTCATGTTGCCGCAGTTGAAGCTTGTGCCGCTAACGGTACATTCTGCCAAAGTTGCAGTGCTGGTACCGTTAAATGGTGCGGGGACATAGCTGCCACCAGAGGATATCAGGCGATTGTGCGGCACGACACCTGAGTCAAAGTAAGACTGACTGCCGATAGTGATATCGGCTAAACGGCCTTCGCCACGGGTAACAGTCGATAGAACGGCTTCACCAGGGCCTGATATTTCCACTTGGTTAGTGTATTGGGAGAATGCTGAGTGGTCTTTATGGTTATCCACAGAGGCGACAGACATGACGCCATCATAGGATGCTGGGTAGCTGTGAGTGCTATTCCCATCGTTACCCGCAGCAGCAATCAGGAGAACACCATTATTATAGTGGGCAGCCAGAGCGTTACGCTCAGTGGTACTAGAACCTGAACCACCTAAACTCATAGTGACAACATTGGCGCCGTTGGTGACACAAGTGTCTACGGCAGCGACTAAGGATGAAGAGTAGCCCCAGCCAGATTCATTAAACACTTTGATCACATGAATATTGGCATTTTGATTTGGCATAACGCCGATCACGCCATCATTGTTGGCAATCGCCGCAATCGTCCCCGCAACGTGGGTACCGTGGGCGTTATTATTGCCCGGCTCAAACCAGTTACCCGTGCCTGAGTTATTGGTCCCTGTGACATTGTTGCCACCTAAGTCGCTGTGACTACGGTCGTAGCCTGAGTCGATAATACAAATAGTGCGGTTACCCGCTTGGCTATCGCTTAGCTGGGTTGCTCCCACAAAAGTTTGGCCCCAAGGCGTACTTTCACTTAGAAAGCGGCGTGGCATATCTTCTTCGACATATTCCACATCAGCACGGGTTTTTAAGGCATTGATCCCTTTGGCATCGAGTTTCACCGAGTAGCTGTTACTGCGGCCGATACGCTTCATTTCCTTCGCTTGTACTTTATTTAATGCGGTATGTTGGGCACTGATTTCAGCCATTTGTGGCTGATAATTCATTGTGGTTGGTAGCGTATCTGTTGTCGCGTCATTGAGTGACTGCAGATCACTCGTTGATTGCACACTATTGGCTGACATGATGGCCGCGGCATCAGTGTTTTTAAACTTCACAATGTAACGCTTTGGCAGTGGGGAGGTTTGTGCTTGTAATGCTGCGGCAAAACCTGGGGCTTGTGGTGCTGCTTGTACACCGGCTGAGATCGCAATAGCTAAGCTTGAAAGGCTTAACGCTATTTTAGTGGTTCTGTTGATTGTCATGTTCTTCTTCCATGGTCAATTTAGTGTTAATCATTATTATTTTATGTTTCATAAGAATAACTACGACTCAGATGCTACTCGGTTAGTGAATTTATCTGCGACCACAGTATTTGTAAATGATTTGTTAACAGTATGGCGGTTGGTAAGTATTTAGATTTAATAGGCATTTATAGTGCATATAAATTCAAATTGTAACGAGTTGTAACCAAATTCTATTAAAATATTTGTTTTTTTATGTGATAAACGTGAATAAGTGAATGCGAATTTACGACTTCATATACGGGTTTTTGATTGATTTTGCTGTTAGCAATGCATTGAAATTTATATATATATTTTTTTGTAATTAAAAATAACAAAAACAAACTTTAAGTTTTCATCATAATGATAAGATTTTCTCAAGTGATTGATTATGCGAAATTGTTGCAAAAGACTGTCAATAGGGTGGCAGTTGCCAATGGATTGACGACGGCTAATATCTCGGTCAGTTTGAAATAACTGGATTGCAACATTGTACTTTAAAGTACGTTGGTAAGACGTTTAGCTATTTGGGCTTTATGTACCGTGTTACTAAGTATTTTTGAATATCAATATTTTGCATAGGTAATCTTAGGTATTTTGAGATCCACAATCGTCCGTTATAGCACTGCTCTATTATTTGTTTGTTATGGCTAATAAGTTCATTTAATCGTTATAAGACTTCTGAAAGTGATAAAACGGTGGATGAATATCACTGCTTAGGGCATAGCAAAAAAATTAAATTTCCAAGCTTATGATACAGATGATTCCGTAACAAATAGATTAATGTGTTGAGCACAACTTTTTGCGTATTGAGAGCCATATTTTATTTATGGATAAGGAAGGTTAAGTATTGTATGGCCACTTCAGTTTCCATCGTTTCAGGATGATACTCGTGGTGAACGTTAATAATTTTTTTGATCCAATGCAGGTAGTTTTTTCAGTTCTAATCTCTAATCCTGCATACGCATTTATTCTTGAATTAGGTGTAGAAACGGGTTTTTTATATTCATGATATCCGATTTTTTATACTGTTTATTTGCGCTAAATTAATGACTTTGATCAAGTTTCAAAGGAAAAAATAAAAATACTAGTGCACCTGTGCCATCCTTACATTCGATTAACATTTATGACAAATAACTTATGTTTTACAGCTTGAAACAATAGGTTTGGAACCCGCACATGCGCGTTTTGTCGGATGTTATATTTTAGGAAGCTGATAACTAATATGTAGTTAAAAATACGCATTTTTACTGGCCTTAAAGACTGCATAGGTCTCATGGGATAAACGCGTATGAGTACTTTACAAGATGTCTGCTTGCTATTTTACTCTTCAAACTTGAAAGGAAATCATATGCGACATAAAAATGTGTTTAGCCTGTTTTTGGTCGGAACGCTCTTTATCTGCGGTGACACTTTAGCAGCAGGTGGCGGAGGCGTGCTGGTAGACCCTGGTGCCATGGAAGGTAAGCATTTCGATCCCAAAGGTAAAATGCCGTCGACGTTTACGGTCGAACTGCAGAATGGCCTACGCAAGACCCTGCCTTTTGAAGATAAGCGTGATTTCGAGGAAGCCAAGAAGGGCTTCATTGTCGCGCCATCCTATAAGCAAATTATGGCCGAGGCTGGCAACGTGGCTTGGGATATGGGTAGTTACGAATACCTACTGCAGGGTAAGGATTTCGATAGCATCCACCCTTCGTTGCAACGCCAGGCCATCTTGAACATGGCTTATGGCCTTTATGAGGTGGTTCCGGGCAAGATTTATCAGGTCCGTGGTTTCGATCTTGCCAACATCAGTTTTATCAAGGGCGACACGGGTTGGATCGTGTTTGATCCGCTGACAGCGAAGGAAACTGCCGCAGCAGCGTTGAAGTTAATCAACGAAAAACTCGGTCCTCGGCCAGTAGTCGCGGTGATCTATTCGCACTCACATCTGGACCATTACGGTGGTGTACGCGGTGTAATTGACGAGGCTGATGTCAAGAGTGGCAAGGTGCAAGTGATCGCGCCGAGTGGCTTTATGGAACATGCTGTTTCCGAGAACGTTTACGCAGGCAATGCAATGATCCGCCGTTCATTCTTTCAATACGGCGTGCTACTTCCACGTAGCCCGTTTGGTCATGTTGATCAATCAATTGGGAAAAATACCGCTTCGGGTAATACAGGTCTAATTCAACCGTCACGCTATATAGAAAAAGACTTCGAGACGCTGACCGTCGATGGGGTCATTATGGAGTTCCAAAGTACTCCTGGCACCGAAGCGCCTGCTGAAATGAATACTTGGTTCCCGCAGCTAAAAGCGTTTTGGGCTGCAGAGAACATCACCGGTACCATACACAATATTTACACCCTGCGTGGCGCATTAGTGCGTGATGCACTGGCTTGGTCCAAGCACATCAATGTGGCACTGTATCGTTACGGTATTGAGGCCGAATACATGTTCGCTGCACATAGTTGGCCACGTTGGGGTAACGGACGCATACAGGAAATAATGCGCACCCAGCGTGATGCTTATGGTCACCTTAACAACAACGTACTGCACCATGCGAACAAAGGTGTGACGATAAACGAAATCCACAACGTCTATAAACAACCTAAGAGCCTGCAAGTACAGTGGGCGGCCCATAGCTACCACGGTTCTATCGAGCATAACAGCCGTGCTGTGATGAACAGGTACCTTGGTTACTGGGATGCAAACCCCGCGACTCTGATGCCGCTTTCACCCAGAGAATCAGCACCGCTTTATGTCGAGATGATGGGTGGCGCTAAGAAGATAATGACTAAGGGTAAGCAACTGCAGGATCAGGGCAAGTATTTCGAAGCTGTTGAGATCCTCAATAAATTAGTCTATGCCGAACCTGAGAATGTTTCTGCCAAAGACTTGTTGGCAGATGTCTATGAGCAGATAGGCTATCAGAAGGAAAGCCCGAGCGTGCGTAACAGCTTCCTGGCTGCAGCCTATGAACTGCGCCATGGTCTGCCAAGTGGTGTACCACCCAAATCTAGCGGTCCGGATACCATTCGCGGTATGACCACCGAGCTTTGGTTGAATTTTATGGGTATCAGCATGGATAGCACCAAAGTGGAGGGAGTCAAGGCAGTCATTAATCTGATCACGCCTGATAATGGTGAGATGTTTATCGTTGAGCTAAGCAATTCAACACTGACGAACATCAAGGGACAGTTGGCTAAGAATCCGGATCTGACTATTAGAGTCAACCGTGTAGACCTAGAAACCGTTATGGGGGGGGAAAGCAACATTTGACCAGTTGATTAAGGAAGGTAAAGCTAAGCTTGAAGGTGACCGCAAGCCGTTTGATTTGCTGCGGAGTTCTTTGGTTAGATTTACTCCTAGTTTTGAACTATTGCCTGGTACCAAGGCCGTTAAACCTCATCAAGATCTTGTTAAAGACCCGTTTGAAGTTCAAGAGCCCGGTAATACTTCGGGGGGCTAATGCGTCTTTTCTCTCATCCTTTTGCAAGAATGTAGAGCGTTGAGGTTCACTTCCCCTGCTTACAATAGGTTGCAGCGGTGTCAATACGCCAGTGCTGCAACCTTAAGGTGATTTATTTTTGTGCCAACTGCAGGTTAACGACATCTTTTTGTGTTTTTAAATCTGCCACTCATTTTTAGGATGGATTATGTGTCTCTTCAAAAATGATTGTGGGTAGGTGCTTACTTATTTACCTCTGCTTAATTTCGATATTCTATTTAGACAATAAAAAAGCGCCCTAGGGCGCTTTTAGCCGTAAAACCTTGAATGACTAGAGCGAGGTGAGAGTACTAAAGTGATTTATTCTTACTTCCCCACACTAGAGCCAATTTGATGGTTTTGAATTACTTAGCGGGCGTTTTTTGCGCTTCAACTAAGGTGGAATAGCCGCCACCATTATAGGTTTGGGTGTATCCGGCAGCGACTAAGGCTTCGGTCGCAATACTGCTACGACGACCGCTGCGGCAATACAAGACGACGGGAGCATCTTTGGCGATGCCACGCTTAGCAAACTCCTCTGTCACTTGCTCAAAGGGAATATTGACCGCATTCGCTAAATGACCTTCGGCAAATTCTTCAGGCGTTCTAACATCGAGCACCATAGCGCCTGCGGCAATTTTATCCCATGCGATTGCAGGATCTTGGTCGGCGGCGCTGGCTATCATGGGCATTAGCAGCAGTGGCATGAGTACCAGTGATTGTAAGCTTAATAGGGCTAAGCGCATTAGGCTTTGGCCACGGGTTACGAGGTTGTGGGTCACTTTATCTCTCCTTGACGGCTTTTTGGCACGCTTGTATTAGGCCAAGCGTGTACTTGCTCACCTAACTCTTATCTCTTATTTTAACTCTTAAGCAGTGACTGTATGTGGCTTAGCTTTGTTTAGCAATTTCAGCCTCTGATTTTACACCCAATTTTCGTAAAACCATGGCGGCAGGGCAAAAACCGGTAAAAGCACTTTGGAATAGGTTAGCGCCAACAAATGCGGTTAACCACAGAAAGTTGTGGTGCACATAGGCGGTTAACACCAGTGACAGTAACACCATCAATCCGGCAAAAGCCATAATACTGCGTTCTAATGACATACCTTACTCCTTGAAGCCATCTTGGTGATGGCCTTTGTTGTGGTTAGTTTTGTGTTTGTGTTTGTGTTTGTGTTTGTGTTTGTATCTGAACAGTATTCATACGGTTTTTCATGGCCGTGTAGTACAGCACTGGGATGACAACTAACGTCAGTATGGTCGAGATAAAAATACCAAAGATCAGACTGATCGCTAAGCCATTGAAAATCGGATCATCAAGAATAAACAATGCCCCTATCATGGCTGCAAATGCAGTCAGCATGATAGGTTTAGCTCGCACGGCACCAGAGTGGATCACTGCCCGCTCAAAGGGCACGCCGGATGCGGTTTCTTGATTAATAAAATCGACCAATAATATCGAGTTACGCACAATAATCCCCGCCAGCGCTATCATGCCTATCATGGACGTCGCGGTGAATTGTGCTCCGAGCAGGGCATGTCCAGGCATTACGCCAATCACAGTCAGTGGAATTGGCGCCATGATGATAAGCGGCACCAGATACGATCTAAACTGCGCGACCACCAATAAATAAATCGCAATCATACCGACCGCATAGGCGATACCCATGTCTCTAAAGGTTTCGTAGGTGATCTTCCATTCGCCATCCCAGAGCACGGCGACTGAGTCTAACCCTGTGGGTTGGTGAATATAATGCTGATCAAACCCTAAGCCATCGACGCCATCGATTTTGCCCGCCATATCGAACATGCCGTAGAGCGGGCTGTCCAGTGGTCCCGACATATCGGCGACGACCATGATCATAGGGATCATATTCTTATGGATAATCGGTGCATCGATTTTGCCGCGTTTGATGGTTACCAGCTCAGACACAGGCACGGATTGCCCCGTTTGGCTCAGTAACTTCATATTCAGCACTTGATCTAAATCGACTTTCGCGCCTTCGTTTAATTGCAGGCGGATCGGTATCGGTTGTTTTTGCTGGGCTTGATGTAAATAACTCACATCTTTGCCGCCAACGGAGGTGGCAATCAAGTCGACAATATTGCTGTAGGGCACGGCCATCAGGCTGGCTTTACTGCGGTCGATCATCACTTGCCATTTTTGCTGGGCAGCGGGCAAGAAAATATCGATATCGACCACATCTTTGGTTTCATGGAACAGCGCCTGCATCTCGTAAGCGGCTTGCTCGCGAATAGCGGGACTTGGGCCATACACTTCTGCAACCAGCGGCGACCACACTGGCGGCCCTGGTGGCACTTCAACCACTTTGATATTGGCTTGATATTGCTCGCCAATTTGCTGCAGTTCGTCTCGCACCGATACCGCTATGCTGTGGCTGTCGCGCTTGCGGTGTTTCTTATCCACTAGGTTCACTTGGATGTCGCCAAGCTCTTGGCTGTGACGCAGGAAATAGTGGCGCACTAAGCCGTTAAAGTTCATTGGCGCGTTAGTGCCCGCATACAATTGCAGATGCTCGACCTCAGGGACGGTTGTTAGATAGCGACTCAAATCCTGCAATACTCTTTGTGTTTGCTCTACGGGAGTGCCTTCTGGCATGTCCACCATCACTTGAAACTCGGACTTATTATCGAAGGGCAGCATTTTCAGCACCACGAGCTGACCCACAGGGAGCGCGACGGCGATGCCGATTAACACAAATACGCCGGCAGCCAGTCCCACTCTTGCCTTACGGGCATTTTTACCCAGCAGGAAAGGACCAATTAAGTGAGTAAAGAGGCGCACCATCTTAGTTTCAGCTTCATCCTCGTGCGAGGCTTGGGCAGTATCGTGTTGGTCATTATGTTTCAGCAGTTTACGACTGAGCCAAGGAGTGACCACAAATGCCACAACGAGGGAAATTAACATGCCCATACTGGCGTTGATGGGGATCGGGCTCATATAAGGCCCCATTAAGCCCGATACAAAAGCCATCGGCAGCAAGGCTGCGATAACAGTAAATGTCGCCAGAATCGTCGGGCCACCGACTTCATCGACCGCCACTGGGATAAGCTCGCTGAAGGACTTTTTGCCGAGCGCCATATGCCGGTGGATGTTTTCTACTACGACTATGGCATCGTCGACCAAGATGCCGATGGAGAAAATCAAGGCGAACAAGGACACGCGGTTTAAGGTAAATCCCCACGCCCAAGAGGCGAAAAGGGTGATCGCTAGCGTGATAATAATGGCCACGCCCACGACTAAGGATTCGCGTGCGCCCATGGTTAAAAATACCAGCACGACTACAGCGCTGGTGGCAAAAATCAGTTTTAAAATAAGGGTGTTAGATTTATCCGCCGCGGTTTCGCCATAGTTACGTGACACTGTGATTTCGACATTTGCCGGGATCAACACATTGTCGACCTTAGCTATCCGCTCAATCACACTGTCGGCGATGTCGACGGCATTTTGGCCTGCTTGTTTACCAATTGCGATTGTGACAGCGGGATAAATGTCGGTTTTATCTGCGTGCCAAACGCTCTGTTTAGGGATATCACTTTTTAAGCTGATTTCAGCAATATCCGCCAAATAAATCGGAATATTTTTGCCTTGTTTATCTTGATAGACACTGACGACTAATTGCTTGAGATCGTCGATGGATTGTAAAAACTGCCCAGCCTGAACTTTAATCTCTTGATTGCCTTGCACTAAGGATGCAGGCATAGAGACCATATTATTGTCATTCAGGCTTTGTCTTAACTTATCGTAGGTCAGATTAAAGCTGTTCATCTTGGCGGGATCGATACGTATGTTGGCCACCATATCGTGCTGGCCAACGGTATCTATTTCGCGAGTGCCGGGAATACGCTTAATTTCGGTTTCTAATCCAAGGGCGACATGGGTTAGCTGCTCAGCCGACACTTGCCTGTCCTTAGACCACAAGGTCAAACTGACAATGGGCACATCATCGATGCCGCGGGGTTTAATTAGCGGATCGCCCACGCCAGCGCCCCTTGGCAATTTATCCATATTGGAATAAATCTGGTTGTATAGGCTGACGATGGCATCATTGCGCCCGACGCCGACCTTAAAGATGACGATGATCAGCGCGCCATCGGGTTGGGAGAACGAGTACAGAGTATCTATGCCTTTGATTTCGGAGATCACTTGTTCTGCTGGCAGAGTGACTAAGTTTTCAACTTCCGTGGGTGTCGCGCCGGGAAAAGGGATAAACACATCGGCAAAGGTGACATCAATTTGTGGCTCTTCTTCTTTTGGCGTGACCAAAATAGCGAATAAGCCAAGTAAGAGCCCAAGAAGTGCTAATAGTGGCGTGATGGCGCTATTTTGAAAGGCAGCGGCAATTCGTCCGGAAATCCCAAGTGTGGTTTGTGGTACTGGGGCATGTTTCATAAAACAACCTCGACAAAGCTTAAGTCGCTAGGGAATTATTGCTTCTTGCTGAGCAACACTTGGTAGGCATCAACGGCCACTTTGTCACCCGACTTAAGGCCCGCAAGCACTTCTACCTCGCCATCTAAGGGCTCAGTGATACGGACTTGGGTCAGCACAAAGGCTTCGCCTTGTTTAAGGTAAACACTGCTCAGTTCGTTCATTGTGAGTAGTGCAGAGGCGGGCAGTTGGATTTTTTCCCGATCGCCATTTTTAAAGGAAGCTTTTGCCCAAGTACCGGGTTGAAGATTGGCTTCATTTTCTGGCAGATTAATTCGCACTTGATAACTGTGGCTGACAGGATCGGCGAAACTGAAAATCGTGAGGTCAGTTGAGGTGAACTCGCGCCCATCACTTAAACGGACGAGAAATTCGGGGGAATTTTTAAGTTGGTTAATGTAACGCTGTGGCACTTGGGTAATGGCGCGCATTTGACTCGCGGAAAACCCTGAAAGTAGTGCTTGTCCTGGGCTTACGGTTTCGCCAAGTTCGACAAAACGCTCAGTGACTATGCCACTAAAAGGCGCTGAAACGACAGTGTATTTTAAGGATTCGTTGGCTTTGATGACACGGGCTTGTGCTGCACTGACGGCTTGTTCTGTTGCTTTAGCATTGGCGGTGGCTTCATCCATCGCGCCCTTAGAAATCGCGCCTTGGGGAAATAGCTCTTTATAACGTTTGTATTGTGCCTGAGCTTCGACATTTAAAGCCTTCGCTTTGGCTAGATCAGCCTCAAAGCTTGCCAGTTCAGCGCCTTGCTCTTTACTGGTAATTTCCAGTAGGGCGGCTCCTTCGGGGACGACATCGTTAACATCGTAGTTGAGTTTGACAATACGGCCAGAGGTTTGCGCCGATACCGTCGCCGCTTTTACTGCTTCAATGGTGGCGTCTAAGGTGACCCAATTCGGATAGGGTTTATTTAAGACTTCGATGGTTTCGACTGAGGCTGCCTGAGCTTGAGTACTGGAAAGTGCCAGCAGTAAGAAAAAAGCACGAGAAATTGATGTCATAACTTATATCACCCCAGATGTAATTTATGAGAAAATTCTAATGGAGTTGTTTTCAATAGGCAATTAATATTTATTAGAAAAATTTAATGTAGTGTTTTTACCTAATTTAGGAATAAGGAATAAGGCCTATAGCGCCTTATTCCTTATGCTTCAGAGCTTCAAATTAAGCCTAAAATTTAGTCATTTAAATAATAGGTTAGTGTGGAAACTATGCGAATTTGTTTAATGTAAGGCGTGCTGCTATCGCGGTCTGAAATGGTGAACTGGCCTTGACTCGCACTTTTAATTTTTCCGAGGCGAGAATCCGAATCCTTAGCAAATTTTTCAGCCACTTCGCGGGCATTTTGAGTCGCTTCTTGCACCATGACAGGTTTGACTGAGTTGAGGTCGGTAAACAGAAATTCAGTGCGATTATCATAATCCTGGCTGGCAATCGCTATACCTTCTTTTACTAAGTTAATCATTTGCTTACGGGTGTTTAGCATAAGATCAATCTGTGGGGTATAAACCGATAGGTTCACTTTTGCCGAGTAACGGTATCTGACGTTGGGATCGACATAACCTTGGGCTTGGCGATCTTCAATTGAGGGCAAAGAGACAGTAATTTCGCTGTCGCTAAAGCCTTGTTCCTTTAAAAACGCCACAACACGATCGGTTTTTTGCTGAACCGTCTCGTAGAGTTTAGGCAGATTGTTATCGACCTCAGTGAAATTGATTGGCCAAATTGCCACATTGGCTTTGACTTCTTTTTCCGCTAAGCCCTTTACCGTGACAGTGCGTTCCATGGCTTTCATTTGCAATAGTGCTGAGCTTGCTGTCTGGCCTACATAAACAAGTCCAGCGCAAAGGAAACCACCTAACAGTAGGGCAGGAATGATGTTACTTTTTTCCATAAAAAGAATCTCTTGATTAGATGAACTTAGTCTACGATACCGAATAAACCTCAGTCATGCACTGGGTTTATTCGGAATAGATGCCGCTTAAGGTAGGGGGGATTATGTTGAGAGATGAGTTTGGAAATATCTGTTTAAAGCATTTATTTTTCAGGAGGAATCGCGCTTGGCTGCCATAATTCGACTTTATTGCCATCAGGGTCAATAAACCAGCCAAAGCGGCCAAATTCTGAATCTTCAATACCACCAATCGGTTGACCGCCACCTTGCTCTACTTGTACGAGGGCTTGCTCTAGATCGTCAACGACAAAGTTGAACATAAACCCTTTATCTGAGGGGGCGAAATAGTCCGTGCTATGGGCGAAAGGGGTCCAAACATGGTAGCCAAGAGTTGATTTATCTGTGTGATAAAACGCGGCGCCTCCCCAGTTTTCAATGGGGACTTGAAGATGGGTTTTGTACCAAGTTGCCAAGGCAACGGGATCGACACTTTTAAAGAAAATTCCACCGAGTCCAATGACTTTAGCCATAGCCGTAGCTGCGTTTACAGGAGTATGAATTAACTTTAGGCAATAAATGCTTAAGATACAAAAAAGCCGCAAAAAATGCGGCTTTTGGGGAAGCGTTTAGCTTAGAACTGGTAGCTGTATTGAACTGAGTAGTACATACCACTTGATTCAGTAATAGCATTAACAGGGCCTGCGATTGCGCTGTTTTCGATCAGGTGAACTTCTTCACCTTTAATATAAGCGATACCAAAGTCAACAGTGTTTTGTGGGTTGATGTGGTAGCTCATACCCGCTGTATACCAGTTACGGTCAGAGTCTGGGAATGAAATTGAGCTAATTTCGTCCACAACGCCTTGGTCATGCATATAACCTGCACGTACAGTAAATTGCTCATTGATAGTATAAGTACCACCTAGGCTGAATAACCATGAATCTTTCCATTGGTATTCTTTCAGCGCAACGTCGCCAGCTTGCAGTTGAGTACCTGCACCCGCTTGACCAGGAATAATAGTGGCTACGCCATCTTTAGCCGTGATTTGTTCAAAGTTGCTCCACTGGGTGTACTGCGCAGTGTAGTGCACTGCAAACTTAGGTGTGAGCTGATGGAAACCAGCAACTTGGAAAATATCCGCAAGGGGTACGTCTAAGCTGTCAAAGCTTGTCGCTAGTGCTGTTTTTGAACCTAAACTAACGGCAGATAGATCTTTAGTGCTGATTGTGTTGATATCACCTTTAACATTCACTGTTGGGCTGAAGCGGTAACTGATACCGAAACGGTTATCTTTATCTAATTCAATCGTGGCACCCACAATACCACCAAACGCCCAGCCGTCAGCATCGACGTCAACCAGAGGTGTCGCGCCCGCATTACGGGTTAAACGACCTTCACCGTAAATGGCATCAATACCAGCACCGATACTGAACATGTCATTAATACGGTATGAAAGGCTGGTGTTAAAGTTAACCGTTGTTACTTCTGTTTCGCCAAGCAGATCATAAGGTGCTGGTGAGCCTGCTGGCAAACTCTTTGAAAGTGAGCTGGCATCGGTACCGGTACCAAAGTTAGAGAAAGCGGCAAAACCTACGGCGAACTTATCGTCGATGGGGTGGATGTAGAAAATATTAGGGATAATTTTAGAGCTACCCGCGTCATCGATGCTGCCTAAGTCAACGGCACCACCGGCAAAGTTAACGTCTTTAACATCAACAGTAATATCGGCATAAGTTAAGCCGAAGGAGATCGCATCTTTATCGAATAATGCCATAGCAGCAGGGTTACGTGATAACACAGAAGCGTTATCGGCAATAACCGCATCACCCGCAAATGCACGACCCATACCAGTTGCTGATTGGCTGTTTAGTTGAAAACCTGAAGCTAAGGTTTGTGTGCTTGCTAATGCGACAGAAACGGCAATGAGTGTCTTGTTGAATGTTTTCATTATTATTCTCTCTATTTTTTATAAGTATTGGATTTTTATTCGGTCCTAGTCCGCCGAAAGTATTTAAATCCATTTATTAGTCTCCGGCATCTTATGGATTCAATGTACCCTCAACAAGTCCGACCAGAAGTGAAATATGTTAATTTTCAGTTAATTGAAAGTCTTTAAAACAAGAGTGATACTTTAGTATGCTTGAATGGTCTGGCCAGATGCTTGATATGAAGGGCTTTGGGTGCTGCTATGGGTTTCAATTGAAGTTAACGGTTTGTAATGGTGCTAGGGTATTTAAAAGGATACAAAATGTAAAAAGCGCACACTTGTGCGCTTTTAAACATATGGAAACATATCTAGATTAGAGTGCAGACTTAAATTGTTCGAATTCTGTCGTTACTTTTTCACTTGGAGCAGAGAATTTACTGACTAAAATACCCGCAATAGTCGCGAATATAAACCCAGGAAGGATTTCGTATACTTCAAAAATGCCACCAGTGAGTTGCTTCCAAATCACCACGGTTAATGCACCGACAATAATAGTGGCGATAGCGCCATTACGGCTATATTGCTTCCAAAACAGGGATAACAAGACTACGGGACCAAAGGCCGCACCAAAGCCTGCCCAAGCATAACTCACTAGGCTAAGCACGCTACTTTCAGGATTGAGGGCAATCACACCTGCAATCACAGCGATAGCGAGTACGCCTAAACGACCTACCATCATTAGCTCACGATCATCGGCCTTTGGGCGCAACCATTTACGGTAGAAATCTTCGGTGATGACACTTGAGCAGACTAAGAGTTGTGAGTCGATAGTACTCATGATTGCCGATAAAATAGCGGCGATTAATAGCCCACCAATCCATGGGTTAAACGCCGCTTGAGCTAAATGGATAAACACAGTTTCAGAATTGGCTAATGGCTCTTTGGCGAAATAGAGCGAGCCTGCGATACCTGTGGCTAACGCGCCAATGAGAGATAACACCATCCAGCTCATGGCAATACGGCGTGACAAGGGCAGGGCATCGGCACTGCCTATCGCCATAAAACGCGACAAAATATGTGGCTGACCAAAATAACCTAGGCCCCATGCGAGCAAAGATAACATGCCGATGGCAGTGGTTTTGTCATTGACTAATGCCAACATCGCGGGATCGATCGTTTCAATACCTGCATGGCTTTCGGGGTGAGCGAAAACGGCGAAAGGGACAATCAATAGGGCGATGAGCATTAAACTGCCTTGGAAAAAGTCAGTCCAACACACGGCAAAGAAACCGCCAATAAAGGTGTAACCGACTATGATGGCCGAGCCAATCACGAGGGCTGCGGTGTAATCAAGCCCAAAGACTTTCTCAAACAAAATCGCGCCACCGACCATGCCAGAGGAGGCATAGAAAGTAAAAAACACCAGAATAGTGATTGCGGAAACGAGCTTGAGATAGCCTTGGGTATCGTGGAAACGTTTCTCGAAAAAATCCGGTAAAGTGAGGGCGTTATCAGCGAGTTGGGTATAAATGCGCAGTCGCTTGGCAACAAATAACCAGTTTAGCCAAGCACCAATAATTAATCCTACGCCAATCCAGGCTGCACCTAAGCCGCTTAAGTAAACTGCGCCGGGTAATCCCAGTAACAGCCAACCTGACATGTCAGATGCACCCACGCTGAGTGCGGTCACTGCGGGGCCCATTTTGCGGCCACCTAAAATATAATCATCAACAGTATCGGTAGCACGGTAAGCCCAAAAACCTATGCCCATCATCAATACTAAGTAACCAACAAATGTGATTAAAATCGGGGTTTCAATCGTCATCTTGCCTTTTCCCATCTTTTTATTATTAAAAGTGGCAAGCATGCTACCAGATGTTTGAACGTGCGCCCATTAGCAGATGTAAGTGTGATTGAAATCTAACCTCCGATAACATGAAAATATCGGAGATTGATTTTTAAATGCAATTTATAACAATAGCTTAAATAAATATATTCTTGATTTCGTCTTTTATATAGCGAAGGTCAGCTTGATCCTCACCTATGAGCAAAATAAATGCATCGGGCGTTTCAAAGCCCATCCCTTGATATTTACCGTCGGCGAAGGTTTTATCCAACACCATACGTTTCTCGAGTGGCACGATAAAGAGCGTCACCTTACTTTGTTCGCCCTGAAGTACTAAGTGTAGGCTTTTTACCCCTTGAAAATCGCAATAAGAGGTGTAATACACTTTGCCCGGTTGTTGGGTAAATTTGGCATTGCCAAAGTCTTTTATCGATGCAAGCTGGGCATTGACTTGACTAAAATTGACATTTTGATCGACATGCAAGGCAATATCTTCATGGTAGACATGGGCCAGTGCATGTTCAGCCAAATCAATAGGCCCTAAGCGTAATAGGCTGAAGCTGATCCCTACCACAAACGCGACCGAGGCTGCCATGGCCACTAAAAAAAACGTTTGCCGGCGCTGTTTATGGTGCTGTTGTAACTGCTGACGCAAAATGAGTTTGTCGGCGAGATCCTCCGCCACATCCACTTTCAATGCGTTGCTCAGTTTGGCATCAAGGTTTTTAAGCTCATTGATTAGGGCTTGGTTTTCTGGCTTTGAATTGATCTGCGCCAGAAAGTCAGCATCTTGATTATGAGGATCTTCATAAGCTTGACGTCTAAATTTAAGCTCATCCATTGGATTGACCTCTCACATCATTCTTCTCAAGTAATTCTTTCAATTGGCTCCTCGCCCGAAATAAACGCGTCATTACGGTGTTGCGATTGAGCTCCATCAGCTCGGCGATTTCATCGCCGCTAAAGCCACCAATGAGCTGGAGTAAGAGTGGTTCGCGGTATTCGATATCCAGCTTGCCAATTTGTCGACGGATCAGATATTGCTCGGTCTGCTCTTCACTGCTATTGGAGATATTGTCCTCTAAGGTATCTTGCTCAACGTCGGAATAATCGAACTGTTTACGCTCGAAACGCCGCGCATTTTCACGCCTAAGAATCGTGATCAGCCAAGCTTTCGCCGCTTTATCATCCTTGAGGGAATCCAAAGAGCGCCACGCCCGCAAGAAGGTTTCTTGGGTAATGTCTTCAGCCACGTGCTTATCGCCGCATAACCAATAGGCATAGCGGAAAATGTCTGCATGTAGCGCCTTGACTAGGCTGTTGTATCGTCGTTGTTTGCTTAGCATGTCAGAAGAGACCGCAGGCTCGACGGATTTCTTGCGCCAGTTAGCAAACATTTTTTATCTTTGGGCTTTTTGGCTGAATATTTAGCATAGTAGCACTCGCTTCTTTGTCATTAACCCCATCATTTATTTAGGATTTAGTGGGCTTAATGGCGCTGATTTTGGGTTTGAATGTTTATGCTCACAGGCCTTAACCGCGTTAAGTAAGGCGGTACATTCGGCGCTTAAGTGGCTATTTGTATTGTTAGAATTCGCACTGCTCGTATTAGCACTGTCAGTATGGTGGCTCTTATCGGCCTTCGCACTGTAGGCTTTGATTTGCAGTTGCTGTATCGCTGCAGCCAGTTGCGGTGACTGCTCGGCAATCTTATCTAATGTCATAGGCGTTTGCTGTAACTCACTGAAATATCGCTGCAATTGCAACATAATTCGACTCACATCGCCACTGGCGCAGGCTTGCTCTAATCCTTTCAAGCCGGAGGCAGTCACTGATTGTGCTGAACTGATTGAAGAGTTTACTGCAATTGGGGCGGCCGTTTGATTTTTTAAGGCGCGGCGCCAAGCGACTAAGGTGATAATCCAAGCGACTAGAGTGACCAGCCATAGCGTAGCAAAAACCGTGGTTAGCCAAGACCAACCCTTATCGGCCGCGGAGTTGGTTTCCCATGTTGGTTGAGCAGGCGTATCGCTGACAGCACCGCCTTCAACGACTATGGTACGCGCGGGCAGCGTTGCAGTTTCTTGACGTTTAAGGCGCGGATTCCACCAAGGCACTTTGATTTCGGGCAAGGTAAAGGTGCCCGCTTTGCTGGGAACGATTGCCGAAGTAATACTGTACTGCGAAACAATTTGTGCATCGCGCACAAAGGTCTGCCGCTGAGGTTTTTCTGGGTATGACTTAAGCTCATCGGGCAGAGTTTGCACTATATCAGGCAGACTATTTTCATCGGCATTGGAAGCCAACAGCGTAATAGTGCGGGTGATAGGGCTACCGACGGTAAACTTTTTAATATCCTCTGGGAAGTTTTCTTTTAGCGCTACTAAATCGGCAACCAGCCATTGGCCTTGGAAGCTTGCTGGTGCGGGATTCACTTGAACTGTCAGTGAGGGCGCGCCTGCTTGCATTGGGCGGCTTTCATTAAAGCCAAACATGCCGCCGCGGCGTTGGGATTCTACCAGCACATCGCCAGCAAAGGTTGCACCTTTGATATTCACTTGGCCGGGCAAATCGGGAATGATGCCATAGGTGCGTTCAATCACGCGGTAACGTCGGCCATCGACTATCTCTGAACCATCCCTATCTTCACCGATTTGTTTGATCTGTGCGCCTTCGATTACAGGTGCACTCAATACGCCCCTTTGTAATTCTACCGCCAGATAGAGTTTCACCTTGTAGGTAATGAGCTGCCCAACATAGGCTTCGTCGGTCGAGACTTTGGCGTCAATGAACAGATTGTTCATTTGCGCGGGCTGGCTACCGGTTTCGACCACTTTGAGAGGAATAGGCGATGAGCTGACGCCGTCAATACTAAAGGCCGGAATGGTTAACTGACCTTGTTGTTTTGGCGCGAGCAGCACTTGCCAGCGGGTTTCTTTGACTGCATCGAAGTTCATGATTTGCGTGCTGCGACTCACGCTAGTACGGCCGACAATAAAATCTTTCAGTAGGGCGGATGTGTCTAGCTTACCGGTATCGACTTCGTCATCGACACTGATGTTGAGCACAAAGTATTCGCCCTCCATCACAGGGTTGCGATCGACCGAGGCCTCAATTTTGCTAAGTGCAAAGGCGGGATGAGCCACTCCGATGGCAAGGAGTAGCAGGATAAAAAATTGTCTCGTCACCACTGTTCGTTATCCTTTGATATTTGGCCATTTTGACGGCGTTTTTGATATTCCAACTGCATCTTGTTGCGCAGTAACACTTGCGGGTCTTCACTCACGCCCCTCAGTGCTCGTTGCATTTCTGCGGGCAGTGGCTCGCTATTGGTTGGCGATGCCTCGACCGATTCACTCATAGCAGCCTCTTGTTTATCTTGCGTATTTTGCTCTGGAGCTTCTTTGGCGGCAACGCTTTGCTTTTCTTGCTCAGTTGACTTTTGCTCTTCAGCATCGGCTTTAGCCTGCGCTTGCATCTTAGCTTCATTATCTACCGGCTCATTTTCCTGCAGAGCTTGTTGATCCTGTTGCGCTTTATCTTCAGCGGGATCTTGCTGAGCTTCATTCTGCTTGTCCTGTGCATTGCCATTTTGCTTATCTTGCTCAGACTGTTGCTCATTCGTTTTTTGCTGTTCAGGGCTTTGCTCAGAATTGGCATTGTCCTGTTGATCCTGAGACTCTTGTCCCGCTTGATCTTGCTTATCTTTCTGAGTGCTATCTTGGTCAGATTGCTGTTTATTCTGCGACTTTTGGTCACCGGATTGTTGGTCGCCAGACTGTTGATCTTGGTTCTTATCCTGTTGCTCGTTTTTACCTTGCTGTTGTTGCTGTTCCTGCAATAACTTTTCAGCCAGTTCAAGATTGGCCTTCGCCGTAGGGAAATCAGCTTGTTTCTCAAGCGCGGCTTGATAGCGCTCCTTGGCCTTATCGGGTTTACCGAGTTGCATCAACGCATTGCCTTGATTGTAGAGGCCTTGGGCTGAGCTATCTTGCTCGAAGGTTTTCAGTGCTTGCGCAAAATCACCGGCTTTGTATTGGGCGCTGCCACGCCATTGGGGCGACTCAAACTGCTTAGCGGCGTTTGCGTAATCTTGGGATTGATAGGCCTGCATCGCTTGTTGATCTGTGGTTTTCCACACATTGTCCCACACACTGGCATGGGCTGGCTGAGGCACAGCCGCGAGCAGTAAGCTGCCAGCAAGAGTGATAAATCCAACACTGGCCACGATTCCTTGTCTAAAGCTGAAAAGTGCGGGTAGCAGTAATGATAAGGCGAGGTAAGGACCGAGATCCTGCCAAGTTTCACCATCAAGATCTGTGGCTTTCGCATCGCCAGCATCGCTTAACCATTGCTGTAATTGGGCGAGATCATTACCGTCGGTGCGATTCTGGATCAACACACCTTTGTTATTCGCGGCCAGTTTTTGCAGCAGAGCGAAATCAGTGCTGGCCACAACGACTTCGTTGCTGCTGTCGCGTTGTAATTGTCCATCGGGTAGACGGATTGGCGCACCTTGGCTAGTGCCAAAAGCGACGACGGCGAGGCGATATTGGGTGCCACTTAATGCCGAGTTAGCCTCATCAAACTGGGCAGCAGTTATGCCATCTGTCATCACGATAATATCACCGCGAATATGCCCACCTTGAGCCAGTAGCGTTTTGGCTTGGGTCAAGCCTGCCGCTAAGTTTGAGCCACGAACGGGCATGATCTCAGGACTTAAGGTCGGCAGTAAATTGAGTAATGTGCCGGTATCACGGGTTAATGGGCTGATAGTAAAGGCATCGCCTGCAAAGGCGACTAAACCAGTTTCACCTTCTTTAAGATTACGCAGAAGATCCGTTGCCCTAAATTTGGCTTGGGTTAACCGATTCGGCGCAAGATCGGTGGCGAACATAGATACGGACATGTCCATCACCAGTACGCGGCCTTGCTCGGCGGCAAACACAGGTAAGGATTGTTTATTAACGGCAGGTCCGGCGAGTGCCAAGGTCGCAATCAGCCAAGTGAAGGCTAATAAATGCAACGGACGGCGGGATTTCTTATTACCTTGGGTGACCAATATCTTGGCTAAGTGCGGCGCAATATAACGATTCCAAGCGCTGTGGCTCTCGTGTTGCCGCCATAAACTCAACAAGGCTAAGGCTAGCGGCACTAGGGCGAGTAGCCATTCGGGACGAATAAAATGTAGGCTCATTATTTGATGTTCCCCTGTGAAGTGGTTGCGACAGAGGGTTTAACGCGGCGCGCTGCAAAGAGTGGCAATTGACCTAAGGCAATCCACAGACTTGTCAGTAATGCCAGTGCCAGCGGCCAGTAGAACAGATCTGCCTGCGGACGATAGCTTAATTGATCGCGACTCACAGGTTCGAGTTTATCGATTTCTTGGTAAATCTGGTCTAGCTCTTGGCTGTTACGGGCGCGAAAATAACGGCCGTGGGTGACGTCGGCGATATGCTTAAGTTGGTTTTCATCCAGATCCATCGAAGGATTAACCCGCTCGCGGCCAAAGAGTGTGCGGCGCTCCATTACATCTGCGCCCACACCAACAGTATAAATAGTAACTTTACGATTAGCGGCAATTTGCGCTGCTTGTTCAGGTTCGATATTGCCAGCGTTGTTAGAGCCGTCGGTCAATAAAATCAACACTCTATTACTCTCGTCCATTTTATCGAAGCGTTTTACCGCTAGAGCGATAGCTTCACCTATGGCGGTTTGCTTACCGACTAAGCCAATTTGTGCTTCTTTTAAAAATTGCGCCACTGAACGTCTGTCTTGGGTCAGCGGCGCCTGTAAATAGGCGTGATCGGCGAAGAGAATTAAACCGATACGATCACCTTTGCGGCGCTCGATAAAGTCACTGACCACGTGTTGGATCAAGGTAAAACGGTCGACGGTTTTGCCATTCACCACCATGTCTTCAATCTGCATACTGCCGGATAAATCCACCGCCATCATCAAATCGCGGCCTTGGCTTGGCAGTTCGATAGGTTCACCAAGCCATTGAGGACGAGCAATAGCGAGCACTAACAGGCACCACATCAGCCAGTAGCGTTTGCGACTCTGGCGTGTGTTGGCCGCTAAGCTTTGTTTACCTGTTTGGCTTATTCCGGGTAATTGCAGCCGGCCACCATCCACTTGTAATGTGTGTTGGCGCCAAAAAATCAAAGGTAAAGGCAATAATATCAATAGCCAAGGCCATGCAATTGTTAACATTGTGCCTCCGCTTTTTCAGTGTCAGTTTGCTGGGTTGGCGCTTTGCTCTTAGCTTGAGCGTCGCCACTAGCTTGAACGTAGCCCTTGGCTTGAACAAGATTCGGCTCAGGCGCATTCAGTTTTGCTTTCGATGCCAACCAAGCCTGTGTGAGTTGATGCAATTCATTGGCTTCAGCTAAGGTCAATGGCGTAGCCTGATGGCGTTTGGCTAGCAAAGGGCCGATACGTTGGCGTTTATGCTCGGGTAAATAGCTGTCTAACCAAGTCGCCCAAGTTTCGCCATCTAAGAAGGCTATCGCTTCTCTGCTGAGGTAACTCATGGCGGTGCGCTTTAATAGGCTGTTGACGTCAGAGGCATAGGACGTCGCTTGTTTATCGAGCTGATTAAGTAACTGTTTAGCGGTTTTTTTCGGCGCTAAGTCACGGGCGCGTTG
This sequence comes from Shewanella sp. DW31, assembly GCF_015767295.1. Classification (NCBI taxonomy): domain Bacteria; kingdom Pseudomonadati; phylum Pseudomonadota; class Gammaproteobacteria; order Alteromonadales; family Shewanellaceae; genus Shewanella; species Shewanella sp. DW31. The sequence continues at coordinate 45,183 of NZ_JADWMP020000009.1, forward strand.
TCTTAGCCAGATAACTAAGAGTGTGATGAGGGCAATCACAAGTGCTAAAACCAGCCAATAACCGATTGCCCAAGGCCAAGCGCCGATCGGTTCGGGATGAATAATATCCTGCAGTTGTGCAAGAGCCGGGTTTGGCGCCGTAGAAGGCATAGGTACTGTTGCCTGTGGATTTGCTATTTCTGAATTCACTGTTGCTGGATCCATAGTTAACGCAATAATTCCAATTGATGGGCTAGGGGAGCACCCGCATCTATGAGCTGGGTGCGAACGCGCAGTTGCTGCATCATGGCGATAAAATCGTTTTGCTGACGCAACTGAATGTCGAGCCAAGCCTGATAACTGTGGCGGGTAAGCACTAAGTCCTCATCCCCATCCCGTACCGGCAAATTAAAGTTGTGCGGTAACGGCAGTGTGCCTTGACGCAGAGGATCGGTAATAAGATAGGCACCCACATCGCAATGACGCTTAAGCTCGGTGAGAGGCGCGATACATTGGGGACTAAAATGGCTGCCATCTGTCACTATCCAAACTAAGGAGCCGGGTTTGGCGATACGTTGTAATCGCTGACAGGCACGCAGGATATGGTCAGGATCGCGCTGGCCAGTGCCAACATGATTGAGCTGATTTTCGTGCACACGGCGCAGGCCTGAGATCAATTGCAATATGCCCTGACGACGGCTGCGGGGTTTGAGCTCTAAATGCTCAGACTCGCATGCGATCAAGGCGCCGAGCCGATCGCCATGGTTAATCGCATTCCAACCTAAGGTGGTCGCAAGGTGTCCTGCTTGCACCGATTGCAGCAATAAACTCGAACCAAAATAGAGGCTTTGGCTCAAGTCGATTAACAATAAAATAGGGCGCTCACGTTCTTCGACAAATAACTTAGTGTGAGTTGTGCCTGTACGAGCGGTAACGCGCCAATCAATGGTGCGCACATCGTCGCCCTGTTGGTAGTGGCGCACCTCGGCAAACTCCATACCGCGGCCTTTGATTAAGCTGCTGCGATGGCCCGCTAAATTAGCGCGGGCACGGCTATAACGCTCAGGCATAGCTCGGGCGATATTTTGGCACGCCAGCAGCTCTTGCTCGGTTAAATGCAAGCCATCGGCAAAAAGCGGCAAGCCATCGACCGAGGCTGAGAGTCGCGCTGTGTCACTCATCTTATTTCACCTTTATCTTCACCGTTAAGGTACTGCAACTTGACTTAAGATGTGGTTGATCACGTGATCGCGGCTGACACCTTCGGCCTGTGCTTGGTAGCTAAGTAGGAGTCTATGGCGTAATACATTTGGCGCAACAGCTTGAATGTCTTCTGGTGAAACAAAGTCTCGCTCGTGCAGCCAAGCACGGGCGCGGGCGCAGCGTTCTAATGAAATAGTTGCGCGCGGGCTGACGCCGTACTCAAGCCACTTAGCTAAGTCTTCGCTGTAACGTAAAGGCTCACGGGTCGCCATCACGATTTCGACTATGTACTTTTCGAGCGGCTCGGCAAGATAGATTTCCATGGCTTCGTCACGGGCGGCAAACACATCTGCTTGTGCAATCGGCTCAGTGGTTGGCAATTCGTGGGTCAGCGCTTCTTTACGGGATTGACGCAGAATTTCGATTTCAGTCTCGCCGCTCGGGTAATCAAGGTTTAAGTGCATTAAAAAACGGTCAAGCTGTGCTTCGGGCAGGGGATATGTGCCTTCGTTTTCTAATGGATTTTGGGTGGCCATCACTAAAAACAGCGGCGGTAGCTTATAGCTGTGCTTACCAACGGTAACTTGACCTTCGGCCATGGCTTCTAATAAGGCTGACTGAACTTTGGCTGGGGCACGGTTAATTTCGTCCGCCAAGATTAAATTGTGGAAAATCGGTCCGGCTTCAAATTCGAAGGTGCCAGTTTGCGAGCGATAGATATCTGTGCCAGTTAAGTCGGCGGGTAGCAGATCTGGGGTAAATTGAATGCGGTGAAAATCGCCCTCAACCCCGTCACATAAGGCTTTCACTGCACGGGTCTTTGCCAGTCCCGGTGGTCCTTCAACTAATAAGTGGCCATTGGCAATTAAGGCAATGAGCAGATTTTCGGTCAATACTGGCTGCCCTAAAACAACCTTATTTAGGTAAGTGCGTAATGCGTGGAAGCGACTCAAAGGCATGATGCTACTCGTTTTATTATGTTAAAAATACGTGTGTGGGCTATAGACAACAGCTATGGTAAAGAATTCCCTTAGGGTTTGGCTAGTGTTAAAAAAACAAACAGGTGTTTAAAACTTGCTGACAAGAAGTTAGAATCAGATCACACTTTAATGGTCAGACCTGTTATTGGGCGTTTTTCGCCGTAAAACAATGGGTCAAATACGGAAATCGATAGCGCCGCCTGAAATCTCTCAGCGATTGCGCACATAAAGAGGGTGACAAATGAATGATAGACAACAGGTTACGAACGCCAAGGGTGAACGTATCGCCATTGTAGCGGGTTTAAGAACGCCCTTTGCAAAGCAAGCCACAGCATTCCACGGCGTATCGGCGCTCGATATGGGCAAAATGGTGGTCAATGAATTATTGGCGCGCTCAGAACTCGATCCTAAGCTGATTGAGCAATTAGTCTATGGACAAGTCGTGCAAATGCCGGCTGCACCTAACATTGCCCGTGAAATCGTACTCGGTACTGGCATGAATGTGTCGACCGATGCCTATAGTGTCACTCGCGCCTGTGCGACTAGCTTCCAATCTGCCGTAAACGTGGCCGAATCTATCATGACAGGCAATATCGAAATCGGTATTGCGGGCGGCGCCGACTCTTCCTCTGTATTGCCTATCGGTGTGTCGAAAAAATTAGCCCATGCGTTAGTCGATCTGAATAAAGCCCGTAGCTTTGGGCAAAAATTACAAATTTTCCGCCGTTTAGGCATAAAGGATTTATTACCTGTGCCGCCTGCGGTGGCAGAGTACTCAACGGGCTTGTCTATGGGACAAACCGCCGAGCAGATGGCAAAAACCTACAATATTAGCCGTGCCGATCAAGATGCCTTAGCGCACCGCTCACACACCTTAGCGAGTGAAACTTGGGCTTCGGGCCATTTGCGTGACGAAGTTATGGTCGCGCATATACCGCCGTATAAGCAGTTTATCGATCGCGATAACAATATCCGCGAAAACTCAGTATTGGAGTCATATGCTAAGTTGCGCCCTGCATTCGACAAACAACACGGTACTGTGACGGCGGCCAATAGTACGCCACTGACGGACGGTGCCTCAGCGATTATCTTGATGAGTGAAGGTCGAGCCAAAGCCTTAGGTTATCAACCGATTGGTTACATTAAGAGTTACGCCTTTAGCGCCATTGATGTCTGGCAAGATATGCTGATGGGACCATCCTACGCGACGCCACTGGCGTTAAAACGTGCTGGAATGGAATTAGAAGATCTTACCCTGATTGAAATGCACGAAGCCTTTGCGGCGCAGACATTAGCGAATATGCAGATGTTTGCTTCGAAAAAATTTGCCGAAGAAAAACTCGGCCGCAACCGCGCGATTGGCGAAATCGACATGAGCAAGTTTAACGTGCTCGGTGGCTCGCTCGCTTATGGTCATCCTTTTGCGGCAACGGGAACCCGTTTAATCACCCAAGTGTGTCGTGAGCTTAAGCGCCGTGGTGGTGGAACTGGCTTAACGACGGCCTGTGCGGCCGGTGGTTTGGGCGTGGCTATGATAGTGGAAGTGGAGTAATCGGCATGGAAAAGACCTTTAATTTAACCCGCCGCGACGACGGCATTGCCATTTTGACTATGGATGTTCCTGGCGAAACCATGAACACCCTAAAAGCACAGTTTGGCCCTGAAATCAGTGAGATTCTGGCTGAGATTAAAAGCGATCCTCATATTCGTGGACTCGTGCTGATCTCTGGCAAGAAAGATTCTTTTGTCGCGGGCGCGGATATTTCCATGCTCGATGCCTGTAAAACGGCGGGCGATGCCAAAGCCTTATCCCAGCAAGGGCATGTGGTTTTTAATGAGTTAGAAGCCTTAACTATTCCTGTGGTTGCGGCAATCCATGGTGCCTGTTTAGGTGGTGGTTTAGAGTTAGCCTTAGCTTGTCATCAAAGGGTATGTAGCGACGATGGTAAAACCATGCTCGGCGTACCGGAAGTTCAACTTGGCTTATTACCTGGCGGCGGTGGGACTCAACGTTTGCCTCATTTAGTCGGTATTACCACCGCCTTAGATATGATGCTAACCGGCAAACAAATTCGTCCTAAACAAGCCTTGAAAATGGGCTTAGTGAATGATGTTGTACCGCAGACCATTTTGCTGCAAACCGCAGTTGAGATGGCGCTTGCTGGTAAACGTGCACCGAAACCTGTTAAAAAGTCACTCGTTAATCAAGTGCTTGAAGGCACGAGCTTTGGCCGTAACATTATTTTCGATCAAGCGACTAAACAAGTCGAAAAGAAAACCCAAGGTAATTATCCAGCACCAGCCAAGATTATTGACTGCGTGCGTCAAGGGATTGCGAAGGGGATGCAAAAAGGGCTAGAAGTCGAAGCGAGTCACTTTGCCGAATTAGTGGTATCAAAAGAATCTGAAGCGCTGCGCAGTATTTTCTTCGCTACCACAGAAATGAAGAAAGAAACCGGCGCTGAGGGTGCTACGCCGCGTAAAGTGAAGAAAGCGGTGATCTTAGGTGGCGGTTTAATGGGCGGAGGCATCGCCTCTGTGACTACCACTAAGGCTAAAATCCCTGTTCGGGTCAAAGACATCAGCGAAAAAGGTTTAAGCAATGCATTAGCCTACGCTTATAAGTTGTTGGATAAAGGGGTAAAGCGCCGCCATATGACGCCTGCTGCCCGTGACAACTTAATGGCACTGATGACTACAACCACTGAGTATAAAGGCGTTAAAGATGCCGACATCGTTGTGGAAGCGGTATTTGAAGACTTAGCGCTTAAGCATCAAATGGTGAAAGACATTGAGCGTGAGTGTGGTGAGCACACTATTTTTGCGTCAAACACCTCATCTTTGCCTATTAGCCAAATCGCCGAGGCGGCGACGCGTCCTGAAAATGTGATTGGTTTGCATTATTTCTCGCCAGTAGAAAAAATGCCGCTGGTGGAAGTGATTGCCCATGCTAAAACGTCGCCAGAAACCATTGCGACTACTGTCGCATTTGCCCGTAAGCAAGGTAAAACACCGATAGTGGTGCAGGATGGCGCGGGTTTCTATGTGAACCGTATTCTGGCTCTGTATATGAATGAGGCAGCGCAATTACTACTCGAAGGCCAAAGTGTTGAGCATTTGGATAAAGCTTTAGTGAAATTTGGCTTCCCTGTGGGACCTATTACTTTGCTCGACGAAGTGGGTATCGACGTGGGCGCAAAAATTTCACCGATCCTTGAGAAAGAATTGGGTGAACGTTTTAAAGCGCCAGCCGCATTTGACAAGCTTTTAGGTGACGATCGTAAAGGCCGCAAAAATGGCAAAGGTTTCTATCAATACGGCGCATCGAGCAAGAAAGCTAAAGCTGTTGATGAGAGTGTTTATGGCGTGTTAGGCATTAAGCCTGGCACCAATAAAGACACAAAAGCGGTTGCCGAGCGTTGTGTCGTACAAATGCTCAATGAAGCGGTGCGTTGTTTAGATGATGGTATTATCGCATCGCCAAGAGATGGCGATATTGGCGCCATTTTCGGTATTGGCTTCCCGCCATTCCTCGGTGGCCCATTCCATTATATTGACACTTTAGGCGCCGCGAACTTAGTGAAGATCCTTGAAGGTTATCAAAGTCAATTCGGTAACAGATTCGAACCTTGTGAGCGCTTAAAAACCATGGCGCAAGAAAACGCGCACTTTTTCTAAGTTTCAGTGAATCTAAGTCATAGTTAATCTAGGTCTTAGTTAATCAAAATTGAACAAAAAAGCGGCAGTTTGTTGCCGCTTTTTTTATTGCCACAAGGCATGTTTTTGCCTAAAAAGTGTTCACATTGGGGATGTGGATTTTGTATAATCCGAGCCCTTTATCGAGAGTTCAGTGTTACGTGTTCTGTACTGAGAGCGCAGCGAGGAATGAGTATTGCTCGTTTATGCATAATGCGGAGAACCTTTTATTCTGGCGTTAAAATGGCGTATTTAACATGTGCATCAATCACCAAGACTACGCTAGTAGCATCCGCATTTTAATGAGGAATTAATTTCTCTACATTTATGATTTATTTAGTTGTTTTTAAAGAGGTGGTTTGTGGCTTTGCTGGTTATCTTTATCGCATTAATCTCGGCTTGGTACTTCGGCTTGGCTGCATTTACCGCAGACCTTTCTGTTACGTATTGGGCATTACTGGGTTTTGTGCTCGGGCCTCTGGCTTATCCACTCTTTACGACACACCGCCATTTAGCTTTGAGGAAAATCCGTTGTAGTGAGGAAGGGATATTAAATAGCTAATTTATCAATATTTTATGTAATTTTCATGACTACATGACTACATGACTACATGACTACATGACTATTAGTTAGTACTTTTATATTCACTTAAAACTAAAGGGAGTCAATGCTCCCTTTATTGTTTCTAAGCTGCGCTAACTTAATTCACTATCACTGTACATGAGTTAGACTCATGGCTACAGAACTTAAATTAGTTCCACCAACCTTTTGCAGAAATCACTTCAAGGTGATTCAAGCCTTCAGGCAACTTAACTTTTTTACGCGCTGGCTTGGATAAACCAAGTGCTTTTTTGATTGAATTCAGCATTTTAGTTCCTTAATAAAAATTTTTATTAAGCAAAAGTTGTTTCGGTAAAACGAACATTTGGTACCGCAGCAACATCAATTGATTTGAAGCGAACATTTGGTACTGCAGCAACTTCAGTTTGTTTGAAGCGAACGTTTGGTACCGCAGCAACTTCAGTTTGTTTGAAGCGGACATTTGGTACCGCAGCAACTTCAGTTTGTTTGAAGCGAACATTTGGTACAGCAGCAACTTCAGTTTGTTTGAAGCGAACGTTTGGTACGGCAGCAACTTCAGTTTGTTTGAAGCGAACGTTTGGTACGGCAGCAACTTCAGTTTGTTTGAAGCGAACATTTGGTACTGCTGAGAAGGTATCTATGCTATCTAAGGAAGTAAGATTGCTTACAGCAGCAAGCGATGATGTTAATGCTACAACAGTTAATATTCCTTTAATCATTCTAATTATCTCTCAGGGTAGTTAATATTGATTTATTATTGACACTAATAGCGCTGTTGCACTTGTTGTGCCAATGTTGTAAATCAAAATCAAATTGAGAGTTAAATGATTAGGTAATGTTGCTATTAGTGTTTGGCTTTACCATGTCTTCTTGAAGTAGCTGAGTAAATTCGGTCTCTTTTATGGCCTTGCTAAAAATATAGCCTTGAATTTCTTCACAGTTAAGTGCCCGTAAAATGTTCAATTGTGCTGCTTGTTCTACGCCTTCACCCACAACAGAAAGCCCCATGTTATGGGCGATGGTGATAATAGAATCGACCATTTTGAGATCGCGATCAGATTTATCTATATCGTCAACAAAGGCTTTGTCAATTTTTAAAGTATGAATAGGAAAGCGTTTTAAGTATGAAAGGGACGAGTACCCAGTGCCGAAATCATCGAGTGCTAAACTGACGCCCATTTTAGCCAATTGCTGCATGACAATAATTGCCGTTTCAGGCTGTTTAATGACGGTTCCCTCAGTTATTTCTAATTCAAGATGACATGCGGGGAGTTTAGTGAGTCTTAATATTGACTCTATTCGCTGTTGAATATCAGGCAGTGCAAATTGACGTGACGATAAATTGACGGCGACTCTGCCGCTGAATATGCCTTGTTCACGCCATTTTTGCGCTGCGAAACAGGCCTTGCGTAAGACAATTTCACCAATTTCAACAATCAAACCGTTTTCTTCAGCAAGTGGAATAAAGTCATTGGGGGGAATTAAACCATGTATTGGATGATTTAATCTGACTAAAGCCTCCATACCTGCAATTTTACCGCTTTTAAGATCAACCTTAGGTTGATAATAAACTTCAAATAGATCATCTTTTAAGCCTTCACGGATAAGATTTTCTATTTCTAATTGCCTAATTGCATGTTGGTTCAAGGACTCAGAATAAAACTGGTAGCAATTACCTCCCGCAGACTTAGCATGGTACATAGCAATGTCAGCCTTTCTCAGTAGTGCTTGCTCGCTTTGCTCATCTTCTGGGAATAGCACTATGCCAATACTTAATCCTAGGACTAGCTGTTCATTGCTAACGTCAAATGCAGGTTTTAATCCCTCAATAATACGGTTAGCAATCGCAGCGCTGGCGCTTATATCTGAACTCTTGTCTAATACAATGGCGAATTCATCTCCGCCTAGACGATAAATACTGGTATTTTTAGGAAGTAAGGACTTAATGCGGGTAGCAACGAGCTTTAATAATGCATCCCCAATTTGATGGCCTAAGGAGTCATTAATACGTTTAAAATTATCAAGATCAAGCACCATAAGCGCATGAGCTATTTCTCGATTCACTAGGTTATTTAAGGTCACTTGTAAGTTGGATCGATTAGGTAGTCCGGTTAAGAGATCGTTATTGGTTAATTTTCTAAGTTCTTCTTCTTGCTGCTTACGTCTTGATATATCAGAAAAAACACCGACATAGTGTGATAATTCGCCTAACTCATCATAGATAGCATCGATAGTGAGTTCCATATGGAAGTGACTGTTATCTCCTCTGGCTGCTTCGACTTCATTTGCCCAGCGACCTTGCTGTTTTAACATAGTTCTAATTTGGGTGGAGAAGGTTTCTGGATATAAATCAAATGTGAGTAAGTTGCCAATAAAATCAGTTCGGTTACGTAATGAAATTTTACAGCAAGCTTCGTTGACTTCGACAAAACGGTATTCGTTGTCGAGGATAAACATGCCTTCCGAAATGTTTTCAATTGCTTTTTCAAAGAGTTTTAGTTGTTCTTCCTTTTGTTTAAACTGACTAATATTTTTAATCGTTCCAGTCATTCGCAGGGCATTATCTTTGTCATCCCGCTCTACAATTTTGGCACGGTCTAAGATCCATACCCAATTGTCGTCTTTGCCTTTTACCCTATATGCGGCTTCAAAATGATCTGTTTCACCATAAAAATGCTTATTAAGCGCTTCACGAACACGTTCCTGATCCATAGGATGTATATTACTCTCTTCATCCGATTTTCCAGAACGATGCCCATCACGGGGAAATTCAAGAGCTCCCCAGATATTGGAGCGAAAAATATTGCCAGTTTCTATGTCCCAGTCCCACATTTCATCACCACTTCCCCAAAGGGAAAGTTTTAATCTTTCTTCGCTGAGCGCTATTTGGCGTTGCACTTCTCTTTTTCGTAATATAGCTTTAATAATAAAAAAAGTTATTAGCAATGTAGTTATGAAGTAAATTAATTTTGCCCAATAAGATAGCCACCATGGAGGCGATATATAAATGTTAAGGGAGTTTACTGGACCTTTTGCTCCGGTGACAGGGTTTTCACCAAATACATTAAAAATATAATGACCAGGTGAGAGGTTTGTGTAGGTTGCAGAGTTTGTACCTTTTGCAGTAATCCATGTATCAGATAGGCCATTTAGGTTATAAAAGTACTCAATATTTTTATGACTTGACTTCGGAGAGTTGAACTTCAATGTAAATGGATAGTCTGAATATTTTAATTCAATTATTTTTGATTTTGATATACTTTTTTCTAGTGGGTTATCGCCTATATTAACAGTTTTATTAAATACTAAAAGCTCACTGATATTGGTGTTTATAACATTGTTTTCAATATAAGATATTGCATTGGCTTTATTTATGGCACTAACGCCAGTTATTCCACCAAAAAAGAAACTGCCATTCCAGAATATCCCACTCTGATTATTGTATTCTTCTTGACTACCATAGTCAGTCGTTAGTGTTAGTAATTTCCCATTTCTGCTTAAAATTAACTCATTTATGGAAGATGCCATAAAGTCATTACTATTATCAATTGCGATTGAGTAAATTGGTTTGTTTGAGTTATAAATTTTATTGATTTCTAACGTTTCTTTATTAGTCGAATAGATTGAAGTTCTAGTTCCAAAAAGATATTCATTTGGTGTCTCAGTTATGCAATAAACAAAATCATCATCAAAAATTGTTTTTTCGTTGCCGTTAGTATCTATACTTACCAATCCACCTTGAGTAGCAAGTAGAAGTGTGCCATCCAGAGTCTGTTGAATTTGGAATATTGGGTGCTTATTCTTTAGTGATAGTTTACGAATTTTTTTTCTATCTAGTAGATCAATTATGTATATGTCTGACTTACTTGTTCCTACAATTAACTCGGTTCTTTTTTGGTTTTTAAATAGAGTGACAATACTATCGCTTAATAGTGTTGTTTTTAAATCCCCATTAAACTCATAAAGGCCATTGTTACCTCCAATGATGAAAGAGTCTCTGTTCCTTATAATATATTTAGGTCCTGATATTTCTGTGTCTATTTTATCCTTGAAGATAAAGTTTGAATTATATATTTCTACTTCACTACTATCATCAGATGTCACAATTTGTTCATTGTCTAATAAGCTTATTGACCAGATGTTTCCGATAGGGTTTATTAGGGACTTTACAACATTGCTGCTGTCTCTGATTAGAATGAATCCCATATTTAATGAAGGAATTATTGTATAGTTATTCGTCCTATAGGCTTGAACTTGATTAGTGATTTCTTTCTTTTCTAATACATAACCTTTTGATGTAACCTCTGATGATTCAAGGTTTGTTTGTATTACTTGACCATCAATCACTGCTAGACCTGTATACTCACCAGCAAGAAATTTCGGTATGTCTTCTGATATTTTTTTATAAATACCATCTGATGTTAAAATATAAACTCCACTTTTGCCTTTTACTATGTCTACAGATTGTAGGGATAAAATAGTAGTTGTTGAATCTTCGTGATAATGAATAATTCTACCATCATGATTTCTTACAATGTAGCCGTTATTAGTCTTAATTGCTTTCTTTATGAAGCTAAAGCTTTCATCTTGATATGTTTTTATTATTTCTAAATTATCTTTTCTAATATCAATGATCTTGTTTTTAGTACCTATAGTATAAATTTCACCATTGTCATTTATAGACCATATGGCTTCATTTATTTGTTCCTGTTTTTTGAAGGATTCAAGTTCTGAGTCGTAAACATTTAAACCATTGTCAGTTCCAACTAACATTGTTTTATTGTCAAATAATAGGCTTTGAATAAATGAACTAGAGAGACCAGAGTGATCATGTGCAAAAAAATGCTTAAATTCTTCACCGTCGAATCGATTTAATCCGTTCAAAGTACCAATCCAGATGTAACCATCATTATCTTCAATGACTGATGTGACTGTACTCTGGGATAGGCCTTCTGGGACGCCATAAGACTCAGTTTTTAAAGCGATTGGTAATTGTTGCGCTTCTGCGGTCGATAGGAAAATAGCTAGAAGAAAGAAAATTCTCAAGAGTGCTTTAGGCATAGTGTTTGTTCTTATTATCCGAGGATGCCATGAAACAATTGTGTTACATCACTTTTCCAGAAAGTGAGCGGTTTGTCAAAGTGGAGTCTGCAGAAAATCCTTTTAACAGCATGTAGATGCAGTAAAATTGTTCAGTGATGGAGTGGTAGAACATGGGCTAGCCATGTTTTACATCAGGATTACGTCCAACACTGAAAGATACGACTATAGTTGGACTGATTTGTAGCGGTTCTGTTTGTTTACCTAACTTTGCTCACAAATGTGTGAGCAAAAGTGTTTTTTGTTTAGAAATTAAACTTTTCTGCCGTTTGCTTAAAAACTTTAAGATCCGTGATCATTTTGTCTGACATCAGCGCTGCTTGGGTTCTGTGTTGTTCACCTGTGCTAAATAACACTAAGCGATCGCTGTGCTTAGTACGCATTTTACGCATCATGAATTTGAGTAAATCAGTGCGGGTGAGCTTAGTGATTTCGTCTACGACGAGTTCTCTTTGGTTAAATTGATAATCTCTATTGCCGACACTGACCCAATAACGTTGACTGCGAGTTTTGAGGTTCGCGTCGTGCTCCATGATTTGATTAATCAGACCTACCTTTGTGCTTTCCCATTCTTCGTTGGTGATTTGCATCACTGCATAATTAAAGTCGGCAATAAACTCGTCGATGGCTTCTAATAAATGCAGTGGCCCAGTTGTGGGTGACTGAATATAGAAAATAAGTCCAGGATGACGATTGAGCGGCAGGTAACCTGTGCCTACCATATAGCCCAGCTGTTTTTCAGTACGCAGCTCATGGAAGAAGGTGGACGACATAGTGTGATTTAGTAAGCTAAATAGCGCCATTTTTTCGGGTGTTGCCACGGCAGATTGGTAATACACAATAATTGCGCTATCTTGATGATCTACTGCGAGTTCTCTCAGTAACGTGCCTTGGCCTGTTAAATTCACTAATTCTCTGGTGGACTCGGCGCTCGGCGTCGAAACTAAGGATAAAATGTGCTCTAAACGTTTGCCGAGAGCTTGTGCTTCAGAGACTAACCAATCCCCGTAGACTAACCCTTCAAGATAGATCTTTTCGTAGAAGGCGCGTACATGGTTATGTAAATCCTCTAGGCTAATATCTTCCAACATTTGAGCCATGCGTGCTGGTTCATAACTGCTTTTTTGCAGCGTAACAGTCAGGCTAGTAAATAGTTGTGAAATCGGTTTAGCCTGTGTTTGATTCTGCCAACTGCGCAGTAGCTGAGATTTTATGAGGGCAAAGCGCTCTTCGGTAAAATTGCGCTCTCTGGCTTTATGGATTAATAGCGCTAATAACGTTTCTTGATTGCCGGTAAAGCCCGATAAATGCAGTGTAATTCCGCCTTGATGCGGATAAATGTTATAGCTTAATCCAGCAACTTCGGCCTGATAGGTTGGCTCGGTGAGATAATCGAGTAGCATTTCAACATATAAGCGGGTGAGGGCGGCATGCCTTGGCGTTTTACTTGCCTGCTCTGAATCCAGCGATAAATACATGTGACCTTTTGGCACATTAAACTCATCATCTTTCTTATGCCAAATGCGGTATCCAGTTGATTCAGCAACTATCACTGGCACGTCAACATCGCTCTTATCCGGACGGGCAATCGAGTCGGCGACAATAAAAGGATTTGCAGCCGGTAGTTGTAATTCAGGGCGAATACTGTTCACTTGCCAACGAGCTAGGGACTGTGGCGCAATTGGGCGGACTTTGTACGGCGTGTGATACCAGTTAGCTTTACGATCCGTTTTAACCGATTGGGCGATAAGCTGCAGACGCATATTCTGTGGCACCATGAGCTCAAGTAGCTCAATGGTTTCAGGGATATCCAGCCCATCCATCCGATAATCGCCAAAGACCAAGTCTTCGACCTCATAGTGATGCATATTGATGCTGAGATGGCTGGCTAAATCGAGTGATTTAACTTGCTCTTGATAACGAAACGCCATTTTGAGCAGGTTTGCACGCTCCAAATAACGCCATTCATCTAAGCCTTGGGTTTTGATAAGTTCAATATACTCAAAACAGCAGCTGATAATTTCATCGAGATTGCCTAGCCCTTTATCGGTTAACTGTAAACCGATACTGTAATCCTTGAAGTTATAACCATTTACACCGCCGCCCGCAGACAAGTTGTTCACTAATCCTTGTTCTTTCAGATACGACAACAGACTGCCATGACTCTCATTGCCTAAAATATGGCTGATATAAGTCAAAGGCTTACGTTTGTAGTAGTGATCAATTCCAGGGAAATTAAAACTGATGCTTAAGCGTTTTTGCTCCTTAAGCGGCACAATATCGATTTGCCTCAACAGTTCTTTTTCTGAAAATAGTGGTACTTGAGGATAGTTTTTCACTAAGTTCAAGTTTCGGATCCCACTAAAATAGTGGCAGGCTAAATCTTGTAATTCATCAAGGGAAAGCGGAGCGACTAAGCACAAGGTCATTAAGTTGGCGCTGTAATGGCTTTGATAGAAATCGAGTAATTCACTACGTACTTGTGCCTGTTCTCCGCCTAAGGTGACTAAATTACCCACGGAAAATTTCGAAAATGGATGCAGTGGGTTGACTGTCTCTTTGAGTACTTGATAGGTCCGACGGATATCATCTTTCAGTTTTAAACTAAATTCAGATTCAATAGCTTGGCGTTCTCTATCGACTAAATCTAAATCAAATTTTGGGGCGATAAAAAATTGGCTGAATCTGTCTAAGGAGTCGGCAAACACTTCTTCATTGATGGTGAAAAAGAAGTTAGTGTGCTCTGTGCCCGTCCAAGCGTTATTGCTGCCGCCATGCTGATTAATAAAGGCGTGATACTCGCCTGAGTCTGGGAATTTCTCAGTACCTAGAAAGAGCATATGCTCTAAAAAGTGCGCCATGCCGGGTCTATCTGCGGGATCATCAAAATGACCCACGCCTACAGCCATAGATGCGGCAGCTTGGCTAGCATCTTGATCTTCAACCAATAACACCCTGAGCGCATTATCTAATACAAGATAACGATACTGGCGGTGATCATTTGGACTTTTATATATGGACTGAGAGGCTTGCAAAGAGACACTCCGGTAACGATAGCTTGTTATATATTGATAGTCTTAATGGTTTTTAGCAAATATCTCTTGTGTTTATCGACTAAAGATTAAGTCTTGTGAGGTTTGTTGAAACGGATTTTAGGGCTACAATTGGGATAAAACAAAAACAAGTTTGAGTCGCGAGAGAAGTATGCAGCTATTTTTGATGAGACATGGTGACGCCGGATTTAATGCTCAGTCTGATAGAGACAGAACACTGACCGATGTTGGAAGGCACCATACTATGTTGATGAGCAACTGGCTAGCTCGCAGTGTGGCTGATTTCGATCTTGTTTTAGTTAGTCCTTACTTACGAGCACAGCAAACGTGGCAGGAACTGAGTCAGCATTTTCCTGAGCCGCGTAAGTGGCTAGTCGCCGATGATCTTGTGCCTTCTGGCGATCCCGCCAATGTAGCCGCCTTGGTTGTTGCTTATGCTGAGTTATACAAAGCGGATAAAGTACTCGTGATTGCTCACATGCCGTTACTGGGCTACTTAGTCAGTGAGTTAGTGGCTGGCGTTGAGCCGCCATTATTCGCGACGTCAGGCATTACGCTCATTGATAAACATGCCGAGCAAGCGTCGATTGTATGGCAGCACGCCCCCCATAGTATTAGCTAATCTAGGTTAATATCTCTATTTACAAAACAAACGGCCCACATTAAATGGGCCGTTTTTTTCAGCTAAATAGTAAATGTTAAAGCCTAAGCCGATAGCGAGCTAACGTCTATGCGGTTGCTCACCAATATCAATCAGCACTAATAACGCCGCATCGCCGCCCCATTCTTTAGGGGCCTGATGGAAAGCCTTCACCATAGGATGCTGCACTAACCACATGGGAACTTGTTGTTTCAATATACCACTGCCATAACCATGCATAATGCAGCAGCACAGACTCTGTTGTTTGACGCAGGCTTGAATCAATGCTGCTAGCTCAAGTTTGGCTTCTGATTGGCGATAGCCGTGTAAATCCAGCAGTAAATCTGGCTGGTAATCGCCACGTCTGAGGCGTTTGAGTTCTAAACTGTCAACACCTTCTTCTAACCAACGCATCGGCCCTTGTACAGGCAGTAGTGGTTGATAAGTATCTGAGAAATAACTGTTAGCATGCAGTTGCTGCTCTTTCAGTTCTATTTCTTGTTTGGTTTTTAAGGGCATGCGAAAGTGTCGCTTATTTTGCGTGATGGGTTTAATTCCATCAATAAGCTTTGAGAACATCGCCAAGCCTTCTTTGTCATCGTCTTTATTCATGGCGGGTATTCTATTGAATCCTATGGTTTCTGAATAGAGTTCAGTTACAATGTTTGCGAACATACTAGCGGGAGCACGTTTTGGATAAGATCTTTGTAGATGAAGCTGTGACAGAATTACGCACTATTGGCGATATGTTACGTTGGGCCGTGAGCCGTTTTAACGATGCCAATGTGTATTATGGTCATGGTACTGATAATGCGTGGGATGAAGCCATCGCCTTAGTTTTCCATGCTTTACACTTACCCGAAGAAATCGGCCAGCAAGTGATTTTAAGCAACTTGACCAGCAGTGAAAAGCATAAAATTGTCGAGTTGATCATTCGTCGGGTCAGAGAGCGCCTACCTGTGCCTTACCTGACCAACAAAGCGCGTTTTGCTGGATTGGAATTTTACGTCGATGAGCGCGTGTTAGTGCCACGTTCACCGATTGCCGAAATGATCGCTAACCGTTTTAGCCCTTGGTTATATAACAAGCCAGTCACACGTATTTTAGATTTATGTACTGGCAGCGCTTGTATCGCGATTGCCTGTGCCTATGAATTTGAAGACGCCGAAGTCGATGCGCTGGATATCAGCGAGGATGCCTTAGATGTAGCGCAAATCAATATCGAAACCTTAGGTGTGATGGACAGAGTATTCCCGATGCAATCGGATCTGTTCTCGGCCATCCCAGAAGGGCCTCAGTATGATTTGATTGTCTCAAACCCACCTTATGTGGATGCCGAAGACATTGGCGACATGCCTGATGAATATCATCATGAGCCTGCCATTGGTTTAGCCTCAGGTCGCGACGGGTTAGATTTAACCAAGCGTATACTCGCCAATGCAGCGCAATACCTCACGCCAACGGGTTTACTCGTTGTCGAAGTCGGTAATTCTATGGTGCATTTGATTGAGCAGTTTCCAGAAGTGCCATTCACTTGGATTAACTTTGAAAATGGTGGCGATGGCGTATTCGTACTGACCCGCGATCAACTGGTTGAAAATCAGTCGGTATTTGGTATTTATCGCGACGCGCAATAGCCTAAGATAGCAAATTAGGTTGAGACTTTTCCCGCTGCCAGTTAGGCTTGCAGCGGGAAAATAAATTGTCCAGTACTCGCTGGGCGCGGAGCGATGAACAAATAACCTAAGGTGTACAAAGCGGATGTCTGGAAACAGTATTGGTCAAAATTTTGTAGTGACGACGTTTGGTGAGAGTCACGGTGTTGCACTGGGTTGCATTATTGATGGTTGCCCTCCTGGGCTTGAATTAACCGAAGCCGATATGCAGCATGATCTTGACCGCCGTCGTCCTGGGACATCCCGATATACCACGGCACGCCGTGAGCCCGATGAAGTGCGGATTTTATCCGGCGTCTTCGAAGGTAAAACCACGGGCACCTCGATTGGACTCTTGATTGAAAATACCGATCAACGCAGTCAAGATTACTCTAATATCAAAGATTTATTTCGCCCTGGGCACGCCGATTATACCTACCAGCAAAAGTACGGTATGCGTGACTACCGCGGTGGTGGCCGCTCTTCAGCCCGTGAAACTGCGATGCGGGTTGCGGCGGGTGCTGTGGCTAAAAAGTATTTAAAGCAAGTTCACGGTATCGAGATCTACGGCTATATGTCGCAGCTGGGTCCTATTTGTGCGCAGACCATTGATCTTGACCAAATCGAGCAAAATGCCTTTTTCTTCCCCGATGCTAGCAAGCTGGAAGCGCTTGATGAATACATGCGTGAGCTGAAAAAATCCGGTGACTCGATTGGCGCGAAAATCTCCGTTATCGCGACAGGTGTGCCAGTGGGTTTAGGTGAGCCAGTATTTGATAGACTCGATGCCGATATCGCCCACGCGCTGATGGGCATCAATGCTGTCAAAGGTGTTGAAATTGGTGATGGTTTTGGCGTCGTGACGCAAAAGGGCTCCGAAGGTCGTGACTTAATGTCGCCGCAAGGCTTTGAATCCAACCATGCGGGCGGTGTGCTCGGTGGGATTTCGTCGGGTCAGCCGATCATTGCCCATATTGCGTTAAAACCCACCTCCAGTATCAGTGTGCCGGGCCAAAGTATGACGGCGCAGGGTGAAATGGCCGAAGTTGTCACTAAAGGTCGTCACGATCCCTGTGTTGGGATCCGCGCGGTACCGATTGCCGAAGCTATGCTTGCCATTGTGTTGATGGATCACTTGTTAAGACACAGAGCGCAAAATCAGGATGTACGCAGTCACACACCCGTGCTTGGTATGCGATAGGCGTATGAAATAGGGGTATGAGATAGGCGCATGTGATAGATGGTATGCGATAACGATACAACAAGTGGCATGAGATAAAGGGAATGCGTTAATGTCAACTTCTTCTAGCACAAGCCGGCAATTACGCTGGCTTTGTGCCTGCTATTTTTTCTTCTTTTCTATTCTCGGTACTATGGTCCCTTATCTTGGGGTCTTCTTCGAAAATCGCGGTTTTAATCCTCAAGAAATTGGCTTTCTACTCGCCATCCTGATGGCGACGCGCATCGTTGCCCCGAATGTGTGGGCCAAAGTGGCTGACCGAACCGGGATGCGCGCCGAGCTGATCAAAATGGGGGCGGGAGCCGCCGCGCTGGCGTATTTGAGTTTCTTCTACCATGGCGGTTTTGTGTATATGGCGCTGAGTCTGGCCCTCTATACCTTCTTTTGGAACGCAATCCTTGCCCAGCTTGAAGTGATCACCTTAGAAACCTTAGGCGAGAATGCCAGCCGCTACGGTCAAATTCGCAGTTGGGGTAGTGTCGGTTATATTTGTCTTGTTGTCGGTGCGGGCTTTGCCATTGGTCAGTGGGGCACTGAGGTGTTGCCTTATATCGGTTTGTCATTATTTATCGGCATGTTAGCCAGTGCGTTGCCATTACCAGCAAATCGTTTAGTGCGCGACACCAGCCAAGTGCGGCCGCCATTGCAATGGAATCGGGCGATTATTTGGTTCTTAGTCTCGGCCATGTTGCTGCAAATGAGCGCGGGACCTTTCTACGGCTTCTTCGTCTTATATTTAAAACAAGCGGGTTACTCAGAATCATCAGCGGGGATATTTGTCGCCCTTGGCGCTATGGCCGAGATCGTGATGTTTATGTTCGCGCCGCGTTTACTCGGCCGCTATGGCGTGAATACCTTATTGATTGTCAGCATCGGCATGACTTGTCTACGTTGGTTATTGGTTGCTTTTGGGGTAGATAGTGTGTTGTGGCTTGGTTTTAGCCAATTATTACATGCCTTTACCTTTGGCTTAACCCATGCGGCATCGATTCAATTTGTGCATAAACATTTCGATGCGAGTCACAGAAGCCAAGGTCAAGCCCTATACGCCAGTTTAAGTTTTGGGGTTGGCGGCGCGCTCGGTACTTGGATTTGCGGCTATATTTGGGGCGATGGTAGTGGGGCGGTTTGGTCTTGGGTATTTGCCGCAGTATGCGCCTTTGCCGCTATGCTGGCGGTATTCTTTATCCCTAAGGATAAACCGAGTGTTGCAGCCCATACGGCCTAGTCATATCCATTAAGATAAAAGTATAAAAAAATCAAAAGATTGCGTTAAGTGAGGTAAAGGGTGATTCGGTTTCGTTTAGGGTTAGTTATCAATCCATTAGCTGGCTTAGGTGGCAGTGTTGGCCTTAAGGGCAGCGATGGCGTTGCCGAAGAGGCGATCGCCTTAGGCGCTGAACCCAAAGCCGCCTTGCGTATGATGCAGGCCCTCGAGGTTATCCGTGATTATAGTGATGACATTGAAGTCATTACTGCTTCAGGCATCATGGGTGAAGACGCCGCTAAAACACTCGGTTTTACCACGCGAGTGGTGTATCAAACTCCGGATAAAACTCAGGCACTGGATACGCAGGCCGTTGTGCGTGCGCTGCTGGATGAACCGCTGGATTTACTCCTTTTTGCCGGTGGCGATGGCACGGCCCGCGATGTTTACTCCGTATTTGAACAAGCCACTATCGACGACAAACTCCCTGTGCTCGGTGTGCCTGCTGGGGTGAAAATTCATTCCGGCGTTTACGGCATTACGCCCCATGCGTCTGGCATGGTGGTCAAGATGTTACTCGATGGCGAACTTGTCAGTTTGATGTCCGCCGATGTAATGGATATTGATGAAGTGGCTTTTCGCCAAGGCACAGTGCGCGCTAAACGCTTTGGTGAGCTCTTAGTGCCCGCCGAGCCGCGTTATGTGCAAGCGGTGAAGATGGGCGGCAAGGAAGTCGATGAACTCGTGCTGGCCGATATCGCCGCCGATGTGATCAATCAAATGGAAGATGAACTGTACATCATGGGCTCTGGCAGTACGGTTGCCTTTGTGATGGAAGAGTTAGGCCTCGATAATACCCTGCTCGGTGTTGATCTTATTCAAAATAAAAGTTTAGTCGGCAGTGACTTAACCGCGAACAAATTACTCGAACTGACCCAAGATAAGCCGACTAAGTTGGTGATCACTCTGATTGGCGGTCAAGGCCATATCTTAGGGCGCGGTAATCAACAATTGTCGCCCGAGCTCATTCGGCGCATCGGAAAAGACAATATTATTATCCTTGCCACAAAAACTAAGCTAAAAGCACTTGATGGACGACCACTAATTGTGGATAGTGGCGACCCTAAATTAGATAGCGAGCTTGGCGGCTATTATAAAGTGACGACGGGCTACCATGATTACGTCATGTATCAGGTGGCCAATCCAGATTTATTGGTCGCAGCAGATGTGTCGGCCAATCCAGTATTAATGGAGAGTTAGACCCATGTTAGAGCATTACGAAGACGCATTAGAACAGTGGATCGCCAGCGTTGTTAGCCATGGTGATGACGATGCTTTGTTTGCTTGTGGCTACTTACAGGGCCATGTGGCCGTAGTGTTGTCCCAATTGGAAGCGCAGGGTGAAACGGATCTTGATGCTTTAATGCTAAAAATGACCGACTGTCTAGCACTCGCGCGCCAAGAATTAAACGATGCCGATTATGCCTTGGTTGAACAGGCATGGGCACAGCTGCAGGCAAAGATTATAGGCGAATTGGATGTTGCCTAGCTCCCAGCCGATGACTGACAACGAGCACGTGACTAATACCGAAGTAACGAGTGTAGAAATGCCGAGTGCTGAATTAGCCTGTGAGCAAACGCTCGATGCTAGCGCGGTATTTATCGGTTTAGTGAATCCTAAAACGCCCGTTAACGTCGGTGGCATTATGCGCGCATCGGGTTGTTATGGCGTCGATGGCGTATTTTACACTGGCAGGCGCTACGAGTTAGCCGCGCGTTCGGGTGCAGTGCAATACCATGTCGATACTAAAGATGCTGGCGAGCGCATTCCGCTCACTGGCGTCACTTCATTGTTAGCCGCGGTTCCGGCGGACACTCAGCTTATCTGTGTCGATTTGGTGGTGGGCGCGACGCCGCTGCCGGATTTTGTTCATCCCGCGAAAGCCTTTTATGTGTTTGGTCCTGAAGATGGCACCATTGGCCAAGAGATTATCGATAAAGCCGATGCCGTAGTGTATGTGCCTACGGTCGGGTGTATGAATCTTGCGGCTTCGGTCAATGTGTTGCTATACGACAGATTGGCTAAATCCCACCGTGAGGCTGCAAGCCTGACATCGAGCCTAGTATCTGGTCTACCTTCGAACTTAAGCGGCGATGCGCTCATCCGTCAGAGTCGTGATAACAACAATCGTACTCGGGTGAAAGGGCCCAGAGCGCCGCGAAAACCTCGACATGTTGAATCCAGTAGTGTCGGGTCTAGCAGCCTTGAACCTAGCAGCATTGATAACGCGATAGCCATCACAGCAGCTTAATTGGTTTAAAAATAACATTTTTAAAAAGGGATTAAGCCATGGCTTAATCCCTTTTTTATAGCGCTCAAAAACGTTATTTTTCTAGCGATTGATTGCCTAGAGCGCTTTGCCCTTGAGCAATTTTCGCAGCCACATACGATTAGGGTTGAGTTTACACAGAGTAGCTTTATCGAGTGGTATTGGCTCGCCGCAAAGCTGCGCCGCGAGACATTCGGCGGCCAATGGCCCAGAACTTAACCCCCGTGAGCCTAACCCACCGAGAATATACAGCCCTTGATGCACCGGCGCTGGCGTGGTTTGCCAGTAGTGACGACTCTCTTTCGTGAGTTGATGCTCTGCATAATCCTTAATAATTTGCGCCACATCGGGCGCGCAGCCCATCATAGGGAAATGATCCCGCGTCACCATACGCACGCCAACACGGGCATTGTTGCCACTCATGTCGATATCTTCAAGCCAAGGCTGATTGGGATAACTCTCGTGCATTTTGGCGAGGTTTTCTTGTTGCTCCTGCGGGCAAAAATCTAGATGCTTAGGTTCTTTAACGTAACTCGCGCCAAGGCAGTGGAGTCCTTCGTGACTCGGGGTTAAATAACCGTTGGCGCACAGCACAGTCGCGAGCTGACTCAATTGAAATTGAGCGGGCACATGGCTGACTTGGCCGCGAAAAGGGCTAATTTGTAATTTGTTGCTGGCATCAAATTGCGTGAGCGCTGCGCCATTGGCGAGCACAACTTGCGCAAAGGGGCCAAAGCGATGCTTAGCGGTGATTAAATACCAACCTTCACTTTGATGCTCAATTTCAAGGATCTCAGTCTCCAAATGGAGTTTGACCTCAGAAAGCTGCTGCGCTTTTTGTATTGCGGCTTCGGCATATTCGTAGGGACAAACCCAGCCAGCCAGCGGATAGAAAAAGCCTGATTTGTCAATATTAATGTTCGCAAGAGAATTAGCCTGCTGCGCATCGACTCGATAGGCAATTTCACTTGGCCAGTTCTGGCTTTGAATAATTTTATCGAGTCGTAATTGGCTGCGTTCATCGTGGGCAGTTTGCAATACCCCGCAAAAATCATGGGAAATCGGCGCTTGATTTGGGGCGGGGACAGATGTCAGCGCTTGTACTCTACGTCGACTAAATAAAAATGCTTGCTGGAAGAAGCGGCTTAATTCATCATTTTCCGGTGTCAGCAGCGGATAAATCGCCCCTTGGCGGTTGCCCGAGGCGCCTTGGCCAAGCTTGGCATCTTTACAAAAGAGCTGCGTACATTGGCCTCGTTCCGCCAAAGACAGCGCCAAATGCGCCGAGGCTAACCCGCCGCCTATGATGGCAATCGAGCTGGGCGCGTCCGAGGATAAGATTGCAGCCATAGGATTAAAGGCATAGGCTTTAGCATCTTGCTGGCGTAAGACGTGGCGCTCGTGTAACAAAATGGCATCAGGCTGATGGTTTGTTTGTATTTCAGCGCAGGTAAAATCCCTCACCTCAAAGCCGCAGGCTTGGAAACGGCTCGCAGGTGTTTCGCTTAGTCCGCTTGATTCGTTTAATCCAATAGTTGCAACAGTGGCGCCATCGTCACTGAGTTTTGCCATCTGCCAATGGATCTGCTGATTTAACCCATTTTGTAGATGGGGCAATACCAGCCAGTGCTGAACGGGGTGAAGCGGAGAATGGATGAGCGAACTGAGCTGGGATTGAATATCACCAAAGTGCAGGTCGATTGTGGTACGACCGTCATCAAAAATTAATCTCTGACAACCTATAATAGCCGTCGGCTCTGTATGAAGTAAGCGTTGGGCAAATGGCTCAAGCTCAGGCTCTTTGGCTAAACAGGCGGATTGATCCCAAAGTAATTTAAGTTCGTACGCATTAATCGGATTGGGTTCGAATACGTTAAGGAGTAAACGTTGGTTAGGGTTCGCCTGAGTGCGCCACCAAGATAAGAGTTCAAGCCCGTTACCTAAACCCATTTGGCCTAATACTAAGAGTTTTTGCTGTGAATGAGCCTCAAATACCCGCTGCTGATAAATGCTCAATTTGCTGAGATAGTGTGCATCAGTGTGAGCGGTTGCGGGATAAAGGTTGATTAATTGCGGGTAATCGCGCTTAATTTGGCAAGGTTTATTGGGCTCTGCAGTCAAAGAAATTTACTCTCGGTCTCATAATTGGCATTATTTTACTCGCCTTTATGGAAAGCTGACCACTTAATTGAGTCAAAACAGATACTATTGGCTCAGCGAAAAGTAGGTACTGACATGTACACAATGGATAGCAATAAAATGAAAAGAGTCGTGATCACCGGAATGGGTGTTGTTTCAAGTATCGGTAATAACAAGCAAGAAGTGACCGAGTCACTGAAAGCGGGCCGCAGTGGTATTACGCATTCAGCTCAGTTTGAAGAGATGCAGTTACGTAGCCACGTATGGGGTGACATCAAGTTAAACCCTGCTGAGCATATCGATCGTAAGGCATTGCGTTTTATGGGTGATGCGGCAGCTTATGCCTACATTGCTATGCAAGAAGCGGTTGCCGATGCCAATTTAACTGAAGAGCAGTATTCAGATCCGCGCGTAGGGCTGATTGTGGGTACAGGCGGCGCATCATCGTCTAACCAAGTACAATCTGCCGATACATTGCGTGAAAAAGGCGTTAAACGCGTAGGTCCGTATATTGTGCCTCGCATCATGTCGAGCACGGCCAGCGCTTGTTTAGCCACGCCATTTAAAATTAAAGGCATGAATTATTCTATCAGTTCAGCCTGTGCAACCAGCGCCCACTGTATTGGTCACGCCGTTGAACTTATCCAAATGGGTAAGCAAGACATGGTGTTTGCCGGTGGTGCTGAAGAAGTGGATTGGACACTGACCATGGGCTTCGACGCTATGGGCGCACTGTCAACTAAGTACAATGCCACACCCGAAAAAGCCTCTCGTACCTATGATGCAGACCGTGATGGTTTTGTGATTTCTGGCGGCGGCGGTATTTTAGTGGTTGAAGAGTTAGAGCATGCTCTGGCTCGCGGCGCAAAAATTTACGCTGAAGTGATTGGTTATGGTGCGTCTTCAGACGGTTATGACATGGTGGCGCCATCGGGTGAAGGCGCTGTGCGTTGTATGCAAATGGCGATGATGGATGTCGATACTCCAATCGATTACATCAATACTCACGGCACTTCAACGCCAGTGGGCGACGTGCGTGAATTAGAAGCGCTACGTGAAGTTTTCAAAGACAAGTGCCCACCGATTGCATCGACTAAGTCTATGACAGGTCATGCATTAGGCGCCGCAGGCGTACATGAAGCGATTTACAGCTTAATCATGATGGAAAACAGCTTTATTGCCCCAAGCATCAATATCGAAAGTCTGGACGAAGCGGCGAAAGATATGCCTATCGTGCGTGAATATCGCGATGCTGAGCTGAATACAGTCATGAGTAACAGCTTTGGTTTTGGCGGTACAAACGCCACGCTAGTGATGCGTAAATTCAAATAAGTTTGTTTATCAAACGCGATAGAAGGGAAGCTTATGCTTCCCTTTTTTATGGGCGTTTTTTGTAAACCTGTTGCATCGACAAGGATTTATCCCATTAGTCTTGTTAGAATACCGAGCATCTTGATGCCTTCCATTCCCACTTTTTTTAGATCAGGTGCCCATGAAGATTTTAGTCGATGAAAATATGCCCTATGTTGAACCGCTATTTGGCGATCTCGGGGAAATTATTCCTGTTAATGGCCGCACGTTAACCGCAGTGCAAGTGCGCGATGCCGATGTGTTATTAGTGCGCTCAGTCACCAAAGTGAATGCCGAGTTGCTCTCGGACAATCATCAACTGAAGTTTGTCGGCAGTGCCACTATAGGCACAGATCATGTGGATTTAGCCTACCTTGCCGAGCGTAATATCCCCTTCTCTAATGCGCCAGGTTGCAATGCGACTGCGGTTGGGGAGTTTGCTTTTATCGCTATGCTGGAGTTGGCGCAGCGCTTTAATTCGCCGCTTAAGGGCAAGGTCGTCGGCATAGTGGGCGCGGGCAATACCGGTACTGCAACAGCTAAATGCTTGCAAGCCTACGGTATTAACGTGTTGCTTAACGATCCCATTAAAGCTGCAGAGGGCGATCCACGCAGTTTTGTGAGTTTAGAGACCATCATGGCGCAGGCCGATATCATCAGTTTACATGTGCCCATCACGCGAACGGGCGAGCATAAAACCAAACATTTATTCGATGAGGCGCGCTTAAAGGCGCTCAAACCCAATACTTGGTTAGTTAATTGCTGTCGTGGCGATGTGATAGATAACAAAGCACTTATCAGAGTTAAACGGCAGCGTGATGATCTTAAATTAGTGCTCGATGTGTGGGAAGGCGAGCCAACACCGATGCCTGAACTGGTGCCACTGGCTGAATTTGCCACCCCGCATATTGCAGGTTACAGCTTAGAAGGTAAGGCGCGCGGCACTTTTATGCTCTATCAAAAGCTGTGTCAGTTACTTAATATTGCTGCCGATAAAAGTCTGCTGGATCTCTTGCCAAGCTTTAACATTAAGGCGGTCGAACTTGCGACAGCGCCGAATGAAAAAGCGTTATTACAGCTCGCGCGTTTTGTCTATGATTTGCGCGATGATGACAAGATGTTCAGAAATACATTCTTAAATGAGAATGGCTTCGACACTATGAGAAAAAATCACCAACATAGACGCGAATTTAGTGCATTGGCGCTGGCTTATGACGGTCAATCTGAGGTAGATTGGTTGTCCAATTTAGGTTTTTCAGGAGTCGGTCAGTAGCTATGTCACAGGAATTTAATGTTGTCGTTTTAGGTGCATCGGGCGCAGTGGGTCAAACTATGATAGAGATCCTCGAAGAGCGTAATTTCCCGGTTGCCAATTTGTATCCTTTAGCCAGTAGCCGCAGCGCCGGTGAAACGGTCAACTTTCATGGCAAACAAATTACCATTCTCGACGTAGAAACCTTCGATTGGACCCAAGCTCAAATTGGTTTCTTCTCTGCAGGAGGTGATGTTTCCGCCAAATGGGCACCGATTGCCGCTGAAGCAGGCTGTGTTGTGATTGATAACACCTCTCACTTTAGATACGACATCGATATTCCTTTGGTTGTACCTGAAGTGAATCCGCATGCTATCGCTGATTTCCGCAATCGCAATATCATTGCTAACCCAAATTGCTCAACCATTCAAATGCTGGTGGCACTTAAGCCTATTTATGATGCCTATGGTATCAGCCGCATTAATGTGGCAACGTACCAGTCAGTATCGGGCACAGGTAAAAAAGCCATTGAAGAATTAGCGCATCAGTGCACTAAATTACTGCAAGGTTTACCTGCTGACGCTGAAGTCTATCCAAAACAAATTGCTTTTAACGTATTGCCACAAATCGATAAATTTATGGATAACGGCTATACCAAAGAAGAAATGAAAATGGTCTGGGAAACCCAGAAGATTTTCGGTGACGATGAGATTTTAGTGAATGCGACTGCTGTACGTGTGCCTGTGTTTTATGGTCACTCGGAAGCCATTAATATCGAAACTCGTCAGCCTGTTGATGCCGAAGACGTTAAAGCTTTACTGCGTAATGCCGAAGGAGTGGTATTGTTTGAATCCGATGATGATTATCCAACTGCTGTGACAGATGCCGCAGGAACCGATCCGGTTTATGTGGGTCGCATTCGTAAGGATATTTCTCATTCTCACGGGATTAACTTGTGGGTCGTGTCAGACAATATTCGTAAAGGCGCAGCCTTGAACAGTGTGCAAATTGCCGAGATCTTAGTGAGAGATTATTACTAAGCATTAGATTGCATTTGATGCCCATTGAAAAGCCTGCTGTCAGCAGGCTTTTTTTGTTTTACAATTGTGAACAGTAGCAGGGCGGGGATTTCTGGTTTATAGTAATCTCAATAAATACAATTGCCTAAAGCCTGTTATCAGTGAGATAACTTTATAGCGCTTCAAAGGGAAGGATTGATGAAATTTCGCACTTCGTATCTTGTGGGTCTAATGGCCACTGTTTTAGCTGTTTCTTCTACCGCTTATTTTATTGATCCCGCCGTTGCTGCAGATACACCAAGATTAAAACCCTTAAAAATCATGGGGCCAGACGGACAGATCCGTCAAGTTAACCATCAATATGGTCCAACGACATCGAAAGACACTTTTTGGAGCATAGCGCAAAAAGTCCGTCCTGATGCCAGTGTTAGCGTCTATCAGGTGATGGCCGCCTTATACGATGCTAACCCTCATGCGTTTAACTCTGCCAGTTATAACAGTTTAGAACGCGGTATGATCCTGCTCATTCCGTCTAAAGAAGTCATGCTGTCGATCCCCAATCGTATGGCGATAGCCAGAGCAGAGCAAAGTGATAGACAATCTCGTGCTCCGGCGAAAGCAACGTCTAAACCGCCAGCTAAGGTGACGACAGCGAAAGCGCCAGTCACGGCTCCTGCGGTGATTGTTGAAACGAAAGTGACACCACCTAAAGCGGTTGTTGAAACACCTGTTCCAGAAAAGCCCAAGATGCTGAGTTCAGATGTGACGGCGCGGTTAGAAGCTGCAGAAAGCAAAAATCTGTCATTAACCGATGAATTAGCCCGCACGCAAGATCAACTCTCAGTGCGCACTTCAGATGTTGAAGCGCTAAAAGTTAAAGTTGAAGAATTAAATCAACGGATTGCTGTGCTGGAAGAAACACTTCAAGCCAGCAAACTACAAAACCAAGCCTTGAAAGCCGAAGTTGAAGCTGCGCAAGTGCCAGAGACGACAGCTGTTGAAGCTGAAGTAGAGGCAGAGGCACCTATTGAGCCCGATGACTTGTGGCGCAATATCCTTAATAGTCCTGTGTTATTGATTGCCGCGGCTGTGATCCCTGCCTTGTTCTTACTGCTTGCTGTGTTCTGGTTCCTGCGCCGTAAACGCAATAAAGAACGTCGTGAAATGCAGACACAAGAAGCGGTTATGGCCGCCGGTGCCGCTGGGATTGCGGGTTCCGCCATCATGGACATGGATGATGACGATTTAGACGATATGGCGGTACATTTAGATTCTGACCATGCGGACTCCATCGATAGTCTTCTTGATATGGGCAGTGTCGATTTACAACCTGAGCAAGATTTGACTGACTCCCACGATCAGATGGATATGGCTTCTGAAATGTTTGTCGATCCGGGGATCTCTGCCGAACCTGAGGTTGAAGACGAAGGGCAATCTCTTGATGACCTGTGGGCAGAAGCTATGGGCGATCAGGAGGATGATATTCCTGAAGAGAAACCCAAATCTGGCAATATTCTTGAGGAAGCCGATCTTGATGCACTATTAGCTGGCCTAGGTTCTGACGACAGCACTTCTGAAGACAGCACCGAAGCCGAAGAGGATTTAAGTGAATTAGAGCGTAACTTTGCGAGCGATTTAGCTCAAGAAGATGACAGTAATAATGTTACTTCTAAGCTGAATGATGTTGAAGTCGCAGACACCAAACCTGCCGATGAAGCCATCGCGGATGACGATGATCTTGATGCATTACTTGCCGAGTTTAGCGTTCCTGCTGAAGATATTGAGACTGCACAAGCGCCAGAAGTTGTTGCGTCTGATGATGAAGATCTCAGTGCTGCCATAGCCGCAGAACTCGGTGATGAGCTAGATGATGAACTTAGCGGAGAAGACGTTGATGATATCGATGCCTTATTGGCTGATTTCGATAAACCAACGCCAGCCGCTGAACCTGAAGTCGAGCCTGATCTTGGCGCTGAAATTGCTGCTGAACTAGATGCGGAGCTTAATGAACTGGGCGTAGAAGACACCGATGACATCGATGCCCTGTTAGCCGATTTTGATAAACCAGTAGAACCTGAAGTTGAACCTGATCTCGGCGCTGAAATTGCCGCTGAATTAGACACTGAGCTTAATGAACTGGGTGTAGAAGATACCGACGACATTGATGCCCTGTTAGCCGATTTCGATAAACCAGCAGAACCTGAAGTTGAACCTGATCTCGGCGCTGAAATTGCCGCAGAGCTAGACGCTGAGCTTGATGAGCTGGGTGTGGAAGATACCGATGATATTGATGCTCTGTTAGCGGATTTTGATAAACTGACGCCAGCGGTTGAACCTGAAGTCGAGCCCGATATTCGTGCTGAAATTGCCGCTGAGTTAGACGATGAACTTAATGAATTAGGCGTAGAAGAATCCGATGATATTGATTCACTACTGGCGAGTTTTGATGCTGAGCCTGAACTCAAAGTCGATGCCGAAGATGATGATATCAGTGCAGAAATCGCCGCAGAATTAGAAGCTTCGTTACCGGAAGACATAAAAGGTGAAGCATCAGGTGATGATGATTTAGATGCACTCTTAGCTGAGTTTGATGTGCCGGAGCAATTGGATGCCGATGAAGATGAATTCGACTTCGATATGGAAACGGCGCAGCTCGATTCAGAAGACAATTCAGTTGACGAAGATAATTTACTTAAAGGCATTGGTGCGGCTCACTCTATCGATGGCACCGATGATACTTTTACATTAGTCGAGGAATTGAGTGACGATAACGACGCTGATGTATTAGCGACGGCCGCAGTCACTTTGGCCGCTGCTGCAGCCGCGGCCAGTATTAAAGAAAAAGAATCTTCTTTCTTTAATGATTTAAAAGCCAATAAGAGCAAAGATCCCCATGTGCTCGATTGGGACTCAGAGCTAGATTTTGCGCCTAAGGCTAAGCCTGCGGCAACGCAAGCAGATGTAACGGCTAATGATGTTGAGCCTAACAAAGATGCCACAGCGCTCGATTATGCTTCTCAAGAGAAGCCCATTAAGGCTACGCGTAATGATATTGATTTTAGTGAAGATTTTAAACTTGATATCAAAGAAGACGCGGATGATTTGGACCTTGAGCAAGGGCTAGACTTAAGTGACGATAACGTGCTCGCCGCTTTTACAGCCAATACAGATTATGACGATGAAGATGTGTTGACGTCGGAAGACAGTTTCTCTCTGGTCGATGATCATAATCTTACCGTCGATGAAGCCTTGGCTGCACTCGATGCCCAGGAGTCGCGAAAAGCGCAGAAAAAGTTTGTTCCTGACCATGATTTAACCAGTTTCCAAAATGAAAACGGTTTTATCGATATCGACAAGTTGTTGAATGATGCCGATGAAGAGGGGGCTGATACCGATTTGTATTCGGAAGTTGACGTTGAGATGAGTGATGTCGGTGCCTTAATCGGTGATGCCGCGATGATCGATGTTGATGATGAAGAAAACTCAGTCAACGCTAAGCTGGATTTAGCGCGTGCTTATATCGAAATTGACGACAGCGACAGTGCGAAAGCCCTGCTCAAAGAAGTGCAAATTGATGGTAACGAGCGCCAGCAAGATGAAGCTGGGCGTTTGCTCAAAGAGATTAGTTAATCCCGGTTGAGAGTGTTTCAATCTAACGGCGCCTTCAGCGCCGTTTTTTTTATGGGCTGCTGTGATAAAATGCGCCGCTAAATCAATTGTGAGGATAAGTGGATGCGGATTGCATTAGGTATTGAATATGACGGTAATGGTTATTTTGGCTGGCAACGTCAGGCCGAAGTCGATTCAGTACAAGGGCAATTAGAACGGGCGTTATCGATAGTGGCTAATGAGCCTATCGGCGTCTTCTGCGCTGGCCGTACCGATGCGGGCGTGCATGCCACTGGCCAAGTGGTTCATTTTGAAACCAATGCCATTCGTAATGAAGGCGCATGGACCTTAGGGGTGAATGCTAATTTGCCCGACAATATTGCCGTACGTTGGGTCAAAGAAGTCGACGACAGCTTCCATGCGCGCTTTTCGGCGACCGCCAGACGCTACCGCTATGTGATTTATAATCACACTTTTCGCCCTGGGATTTTACGCCATGGTGTAAGCCATTATCACGGCAATATCGATGCTGACAAAATGCACCAAGCGGCACAGGCACTCTTGGGTGAGCAGGATTTTACCAGCTTTCGCGCTGTCCAGTGTCAGTCGAAAACACCGTTTCGTAATGTACATTGCGTTAATGTCACGCGCCAAGGTATGTATGTGATTGTTGATATCGCTGCGAATGCTTTCTTGCATCACATGGTGCGCAATATTGTCGGTTCATTGTTAGAAATCGGTCTAGGTAATCAGCCACTGACTTGGATGGGCGATTTGCTCGCGTTAAAAGACAGAAACCAAGCCGCAGCAACGGCTAAACCCCATGGACTCTATTTAGTTGATGTGACTTATCCAGAACAATATCAATTACCTAAGCTCGCCCTTGGGCCATTATTCATGTTGGATTGAAAAGATCTTATTTGAGAGATAATCGAATACGAGGATATACGGACATGCTTACAGTACCAGCGTCAAATACAGAATTGGAACAGTGGTTGGATTATTTGCTATCTATACATCCAACCGAAATCGATATGGGGTTAACCCGTGTCTCTAAGGTCGCGCAAACCCTTGGTCTTTTGGATTTAGGTACAACCAAGATAGTGACAGTGGCGGGGACGAACGGCAAAGGCACCACCTGCGCCATGCTCGAAAATATTCTGCGCCTATCGGGTTTGACGGTGGGCGTATACAGTTCGCCACACATGCTGAAGTACAACGAGCGAGTGCGTATCAATGGTAGCGATGTCAGTGATAGCGGTTTTGTTACGGCATTTGAGCAAATTGAAGCCGCGCGCGGCGATATTTCTCTGACCTTTTTTGAGTACGCTACGCTCGCAGGCTTGATACTCTTTAAAACCGCTCAGCTTGATGTGGTTATCTTAGAAGTCGGTTTAGGTGGACGGTTAGATGCTACCAATATTATCGATGCCGACATTAGCGTACTGACGTCGGTCGATTTAGACCATGAAAGTTATCTCGGTAATACCCGTGAGCTTGTGGGCCGTGAAAAGGCGGGCATTTTCCGCCGTGGTAAACCTGCCATTGTAGGTGAACCCAACTTGCCACACACTGTCAATGATGTCGCCAATGAGGTTGGCGCCATCTTGTATCGCGTCGGTAACGAATTCAGTTATCAAGCCCATGGCAATCTGTGGGATTTTCAAGGTCAAGTGCTCAAACTGCACGATTTAGCGTTACCAACTTTGCCATTACCTAATGCGGCGACTGTATTGGCAGTGATTGAACAGGGCTGGCCGGATATCACGCCTGCAATTATTGCTGAGGGTATTAGCACGGCTCGGTTAACGGGTCGATTAGAGCGGGTGAGTGAGCAGCCGTTAGTGTTACTCGATGTTGCCCATAATCCCCATGCGGCGCGGTTTTTGGTACAACAGTTAGCGCCAATCGTTGTGGGTAAGCGCGTGTTCGCCCTTTGCGGCATGTTGAAGGATAAAGATATCGCAGGTGTGTTGCCTGTGATCAACCCACTGATCGACACTTGGTATTTGGTCAGTCTGCACGGTGAGCGTGGCGCGAGTTCGGCCATGTTACGCAAAACATTAGCCACTGAGGCTGCTGCATTTGAGTTTGAGGACATATCTGAGGCTTGGTCTGCATTAAAAGCGCAAATTAACCCAGATGATGTGGTAATTGTGTTTGGCTCCTTTTACACTGTGGCAGGTTTTAAGTCTCAATTTATGCAGGAAGTCAGTTTTGTCTAGCCAGTTTCATAATCGTTTAGTCGGCACTGTGGTGCTGGTTGCGCTTGGGGTAATTTTTTTGCCGGATATTTTGGATGGCAAAAAAGATCGCCAAGAAGAGCAGTTTTCCGAAATTCCTTTGCGCCCGACCGTGATTGAGCAGCAAAAAGCCGACGATGATATGTTTGAAGTTTTGTCGGCCGAGGATGCTGCCGCGCTGAATGGGACTGAGGTCGCCTTAGCCGAAATGCCAGTTAATGCTGACAATGAAAAGTTTGTCGCCGCGGCAGTAATTGAAGTCGCAAAGCAAGATGTTAAGAAAGACGTTAAGCCTGATGTTAAAAAAGCAGAGCCTAAGCCTGAAACGAAACCTGAAGCTAAAAAAGAGCCGCCTAAAGCCACTGTAAAAACTGAGCCGGCTAAAAAAGCGGACGCTAAAGCGACTACTGTGGCTAAGGCTGAAAAGCCTAAAGCAGAAACGCCCAAAGCCAGTGCAGCCAAAGAGGATGCCGTTAAAGTGGTCAGCCGTGACAGCTTGAAAAGTGGCTTTACCTTGCAGCTTGGCAGTTTTAACAACGCAACGAATGTTAAAGCTTTGGTTGCACAGCTGCGTAAGAGTGGTTTTAAAGCGTACACTATTCCTGAAAACCCTAAAGATGGCGTATTAACTAAAGTGTTTGTCGGACCCGATGTGTCTGAGGCAAAGCTGAAGAAAGTACAAGTTGAGGTGGAAAACCTTACACGTCTCAAGGGCTGGATTGTTCCTTTTAATCCCTTAGAATCTTAATGGTGATACAACACACGAGACTGAAAATGATTTATTTACCTCACTAGGGGTGAGAATCGTTTCAGTCTCTGGTAGAATCGCGCCGTCTTAAAGCCCATGTCGGAAAGCCATCTCAATGGTTTGGATTGATTACGCTATCATATTCGTCATCGGATTATCGACTCTCATCAGTCTGATCCGTGGATTTGCCAAAGAAGCCATGTCCTTAGTGGTATGGTTTGCGGCTTTCTTTGTTGCCAGCCAATTTTACCAAGATCTTGCCGTTCACTTAACACAAATGAACGATGAGATGCTGCGTAATGGCGTTTCTATTGCCATCCTCTTTATTACCACTTTGGTACTCGGTGCCTTAGTTAACTATATTCTCGGACAACTTGTTGTCAAAACCGGATTATCTGGCACTGACAGGCTTTTGGGCTTGTGCTTCGGTGCTATTCGAGGCGCGCTTATTGTGAGCGCCTTGTTGTTTTTCATGGATGCTTTTACAGGCTCTCCCAACTCCCAATGGTGGAAAGATTCTGTGCTAGTACCCGAATTTGGCGTTGTTATTCAATGGTTTTTTGACTATTTGGAAAATACCTCCAGCTTTGTACCCAAACTATAAGAAAGAAAATAAAATAATCCTAAGTGATAGAACATCTTACAATGAGGAAGCTTACCCATGTGTGGTATCGTCGGAATAGTTGGCCAATCATCGGTTAATCAGACCATTTATGATGCACTGACAGTGTTGCAGCACAGAGGTCAGGATGCGGCAGGTATTGTGACCATTGATCGTGGTGCTTTCAGACTACGTAAAGCCAATGGTTTGGTTAAAGACGTTTTTGAAGTCAAACATATGCAACGCCTACAAGGTAATGCTGGTATTGGCCATGTGCGTTATCCAACTGCGGGCAGTTCAAGCGCATCTGAAGCGCAGCCTTTCTATGTTAACTCGCCATTTGGGATCTCATTAGCCCATAACGGTAACTTAACCAACACAGTCGAATTAGCCGAAGGGCTGATCAAAAAACGTCGTCATGTGAACACCACTTCGGATTCTGAAGTCTTGTTAAACCTGCTCGCCGACGAACTGCAAAAAACCACGAGTTTAACCCTGACGTCGGAAGAAGTGTTCGATGCGGTCGCTAACGTACACCAACAAGCTCGTGGCGCCTATGCGGTTGTTGCCATGATTATTGGTCAAGGCTTAGTTGCGTTCCGTGACCCATTTGGTATTCGTCCTTTAGTATTAGGTAAGCACGAAACCGCCACTGGCACTGAATACATGGTGGCTTCTGAAAGCGTGGCACTCGATGCCGTTGGCTTTGAAGTGATGCGTGATGTGGCACCGGGTGAAGCGATTTATGTTTCAATTGACGGTCAGCTGTATACCCGTCAATGTGCAGCCGAGCCTAGCTATGCACCTTGTATCTTCGAATTCGTCTATTTTGCCCGTCCAGATTCGACGATCGACAAAGTGTCTGTATATGCAAGTCGCGTCAACATGGGCGCTAAGCTTGGCGAGAAGATTAAGAAGGAATGGTACGATCACGATATCGACGTGGTTATTCCTATTCCTGAAACCTCTTGCGATATCGCGCTGGAAATTGCCCGTTGCATGGATTTACCGTACCGCCAAGGTTTTGTGAAAAACCGTTATATTGGCCGTACCTTCATCATGCCTGGTCAACAGGAGCGTAAGAAGTCAGTGCGTCGTAAGTTGAATGCCATTAACACTGAGTTCAAAGGCAAAAATGTCCTGTTGGTGGACGACTCTATCGTTCGCGGTACGACCTCAGAGCAAATCATCGAAATGGCCCGTGAAGCAGGTGCTAAGAAAGTGTACTTTGCCTCTGCCGCACCGGAAATTCGTTTCCCGAACGTGTACGGTATTGACATGCCAACGTCGAATGAGCTTATTGCCCACGGTCGTGATGCCGATGAAATCGCCAAGTTAATTGGTGCTGATGGCATTATTTTCCAAGACTTGCCCGATTTAATTGAAGCGGTAAGAATGGAGAATCCTGCGATTAAACGTTTCGAAACGTCCGTATTTGATGGTCACTACATCACGAACGACGTTGACCAAGCGTATTTAGATCACTTGACGCAACTGCGTAATGACGATGCCAAAGCCGATCGAAATAAAGATATCGGCACTAACTTAGAGCTGCATAACGTCTGTCACCCATAAGGATTGTGAGTCATTTAGTATCGTAAAGTTTGTGTCCTTTTTGTTCTAAACGATACAAAAAAGCCAGTGAGAAATCACTGGCTTTTTAATGGCTTATATTTGCTTAACGGATCATAGTGGTAACGTCTACGTATTTATGCGTTGCGCTGTTTCAGTCATTACATTTTCTTCAGCGTGCTTACGTTCAACCCAGTAATCCGCATTTTTAATACCCAGTTTTACCGGGTCGAAAAGTGGCTCTATGCCGAGTGCTTGCTGTGATTCATAATCTTTAAGGCAAGTGAATGCGGTTTTCCTCAATAGAATAATGGCAATAATATTGAGCCATGCCATGAGTCCGACACCAATGTCACCCATTCCCCAAGCCATATCAGCCGTTTTAACTGTGCCGTATACGGTTGAGCCAATGATCACGACTTTGAGAACGACCATGAACCAAGGATGATTTACTTTACGGTTAATATAGGCAATGTTGGTCTCAGCAATGTAGTAATAAGCCACTATGGTCGTAAAGGCGAAGAAGAACAGTGCGATAGCCACAAAGATATTGCCAAATCCTGGCATCATACTTTCCATTGCCGTTTGTACGTAGCCTGGTCCTGCAGCGACTCCGGCAATGCCTGTATAGAGCGCCGCACCGTCTGGGCCCTGAACATTATACAGTCCTGTAATGAGCAGCATGAAACCAGTTGCAGAGCAAACGAATAAGGTGTCGATATACACAGAAAAAGCTTGAACTAACCCTTGTTTGGCTGGATGGCTTACCGCCGCTGCAGATGAGGCATGTGGCGCTGTACCTTGACCCGCTTCGTTGGAGTAAATACCCCGCTTTACCCCCCACATGATGGCTAAGCCTAAAATGGCACCAAAACCCGCATCAAAGCCAAAGGCACTTTTGATAATTAACCATAAAATACCCGGTAGCTGGCCAATATTTAGCGCTATGATGACACAAGCCACTATGATGTAACCCAGTGCCATAAAGGGGACGACGGCACTGGCAAAGTGAGCGATACGTTTTACACCGCCAAAAATGATAAAACCAAGAAGCATGGCCAGTATGGCTGCCGTCACATTAGGATCTATGTTGAAAGCGGTTTTTAAACTTGAACCTATCGAGTTAGCTTGTACGCCTGGCAGCAGGATCCCGCAAGCAAATATGGTCGCAATTGCAAATACCCATGCATACCATTTCATGCCTAAGCCTTTTTCAATATAAAAAGCAGGCCCACCACGATACTCGCCATTGATTTTTTCTTTATAGACTTGACCTAAGGTAGATTCAACGAAGGCGGAGCTGGCACCGAGAAAGGCAACCATCCACATCCAAAATAAAGCGCCAGGACCACCAAAGGTGATTGCTGTGGCAACCCCTGCAATGTTACCTGTACCGACTCGACCCGCTAATGTCATCGCGAGTGCTTGAAAAGACGACACTCCCGCATCAGTACTCTTACCATCAAACATCAGGCGGATCATTTCTGGCAGATGGCGCAGCTGTAAAAATCGAGTGCGAAGGGAGAAATAGAGCCCGACACCTAGGCAAAGAAAAATAAGTGCAGGGCTCCAAATTACACTATTGATCGCGTTGACAATCTCATTCATAGACTCCGATTCCTTTATTGTGTTGTTTTAGCAGAGTTTTTAGGTTTACGGTTATTCAACAGATGTTGAGTTAGGACATTCACTTTTGATTAAGACATTTTTTGTAAATATCCAAGATACTCAACATAACTATTTTTTTGGGAGCTTCATAGTTAAAGTGTTAAATATTTGAAACCAATGTGTTTTGAAATTGAGTTTTAGCATGGATAAATAGAGCGGAGGGGCGAGTTAACTCGAAATACGGTAGTGATTTATTATGAATGTCAGTTATCCCATTACCCAAAGTAGCATCCACACGCCGAATAAGCTGCTTAAGCTATGGCGCGTGATTTGGTGGCTGAGTAATAGAGATACACTCACAGCAATAGGAATGACGAGAATGAATCCCCATGCTAACGGCATATCGATGATTTTCATTTGTCCCAGCCAGGTACTGGTGAGCATGCTTATTGCGAGTAACATTAAGCTATGGAATATCAATAACTGATTGAATCTTAATATTAATGCTGGAGTTATTGTCATAGCCTGTCGCGCATTTATTGCAAACTGTCTCATAGTTACTCCTTAGTTATTTAGTGTATCTTATGCATTGTTGAGAATCATTCGCAATTGAATTTACACTTAAGCTTTTACATTTAAGCTCGGTTTACTACAGAAATTTGCACTCAACTGGCGTTTGGGCTAAATTGTACTGTAATTATATCCAGTGCTTGGTGTTTGTATGATTCTCTATATCGCAGAAAAACCTAGCCTAGGGCGGGCCATTGCCGATGTATTGCCTAAACCCCATAAAAAAGGCGATGGATTTATCGAAGCCGCCAATGGCGATTGTGTGTCTTGGTGCGTTGGTCACTTGCTCGAGCAAGCAGAACCTGATGCCTATAATCCCGAATTTAAGTCTTGGAAATTCGAGCATTTGCCAATAGTGCCAGACAAGTGGCAACTAAAGCCTAAGGCTGCGACCCGCAGCCAACTCACAG
Source organism: Shewanella sp. DW31 (assembly GCF_015767295.1). NCBI lineage: Bacteria > Pseudomonadati > Pseudomonadota > Gammaproteobacteria > Alteromonadales > Shewanellaceae > Shewanella > Shewanella sp. DW31. The sequence goes on from NZ_JADWMP020000009.1 coordinate 83,970, forward strand.
TGCTAAAACGATTAGTCAAACAAGCCAACACGCTGGTTAACGCGGGCGATCCCGACCGCGAAGGGCAGTTACTCGTGGATGAAGTGATTGCCTATCTTGGCGTGACGGGGGACAAGCTACATCAAACCCAGCGTTTACTGATCAGTGACTTAAACCCACAAGCTGTAAAACGGGCTCTAACGCAGCTACGCAGTAATCGCGAGTTTATTCCTTTATCCACATCGGCCTTAGCCCGCAGTCGTGCCGATTGGCTCTATGGCATGAATATGACGCGTGCGTACACCATCCAAGGTAAAAAGGTCGGTTATCAAGGCGTGTTATCCGTCGGCCGAGTACAAACGCCATTGCTTGGGCTAGTGGTGCGCCGTGATGAAGAGATTGCCCACTTTCAATCTAAGCCTTTTTATGAAGTACTAGCGCATTTGGCGACCGAGAAGCAAGAAACTTTCAGCGCCAAGTGGCAACCTAGCGAAGCTTGTCAGCCTTATATGGATGAAGAAGGACGAGTGTTAGTGAGAGGGTTAGCGCAAAATGTGGTGAGTCGCATCAGTGATAAGCCCGCCTTAGTCACTCAATTAGTGGCTAAGGACAAGAAACAGAATCCACCATTGCCCTACAGCTTATCCGCGTTACAGATTGATGCGGCCAAACGGTTTGGTATGAGTGCTAAGGATGTGCTCGATACCTGCCAAAGTTTGTATGAACGTCATAAACTCATTACTTACCCACGCTCCGACAGTCGTTATTTACCCGTTGAGCAACATAACCTTGCGCCTTCGGTACTTAAGGCGATAAGTGACGGTGCTGCTGAGTTATTGCAAGGTGCTGATGCACCCGATCCCCGTCTTAAATCTAAAGCATGGGATGATAAAAAAGTGGACGCCCATCACGCAATCGTCCCCACAGAGAAGACGGCTAACTTATCTAGCTTGAGTCAGCGTGAGAGGCAGTTATATCTTCATGTTGCTCGCCAGTACTTAGCCCAGTTTTATCCGGCTTATTGTTACAATGAAACCACAGTGCAAGTGACAATCGAGGGTGGTTTATTTAATACCAAGGCGCGTCAGGATAAATCCCTCGGCTGGAAGCAACTCTTTGCCCGCCAAGAGCCAAATGGCAGTAAGGCGAGTGGCAACAAGTCGACGGAAGAAAGCGCAGGTAAGGACGATGAGGAGAATGACGAGTTTATCGGCCAATTACCGCCTTTGAAATTGGGACAGGCTTTGCATTGTACTCGAGGCGAATTGTTGGAGAAAAATACTCAGCCACCAAAGGCCTTTACCGATGCCACTTTACTCGGAGCTATGACGGGTATTAGCCGTTATGTGACCGATCCTGAGATCCGTAAAATTCTTAAAGAAACCGACGGATTAGGTACAGAGGCTACCCGTGCAGGTATTATCGAATTGCTATTCAAACGCGGTTTTTTACAACGCTTAGGTAAATCTATTGTCTCGACAGACGTGGGGAAAGGATTGATTAACAGCTTGCCCGCGAGTGCGACTACGCCGGATATGACAGCGCTTTGGGAAGCGAGTCTGAATGGCATTTGCCATAAAGAAACCTCTTATCAAGCCTTTATGCAGCCACTGCTCGGCACCTTATCCACGCTTATCCAGAATGCAGGCGCCCAACTGCCAACCGCGCTTAATGGTTTACAAGGCCAAGGTTATCGTAAAACGGCAAGTAATAAATCTGGTTATCATAAGTCGTATTCTAAAAAATCAAGTTCAGCGAAAGGTATCGGTACAACAAAAAACGATGGTTCCAACAAATATGCTTCCCAAAAGACCAGTTCCAAAAGTTCGGTAACTCGATCAACCAGTCGTTCAGCTTCTAATAGCCGCAAATCTACAACAGCAGTGTAATGACACACTTGTTGCATATATGTCGTTATTGTCTTTTGATGTAATAACGACATTTAATTTATCTAACGGTATTTAACAACCGATAATCACGATATTTCGAGATTGCCTGATCCGTATCTAAAAAACACCTTGATTTTCAGCTTTTCCTCCCGGTGGCATATAACCTGCTTACTATTGATTGGGGAAAATAATATATCAAATAAATCATGTAATTATATGTGGTTTCGCTGAATTTAAAGGTAGATGAAATGAAAAAGACATTGCTCGCTTTGATGATCCCAAGCTTATTGTTAATGGGAACTGCTCAAGCCGTTGAGTTGTATAATGACCAAACTAACAGCGTTAACATGATAGGTTGGTTAGGTTTTGCCGCGTTAAATGATGGTCATGAAACTTCCGTTATAGATAATTTTTCTCGTGTTGGTTTTCGTTTCGACCGTCAAGAGAAAAATGGCTGGAGCTCCTTTGCCCATACGGAATGGGGTATCAATATGGTGACCAGTGATGACGGCCTTATATACACGCAAGGCCAAGGTGGCGGTCAGTTATCTGCATCTAAAAATTCAGATTTTTTATTCAATCGACTGGGTTATGTAGGGATGTCCCATGAGAAATGGGGAAAGATCAGTTTTGGTAAGCAATGGGGGGCTTACTATGATGTTGCTTACACAACCGATGTGCTCAATGCTTTTACGGGGTGGTCAGTGGGGGCCTATACCTTCGGTGACGGTGGTTTAACAGGGGCAGGACGTGCCGATGCTGCGCTGCAATATCGTAATACTTTTGGTAATCTAAATGTCGCAGTGCAGTATGCCTCTAAACAAAATAGCGATGTTGCCTTGTATGATGGCAGTGGTGCTCCCTTGAAAGATGGTTCCGAATTGAGTTTCGAACCTAGCTACGGTGCAAGTGTAACTTACAACTTTACTGATAAATTTAAAGTGCTAGCGGGATTTAATCGTGGTGATTTTACCGGAAATCTTGCAGGCCAAGAGGTTGATAACACTAACCAAATTATTGGGATTGGCGCCCAATACGGTAGTTTCTATCAATATGCTCCAGGTCGTGATGCTGACGGTTTATACGTAGGTTTTAACGCCCATAAGAGTGAGCAAAACGAATTAGTGGGGGGAGATTTATATGATTCAACTGGAGCAGAGTTTATTGTTGCTTATCAGTATGATAATGGTTTCGTTCCAACAGTATTACTGACATATCAAGATCTTGATACCGATGTAGATACTGCGATCCAAGGAAAATGGACACGCCAATTTGCAGTGTTAGGTCTGCATTATCGCTATAGCCGCGACACAATTATGTACGTTGAGGCCAAAATAGATTTCAGCAGTATGGATGATAAAGCCTATGAAGATCTACAAGATAACAACTATGCGGTGGGAATCCGTTATTTCTTCTAGATCCTATGGTTATCATTAATTTTTCAAAGGTCACTTATGTGACCTTTGTTATTTATGCACTTTGTTAACCGATGCTTTCTATTTTTGTTATAGAGCACTCGTTAGCCTTGAAAGATTATACAATCCCCAGTTTCTTCATTTTGCTGCGCAGGGTATTGGCATTGATGTCCAATAACTCAGCCGCACCTCCTGGACCATAGAGTTTTCCACCTGTAATCCTCAGTGCATGACTAATATATTTTCTGGTCATAACATCAAGGGGCACAAGTTTATCGCTCGCATAGTTTGGATCTATGATAACGGTTTGATTTGCTTGGGTCGTAATTTCCTCACCCTGATGTGGAGCAAGGAAGCCAAAATCTAACGGTCCTGAAGGTTGTTGTATTATCGCCCGTTCGAGCACGTTAATGAGTTCTCGGACATTTCCTGGCCAAGCGTATTGATTCAGAATATTCAATTGTTCCGGTGTAACTCTTGGTAATTGAGGCAGGTTGAACTTTGAACTCAGTTGCTCGATAAAATGCTGTACGAGTAAAGGAATGTCTGTACGTCTTTGTCTTAATGAAGGGATTTCAATAGGGAAAATAGCTAAGCGATACCAAAGATCTTCCCGAAACATTTCTCTGTGTACCATAGCTTGTAAATTTCTATGGGTGGCAGCCACTATACGAATATCCAGCTGTACAGCATCATGCCCACCCACACGGGTAATACTGCTATTTTGAAGCACACGGAGTAATCGAACCTGTGCGGATAGTGGTAGCTCACCAATTTCATCGAGGAAGATAGTGCCGCCATTGGCTTGTTCGAAGTAGCCAATTTTACGGGACTCAGCCCCAGTAAATGCCCCTTTTTCATAACCAAAGAGTTCGGAGTCAATCAAAGTATCTGGAATGGCGCCGCAGTTGACCTTGATAAAGGGCTTATCCGAACGTTCAGAAAGTTCGTGAATAGCATTAGCTATCACTTCTTTTCCACACCCCGTTTCACCCAGCATTAGGACGGTCGTATTAATCTTGGCAATAGATTGCACTTGCTGCATGACGTGTTTCAAGCCTGAATTGGCTCCCACTACGCCATTCTGGACATCCAGTGTTCTGCGAAGACTCACATTCTGCTTTGAGAGTGCTTCATTTTCTTTAAGTAAATTACGTCCGCGTAGATTTAGTGCAGTGATTAAGGCTAATGCATGCATATGCGGAGCAATTAAATCAGCATGACGAGGGCGAAAAACGCCTGTCGTTTTGGCATAAAATCCGACTATCCCAAGGTGGGTATTTTCGATAGACATTCTCAAAATGATCAGCGAACGAATACCACTGATCACCTTAGGCGCAACTAAAGCTGTGATTGGGTCGTGCTCAATATCATTAACAATTCTCACGCGTGGGCGTTGAGGATCATCTAAGCACTTAGCCAGTTCTTCAGGGATAGATATTTGCCTATCTAAGGTACATGATTGGTTAGCATTGACATGAGCAATAAATTGTATGTCATTAAATTGTTTGCGAAAAATATTAATAAATAGCCCATCAATAGGCAGTTCATCCCGAATAAACTCGAAGTAACTTTGCAGGGACTTTTCGAGTTGTAGGCTACTGCATAATCTCAGTGTCGATTCGTGATAAAAGTGTTTTTCCATTGATATTTCATGTTAATCATTAAGTATCGTGATTGTAGATCTTTATATTTCGTGATTCCGTGCCTCCAATCAAAGTTCCCCACTTAATTACCTCTTTTTAGGTGCTTGGCACAGCGCATGCACTTCCATGCAGACAAGTTCCAGCCATTATTGAAGGAAGTAAGCATGAGTAAAACTCAAGATATTGATACGGGCCGTCGGCAGTTGCTAAAAGGTGGGGCTGTGATGGCTGCGGGCTTTGGGGCTGCAATAGCCTTACCTGCAACAGCAAGTTGCGATGCTGTTCCTGAAGCATTCGACGAGATTGTAGATGTGCTGGTCGTCGGCAGCGGCTTTGCTGGTATGTCTGCAGCATTACAAGCAAGGGAAGTCGGTGTCAGTGTGATGGTTGTGGACAAGATGCCTGTCTTTGGCGGTAACTCAACAATCAATGGCGGTGCCATGGCTGTGGCGGGCTCTGAGTTGCAAAAACAGGCCGGAATTAATGATTCTGTCGATGAAATGGTCGCCGATATGATGCGAGCAGGTCGGGGCATGAACGATGTTGAGATGTTAAAACTGGTGTGTAATGGCACGGCTGAATCCTGTCAGTGGTTGATTGAACATGGGGTTAAGTGGAAACCTTTTGTGCAGCATTTTGGTGGACACTCAATACAACGAGTCTTGCAAACCGTTGAAAGTTCAGGGGCAGGTATTATCAGACCGCTGATTAACGCCGCGAGAGATAAAGGCGTGGTGATGAGAAATCAGACCAAGCTCGAAAGCTTTGTGAAAGATCTCGATGGTCGCGTGATTGGGGTCGAAGTTCGTGAAGGTTTTTATTTCCCTAATGAGCGAACCGGTAAAATACGTCGCATAGGCGCGCGTTGTGGTGTTGTCATGGCAACGGGAGGCTTTGGTCGCGATATTGAATATCGCATGATGCAGTTACCTGAGTTAAATAACGACTTAGATTCCACCAATCATGCTGGTGCAACTTCAGAAGCCCTAAAGCAAATGATGCTCTTAGGTGCTAACCCTATTCATTTAGACCAAATTCAACTCGGCCCATGGGCATCTCCCGATGAAAAAGGCTTTGGTACCGCATCCCAGTTCAACACGATTGCGACCTATCCCCACGGTATTGTGGTGGATGTGCGCACTGGTGAACGTTTCTTCAATGAACTTGCAGACCGCAAAGCGAGAGCTGACGCTATCATGACTCGCCGTGATGAACATGGTCAGCCTGTTTATCCTATTGGTTTCACTAATGCAGAAGGGGCTAGTAAGGCGCAAACCTTAGATTGGGGACTGAAATATAAGGTGATTAGTAAAGCAGAAACTTTAGACGAACTTGCTGCTATTTATGGTATGCCAGCCAAAGCTCTAAAAGCTCAAGTCGCCCGGTGGAACGAAGCGGTAAAAAGTGGTGTTGATAAAGAATTCGCACGTCCTCTGCAAGAAGCCATTGTGCTAGATAAAGGGCCTTGGTATGCCGTTCGTATGTGGCCAAAAGTTCACTATTGCATGGGCGGCGTTAAAGTGAATACCCGATCAGAAGTACTTCATTTAGTCACCAACCAAGCCATTCCAGGGCTGTATGCCGCAGGTGAAGCAACCGGAGGAATTCACGGTGCTAGCCGTTTAGGCGCTTGTGCTGTCGCAGAGGGTGTTGTTACTGGTCGCAACGCGGGCCGAAATTGTGCCGCGGCAAAGGCGGCGGTGCTTAAGCAAGCATAATTAGATTTTATTAAAAATTACAATGTATTGGAGAATGGTAATGAATAAATCAGTGTTGATGGCATCGCTTACTTTAAGCCTACTCTCTGGGAGTGCTTTAGCGATGGAGCACGTTGTCCTCGATGGTAAACATTTAACGCAAGAACAAGCATGGGCAATCGCCGATGGCGCTAAAGTCAAGATTGCATCTCAAGCGAAAACCCAACTCGTTAAAGCTAATAGTTTGTTGATGGAAGCTGCTCGTTTAGGTAAGCCTGTTTATGGTCTTACTGTGGGCGTTGGTTTGAACAAAGATCACAAGTTATTTGATGCCAACGGCAAGTTAAGTGATGAAGTGCTTGAGGCATCACGTAACTTTAACTACAGCACTTTTCGAGCTCATAGTGCTGGCGTCGGTGACGCTGCACCGATTCGGTTAACTCGATTAGCCTTGGCGGTACGCTTAAATACTATGCTCGCGGGACAAACAGGGGTGCAACCTGTTGTGGCTGAACTCTATGAGGCATACCTTAACAAAGGGTTAACGCCAGTCATCCCCGCCCACGGTACTGTAGGTGAAGCGGATATTTTGCTCTCATCCCATGTCGGGTTAGCTATGGTGGGTGAGTGGGAAGTATTCTACAAAGGACAACGTGTTAGCAGTAAAGATGCTATGGCGGATGCCGGAATTACACCACTTGTGCCTATGGGTAAAGATGCACTATCAATTCTGTCTAACAATTCGTTTTCAGTAGCTTATGCGATGCAAGGTTACCGTGAGGCCAAGCAATTACTCTCTATCTCGCCAACGCTATTTGGTTTAAGCCTTGAGGGATTAAATGGTAACGTGGCACCATTTTTACCACAAACCAATGATATTCGTCCTTTCCCTTATATTAAAGCCAGCACAAGTGACATTCTAAAACAGTTAGATGGCAGTTATTTATGGCAGCTTAATGATGAACGTCCTTTGCAGGACCCTCTCAGTTACCGAACGACAGCATACACGTTAGCCAGTGCTGAACAAGCGTTAGCAGAATTGAATGATGTGGTAAATATTCAAATAAATCATTCGGATGATAACCCTGCAGTTATTGTTGGCGCATCGAATGAGTATGCGAAGTTTCCACAGGTTGCTAAGTATATTGTCGAAGGGCAAGGTGGTGTGTTCCCAACCACGAACTTTGAACCTTTGCCTGTTGCACTGGCAGTACAAAACTTGAGCGTGGCGTTGACGCATGTATCCCATAACAGTGTTATGCGCACCATCCATTTATCCGATGATCACTTTACTAAACTGCCACGCTTTTTAAGTGCTCCAGGTAATAATGGCCATGCTTTTGGCGCGATTCAAAAAGCTTTTGTAGATATGCAGGTTCGTAATAAACAGTTCGCGACCCCAGTGTCATTTGATGGGATTTCAATTGCGGGGGGAATTGAAGATACTTTCACTAACCTGAAGCTTGCTGCGGACAATTTGATCCAGATTGTCGACAACACACGTGTGATCTACGGTTTAGAGTTGCTGCATTCAAGTCAAGCGATTGATTTACGTAAGTTGGCCGCTCCAGATCTTCATTTAGGTAAAGCGACCGAAGCCATGTACAAGGCTTACCGAGAAAAAGTGCCATTTGTTGCTCAAGATCGCCCATTCACGCCTGATATCCAAACTTCAACTGAATTTATCGCAAATTATTAATATGTTATGCGGGGCAGTATGCCCCGCTATAGGAAGAGTCTGATGTTAAAACCCTTATATACACTTTTACTTGGTTGCATGTTCATGCTGCCAATAACAACAAATGCGATGAATATTAAGGATTATCATAAGGATGTGATGACAAGTGAGAATGGTCAGGTCGACTGTACTGCCTGTCATGGTGATGTAAAGCGTAAGACCATACCTGATGCCGCAGTGTGCGCTAACTGCCATGGTTCTCCTCAGGATGTGGCTAAACTGACTAAGCGACCTGAAGACGCGGGGCATTCGGTCGAGCCTAATCCCCATGACAGTTTACATTACGGTTCTGATTTACCATGTACCTACTGTCATCAAGAACATAAAGAAAGTAAAGTTTATTGTAATCAATGTCATGAATTTACTTATCCTAAAATGAAGCGATAGTTTTAAGATTTTGTCACTTTGCTTTGTCGTCTATTTTATTGGGCAATGCACTCGCCGAAGGTGAGTGCATTTTTTGCAAAAAAAAGAGTAAACCAAAACGGTTTACTCATACGGAAATGGGTCGTTAAAGCTTGCCAAAATCACTCAACTGATGAGGAGCAGGCATATAATCTCAGCATTAACTTAATTAGCCCTTAAAGCTCACATTTATCTTAAGGTGTCGCCTCGGTTTAAGCTGATGAGCTTATCCAGTATGCGTTCTCCATCCATGCGGATGCCGTTGTGCTCATATTCTGATGTTAACCAATACTTTAGCCTGCCAACTTGTTTTGTGGTTTCTAAACTGTATTGCATCTCTACAAACATATCTTCACTGTAAATGGCTGCTGCAACAGGGACTCGGTTTTGTGCCAGTTGCTCTAGATTGTAAAGTGCTGGCCAATCTGATTTATGGGCGAGGATTTCTGCCGCGGCTTTAAGCGGCACTAAGTGACTAAATTGGTCAAACATCCATGGGTATATCATCTCACCTGTGAATAAAAACGGTTTACCTTGTTGATAGTTAAAGGCGGGGAATTGCTGTCTAACCCTGTGTGCCGACCATTGTGAAGCCGAGTGTTGACAGTAGATGGCTTCATGCAACAGGGCAAAAATCGGGTTAGTGTTGTAATCGAGCATTTGACCGAAATGATTTAAAAATAACGGGTTAACGACTGTCCCTGAAGCCGTGTTGATCAAGGCTTGTTCAAGCAAATAATAAACCGATTCAGGCCCTTGCTCCATTCCAATATTAATCCCCAGCAGTTGCAGCATTTCAACCGTGAGGCGTTCACCTGTTGCCAAATACACTTCATTTTCAATCAAATGTTTTGCTAAGCGAGTGACGAGATGTTGAGCATCGTGGAAGCGTTGGAAAAATTGTTTATTCTTCGCCAGTACGCGTTGATAAGTCGCAAGATAGACGTCATCGGCGCTACGGGTTAATGATGGTATGCCACCCGTGATATAGGCTTCACTGACGCCTTGAGGGGCGGCGCTTAAATAATGTAACACGCAAAATCCCCCGAAACTTTGGCCGAGAATCGCCCACTTATCGGCGGGACAAAGCTGGGCACGAATCGTTTCGGCATCACGAATGATATTGTCAGCCCTGAAATGGCTTAGGTAATCCGCTTGAGCTGCGGGATCTAAGTGTTGCAGGCTTTGGTAATTAATCGGTGTTGATAAGCCTGTACCACGTTGATCGAGTAATAACACTCGATATTCTTTTAATGCGCGGCGGATCCAGCCGCTGTTGCTGGCGGGACGCATGGCCGCAAATCCAGGGCCGCCTTGAAAAAATACGATATAAGGTAGTTTTTTATCTTTGTTTTCTGGGCTACAGAGTTCTCTGGCAAACACTTGGATTTGCTCTGCAATTGGATTTTGATAGTTGAGGGGCAAGGTAAAAGTGTGTTTCTTCGCCAGCACTCCGGCGAGAATAATATCGGGTTTCATCAAACAACCTTAATGGCAGAGGATCATGTTATTGTGATTGGCAGATTGTATACCCAAATAAGCTGAAGATGCAGTAACCTAGGCTACCTGAAACGCGTATCTTCAGCTAACTTGGGTATAGACAAAATAGTTTATGTCGTAAGCTAGGATTATTTGATTAGCTTTTGGTGAAGATCAATTTTTTGGATACAAATTTGAGCCATGATGAGTTTCTTAGCGTAATCTATCGCTTATGGATAACACGAGATTGAAGCTATGAAGTATCAGATTATTCCAGTGACACCTTTTCAGCAAAATTGCAGCTTGATCTGGTGTGAAAAAACCAAGCGTGCTGCAGTTGTGGATCCCGGCGGGAATATTGACAGGATCCAAAACGAAGTGGTGAAACTTGGACTCGTCCTCGAAAAAATCATCCTTACCCATGGGCATATCGATCATGTCGGTGGTGCAAAAGCCTTAGCGAAAGCCGCCAATGTGCCGATTATTGGCCCGCATATTGCCGATAAATTCTGGATTGATAACTTACCTAAGCAAAGCCAAAATTTTGGTTTTCCCCATTGCGATGCCTTTGAACCGGATCAATATCTACAGGATGGCGATATTGTTAAAGTGGGCGAGCAAAGTTTATCTGTGCTGCATTGCCCTGGGCATACGCCGGGACACATTGCACTTTTCTCTGCCCAATCTAAGTTGGCGTGGGTGGGGGATATTTTGTTTCGAAGTTCTATCGGTCGCACCGATTTCCCCCAATCAAATCATCAGGATTTAATTCACTCGATCACCGAAAAACTGTGGCCCTTAGGTGCCGAGGTTGAATTCATTCCTGGGCATGGTCCTATGTCGACTTTTGGCGAAGAGCGCGAGCATAACCCCTTTGTCGCGGACCAACTTTTACTGTAATTGAGACGCCATTCAGCATTGCTTGATTTGTGAGCGATAATCACTCGCAAATCAAATGATTATTTCAGCTAATAAACCAACCTTTTTTATGTTTTCTGTTTTTCCTTCTAGACTTAAAGCAGTTCTTCCGTCTACTGGGGTAAGTATGAAAACAAAAACAATGATGAGCGTGGTCTTTTCGACCATCGTCGCGAGTGCCGTGATTTCTGCGGTATTGAGCTTCAATGTTAAGTCTAAAATCGATCTCTTTAATGATGCGGCTAGCGTCCGATATCAGTCCTATCAAGTCGCCGATGAGTTAAGACAAAGTTCCGATGACCTAACGCGTCTCGCTCGAACTTACGCTGTTACGGGTGATGAAAAATACGAAAAAATGTATATGGATATTTTGGCTATCCGTAATGGTGAGAAGTCTAGACCTGAAAAATATCACCAGATTTACTGGGATTTGGTGTTGAGTTATGGCGATAAGCCAAAGCCCGACGGTGCTAGCATTGCGATAAACGCGCAAATGAAGTCCCTCGGTTTTTCTGATGAAGAATTCCGTTACCTTGAACAAGCCCAGCAAAACTCAGATGCGTTAGTCGCCCTCGAAGTGAAAGCCATGAATGCCGTTAAAGGTATTTTTATGGACCCCAACACCCAAACCTACACGATCAAAGGTGAGCCTAACTTAACCATGGCGAGGGAGTTATTACATAGCGACCAATACCACAGAGAAAAAGCTAAGATCATGCAGCCGATTGATGAGTTTTTTACGGCGTTGGATAAACGTACCGATGGTGATGTGAATAACCGACTCGACTCCCTGCATGCGGCATTAAACTGGTCCCAACTGGTGTTATTTATCGTGATTTTAGCCGCCGTTGGCGGATTTATTATCGTTAAGAGCAGGATTGTGACTCCCTTAGTGCAGACCTGTGTTGAATTGCTCGATATTCAGCGTTCTAAAAATCTTGCGCGGCGGATCTCTGTTACGACTCAGGGGGAAATTGGCGAAATCGTTAATCAAATCAACTTGTTTATATCCTCCCTTGCCAGTTCATTATCGACGACGGATGGCATTGCAAAAGAGGTGGCTGATTTAGCTAAGCAAACTAAAGCATCCATTCAAATTTCGCGTGAAAGCTCAAATCGAGTGGCGAGAGAACTGGACGCCAGCGCCAGTGCGATGGAAGAAATGACCACGACCTTAGTGCATGTGAGTGAGAGCACCTCGAATGCTGAAAGCCGCGCCGCCGAAAATGAAACGCATGTCACTGTAGGTAAACAGACAGTATCGGAAGCGTTGAAAGCCATGTCGGTATTAGAAACTGAGTTTAGGAATACTCAGGACTCTATGTCACACCTAGTGAACGAAAGTACCCAAGTCAGCAATGTGTTGAGTGTGATTAAGGCGATTGCTGAGCAGACGAATTTGCTGGCACTGAATGCCGCGATTGAAGCCGCACGGGCCGGTGAGCAAGGACGAGGCTTCGCTGTGGTAGCTGATGAGGTTCGATCATTAGCCCAGCGCACTCAAGATTCCACCAAGGAAATCGATGATATTGTCGCAAGCCTTCAAAGCCGTACTAATCAAGTTGGTACATCTGTGACTCAAGCGGCGACGCTAATGCAAAAGGCGGGGGTAGAACTGCAACGTATCGTGGCAGTATTTGAGGATATCCGCCATAGTACGGAAGCGATTCATGGGATCAATACTCAGGTTGCCGCTTCAACCGAAGAACAATCCTTAGTTTCTAAAGAAATAGCTTCGAGCATGATGGTGATCCGCGATAATTCCCGTGAAGTATCACAGATTATCGAACAGATTGAATCGACATCCATTAGTCTAGACAACCAATCCCAGATACTGCGCACTAAGGCGGGCGAATACCAGTTTTAGATGAAATGTGGTTGATTTGCGAACAAACGCCACTCAGACATGGACGTCAATTCTTCCTCTTTAACTTCCCCTGAACATATTTTATGCTTCAACACTTTCTGAAATCTATTACTCCTTTCAATACGCACACGCCTTTGCTAACTTGGTTGTCCATATGTTTAATGCGAGCGTTTGACGAAGCGGTTTTATTTGCTGATAAAACTTGCGTCAAGCTTTGATGACAAATAGACGTCGATAGCTGCGTTATTAACTGTGATAGTTTCAATAGCGATAAGCGCATTAAATTTTTTAAATCTCCCTAACCCAATGGAGTCCTTGCGGATGGATCACCAAATCGAAGATTTACTAGAGCATTGGCTACCGCTGGCGGATGACGCTTGGGTGCTTGCGGTGATCACCCAAATTCAAGGTTCGGCCTATCGTAAACCCGGCGCCATGATGTTGTTCCATGAGTTTGGTCAAGGCGTGGGTATGTTAAGTGGCGGCTGTTTAGAAGCCGATTTACGCCGTCATGCTCAAAATGCCATGCAGACTAAGCAAGTCATGTGCGTCACCTATGATGCAAGCGATGAGTCCGATGCCAGCTATCGACTCGGTTGTGGTGGCATAGTAGATATCATGTTGATCCCTCTGCTAAAAGAGAATCATGATCTTGGCTTAGTTGAGCTAGTGCAGTCATTTCGCCACGGTCGGTCGGGTTTTTACCAATTGCCTTTAGTCAAAGCGGGGACGGATGCGCGCCAGTATCACGCTGCGTTTTATTCTGAGGAGTTGACGCCGTTCCCCGCCAGCGATTTTGTACGCACGGGCGTTTTCACCCAAGACGCGGGAGAATCACTGATTATTCCCTTGAGACCAAGATTCCATCTTGGGATCTTTGGCGGTGGTATCGATGCTAAGCCCGTTGCCGCCATGGCCCACACTTTAGGTTGGCAAGTGACTGTTTTCGATGGTCGTACCGCCTATGCCAGAGCGGCGGATTTCCCCCATGCCCATATAGTGAAACTGACCGCGGGGGAATTAACCGCGAATCATATCGCTCAATTGGATTGCGCCGTGGTGATGAACCATAACTTGGGCTTAGATGCTGCGGCATTAAAGGTTATTCAAGCGCATCCGCTAGCCTATATTGCCTTGCTTGGTCCTGCCCATCGACGGGATAAAGTGCTTGGAATGGCAGGGCTCAGTACTGAATCTTTTTCTGGGGTATTTTCTGCTCCCGCAGGGCTTGCCCTTGGCGGCGAGTTACCGAGTGCCGTGGCGTTAAGTATTTTGGCCCAGTGCCACGGCGTGCTCCATGGCGCAACCTTAAAACATCTCGATGAGATAATGCGTTAATGACATTGCCGCCAGTACAAAAGTCTTCTGTACTAATGTCTATAGCGCCAAAGTCGGCAGCGCTAACGTTGACAGAGCAAACGCCACTTTCATCCAAGCGGCTGCTGATTGTGGTACTTGCGGCCGGCGAGAGTAAGCGCTTTGACGGGGTAAAGTTAGCGCAACTTCTACCATCACATAGCGCTACGAAAATTCGCGAACAAACCATCATTAACACTCATGTTGAGCGTTTACAGCAGCTTAGTTGCCAAGATTTAGGTTTGGATCGCAAAGACACTCATTCGCTCCAGCATACGCCTTTGTTAATCATACTCGGTGCTCATCAGCACATATTGCAGCCATTATTAGTCGAGCTTCATTCCCGCCAACCCTTTGATATTTTAGTTAATCCACAGTGGCAAACAGGCTTGGCATCCTCCGTGAGTTTGGCAGCAAGTTATGCCAAGGAGCAGGGCTTTGATGCCATGCTGCTGACATTGGCAGACCAAGTGGCCTTGAGTGCAGACGATTATCGACAACTGATTTTGACATGGTATGAAACCGGTAAAGACGTTGCCGCCCATTATTTGGATGATTTAGGCGTACCTGCTATTTTTAATGCCTCTACATTACCGCAGTTCACTCACTTGAGTGGTGATCGCGGGGCGAAATCGATTCTAAAACAACAAGCACAGCGGGGAGCGTTAGTCGCTATAACACTACCCCGCGCCGCAATTGATATTGATACCCAAGCCGATCTTGCGTCGTGGTTGGCACTTAAGGAGTGAGTTATGGCAGAAGTATTATCAACCACTGCAGTTATCAAGGAAGCTAGTACCGCCGCTTCCACCCAAACACTTTTCATCAACGGTAAATCATTTACCTTAGATGCCGATCCTAAGATGCCAATCCTGTGGGCGTTACGGGATATTTTAGGGCTCACTGGCACTAAATATGGTTGTGGTGCCGGGTTATGCGGTGCTTGCACTGTGCATTTAGACGGCCAACCCGTACGCGCCTGTTTAACCAGTTTGGGGCAGGCACAGGGAAAACGTTTGACAACAATTGAAGGGCTAGATAATCAAAAGCTTAAAAATGCTTGGGCCGAACATAACGTGCCCCAGTGCGGCTATTGCCAAGCGGGACAACTGATGTCGGCTGCGGCGTTAGTGGCGCAGCATCCGAAACCTTCTGCAGAACAAATCAACTCTGCCATGTCGGGTAATATCTGCCGCTGCGGCACCTATCCTCGGATCAAAGCCGCACTGCAAAACTATGCCAAACAGGAGGGCTAATATGAGTACTTTTACTGCCGTAGAAAATATCAGCCGCCGCGATGTGTTAAAACTGTTTGGCGCAGTGGGTGGCGGATTAGCATTAGGGGCGAGTGGATTAACTTGGAGCCCCATGGCACTGGCGCAGGATAAAGAAGCGCGGCTGAATCTGTTTATTGCCATTGGTGAAGACGACAAAGTGTACCTGACTTGCCATCGCTCCGAGATGGGACAGGGGATCAGAACCGGTATTCTGCAAGTCTTAGCCGAAGAGTTAGACGCGGATTGGGATAAAATCGTCCCCATTCAAGGCTTAGCTGATAAACGTTATGCCAGCCAAAACACCGACGGTAGCCGCAGTATTCGCGAAAATTACGACCGCATGCGCCAGATGGGGGCTATGGCAAGAACCATGCTAGAGCAAGCCGCCGCTGCGCGCTGGAAAGTTCCCGTGAGCGAGGTGCATACCGCCAGCCATAAAGTGTTGCATGCTAAAACGGGCCGTTCGGCCAAGTTCGGCGAGTTAGCGTTAGCCGCATCAAAGCAGCCCGTACCCGCTGTTGAGTTGTTAACCTTTAAAGAGGTTAAAGATTTCAAGCAGATTGGCGCATCACGCCAAATCGTGGATATGGATGCCATGTTAAGTGGCAGCGCGATTTATGGTTACGATATCAAACTCGAGGTTATGCTCTACGCCAGCATCATGCGTCCGCCCGTGCTTGGGAGCGATGTGGCAAGCTTGGATTATACCGCAGCGCGCAAAGTGGCCGGTGTCGTGGATGTGTATCGTTTGCCCGCCGCTAAGGGCGCCCCCGCTTTTCAGGCTTTGGGCGGCGTTGCTGTCATCGCCACAAACACGTGGAGTGCCCTTGAAGGGCGCAAAGCTTTAAAAGTCACTTGGACTCAGGCCGACAATAGTCAGCATGATTCAAGCCTTTATTTGAAAGAGTTGGTTGAGCGGGTACAGCAAAGCGGTAATGTCGTGCGCCAAGTTGGTGATGAGATCAAAAACTGGCCCGAGGCGAATACGTTAAAGGCGGTTTATACCGTGCCTTATTTAATTCATTCTTCTATCGAGCCGCCCGTTGCTACTGCCCATGTGACTGAAAAGGGCTGTGAAATCTGGGCATCGACCCAAACGCCGCAAAGTACACAGCAAAATGTGGCCGCTGCGCTGGGTATGGAAGAAGATGCGATTAAAGTGAATGTCACCCTATTGGGTGGTGGTTTTGGGCGTAAATCTAAACCTGATTTTAGCGTTGAAGCCGCGCTGTTATCGAAGCAATTCAAGCGTCCAATTAAGGTGAGTTGGAGCCGCGAAGATGAAATTCAAAACGGTTATTACCATGCTATCAGCGCCCAGTCCTATCAGGCACTGTTTGATGCCAGCAACAAACCGACCGCGCTTTTAGCCCGTACGGGATTCCCATCGATCAGTTCAACCTTTGCTGAAGGGGTGGAATATCCCTCTGGCGGTGAGTTGGATTTAGGCTTTGTGGATGTGCCCTTTGCTTTGCCAAATTTAAGATACGAAGCGGTAAAAGCGCAGGCGCATAGCCGTATTGGTTGGATGCGCTCTGTGTGTAACATTCAGCACGGTTTTAGTGTCGGCAGTTTTGTCGATGAAATGGCTCATCGTTCTCAGGTTTCTTGCCCTGCAATGTGGCGTAGCCTGTTAGGTGAAGCAAGGCGTGAGACCTTTACCGACCAACAGTTTAAATATGGCAACTATGGCGAAGATCTTGATCGTCATCCCGTGGACGTCAGTCGCTATTTTGGGGTAATCGACGCGGTCGAAAAAGCCCAAGCTAAGGCGCCCAAGGCGGGTAAAAATCAGGGCTGGGGTTTTGCTGTACACCGCAGTTTTGTGAGTTACGTCGCTGTGGCTATGTTGGTGGAAGTGAGTGAGGATAAACAGCTTAAAGTGCTTAATGCCATCGCAGCCATAGATGCGGGCACGATAGTTAACCCTGATAGGGTAAAAGCACAGACAGAAGGTGCGATTGTATTTGGCTTGAGTTTAGCCTTGATGGGGGAAATCACTTACAAAGAGGGCAAGGTGCAGCAATCGAATTTCCACGATTATCCTTTGCTGCGACTTCCCCAAACTCCCGATATGGAGATCATCATTATTGAGTCTGATGCTGCGCCAGCGGGCGTGGGTGAGCCGGGTGTGCCGCCCGTTGCCCCGAGTTTAACCAATGCGATTTTTGCGGCGACGGGGCAGAGGATCCGCGATCTTCCCGTGAATAAACTATTGCGAGTGTAAGTGTCGGCAAGAGGGTTAACTGAAAGCCGTTTGAACAAAAAAGCGCCTAATAAGCGCTTTTTTCGTTTTTTTACCACAAAAAATTTGCTTGTTAGCGATTTTACGGGCATTAATGCCGAAAATTAGCAATAGATCAGGTTTTTGTTACCAAAATAGAGGTAATTTAACCAATATGTTTACCCAAGCCACCTCAAAATACACATTTTAGAGCGCCCAAGGGTATTAAACTTCCGTGAATAGAATTACTAAAGGGGTCATCCATGGAAAATCGTTGGCAAGTCGCTATTTCTGCCGGCCTATTGGCGGCTATTTGGTGTGGCGTCGCAGATGCTTTTCATCTGGTCACTTGGATCGGCTTTTTAGGTTGTAGCACTTTTTTTGCTCAACCTAAGGCTGGCTTTCAGGGCGTGATGATGGCGTGGTGCACAAACCTGTCCGGTGTATTTTGGGCTTGGCTCATTATCTCGGGTAGCAGCTTTTTTATTTCGCCCGTATTTGGGTATATTTTTACCGGCATAGCCACTTCGGCCATGTGTTTACAGGCAAGTTATCAAAAGCTTAGCTTTATTCCCGGCGCATTTATTGGCTGTTGCACTACCTTTGCTATGGCGGGTGATGTGGCCAATGTCGTGCCGTCGTTGATCATTGGTGGCTTATTAGGTTTTAGCATGAGCCTGTTAACGGGGCAGTTGGTTACTCTGACACAAAAGTGGTCTGCCGCCACACGTAACCAAGTTGCTAGCGCTGATTAGCATAATACCTGCTCAGATCTTATGACTGACATAGTTGTCGTGGCGATCTGAGCTATACTGCTGATTTAGTGCCAAATAGCATTTTGTTCTTAGGAATTATCAAGATGAAACAAATCCAGTTTCGTACCATTGATGCCATATTGATCAAGTTCAGTCTCAACGGAAAATTTTGGGTAGTGTGTTCTATGGTGGCGTTGATCACGGCCGCCGTGGCGCTTGTCAACTATCAACATGCGCACCGTAACCTTGAGCAGGCCTCTATCGCTCGGGTTCAAGCTAGCGTCGATACCCTAGCGCAAGTTGCAATGGCGCAAAAGCTACAAGCTGACGCCTTATCTCAATTTGCCAGCCAATACGGGTTAACTGTAACTTCAAGGCAAAGTGATGCGCAGCGTCAAGGGGATAAAGTGACGGCCAGCGCCAGTGTGTCAGGCCAAGCCTTACAACTGACGCAGAATGTCCATGAGTGGGAAGCCGATGCGCGTAGCGATGCTAACTTTATGTTTTGGTTAGCATTAGTGGGCTTGTTGCCTTTATTCCAACTGAGTTACTGGATTTCGACTTCACTCGGTGGTGGATTATGGGACATGTACTTAGCCATCAAACGCTTAGCCGATGGTGATTTGAGCTTTAGATTAAACTTCTTTGGTACTGACGATTTCAGTTTGATTGCCCGCGAAATCGATCGCTGCGCCGACAATATGAGTGAAATGGTGTCAGCCATTGGCAAAAATGCACAGACCTTATCATTGGCATCTGATGAATTTAATCAACAGGCGGCCACCAGTGATAAACTGATTGGGTTCCAACATCAATTCCTCGATTCCGTTGCCGTGGCGATGGCGCAAATGACCTCAGCGATTGAAGAAGTCTCTGTTAATGCGAGTAATACTTCGTTGCAAACCAAGGAAAATTCAAGCCAAATGTTGGCCAGTCGTGGGCGTATTAGCCACACAGTGGAAAGCATTGGTTTACTCTCAACTAAGATTGGCGCGGCGTTTTCATCGGTGGAACAATTGTCTAAGGATGCGGCGAGTATCGATGCTGTAGTCACAACCATTAACAGTATTTCCCAGCAAACTAATTTATTAGCCTTAAATGCGGCCATTGAAGCGGCCCGTGCCGGTGAGCAAGGTCGTGGCTTTGCTGTTGTAGCCGATGAAGTGCGTACCTTAGCGGGTCGAACTCAACAGGCCACAGTAGAAATTCAGGCCATGATTGAAGGCTTACAATCTGGCACGAGTCGTTTATCTAGCATTACCATGGAGATAGTCGATCAGGCCGATGAAGGTCGCAGTGCGATTATCGCCGTCGGTGATGATGTTCAAGGCATGGCGCAATCGGTCAATGCGGTATTTGATATGAGCAGCCAAATTGCCGCCTCGGCGGAAGAGCAGAGTGTCGCCGCTCGCGACATTGCCGGACAATTGAATGAAATCCGCCATCAGTCGGAAACTATCAAACAAACAGCCCAGCGCAGTGTGACCTTAGCCAATGATTTGCACCATGCCTCGGTCGAGTTAGATGGCATTTTAAAGCAGTACCGCACGAGTTAATATGTCACCTTTAATGTGAGTCGTCGGCATGGGGTGTTGAGCAATAACGCACGATACTGAGTCTCATATGAAGTAGTAACGTATCATCCGACAATGGCGGAAATCTTTGATTTCCGCCATTTTAATTTGGAAGTACCCAAAGAACTATTTAGTTATATTGCCCCATTCCGTTCTATCAGCGTGACATTATCTAAATTGACGGTCATAGATTTCAGGGGAGAAAGTTATGTCTGAAAATGTCCTTTTTGCGGAGGGTATTTCACTGTGGTTGGCGGTGGAAATCTGTGTTTTGTAAAAATAGAATTTGGGGAAATTGATGGTTTCTATATGGCTGATTGTGTTAACCTTTATCGGAAATATTTAAGAAAAATATCAAGCAATTTTAAATTGTTTGTTGATGATAAACGTTCACCAGAGTATCACTTGTTCGCCTCGGTCAATTAAAATTGGCTTGGGACGCCGCTTAACGTTAGGCAACAATAATTATGAATAACGATCCATTTCGAAACCCGACAGATACCGAAATAGCTAGCGCAGAAAGCAAACTGGGCATCAGTTTTCATGACGACTACCGATCATTTTTGAAGTCTGGCAGCGATGTTGCAAACGCTACCTTTGAGCCTGCGGTAATTTTACCCGGCTCTGGCCATCTTGATATCTTTGACATTGCTGAAACAGCCTGGAATGTCATGGGTCTTCCAAGAGACCTTTTGCCATTCATCGAGGATAATGGCGACTATTTCTGCATAGCAAAGACGGGTGAGATAATTTATTGGTCTCACAACGGCAGCACTAAGGAAGAATGGCCGAATCTTTCTGCATGGCACAAGCAGGTTTGTGTAGACCTTGAGTAACTGTGATAGCCTAAATAGTGGTTCAAATCGTTCGCTCCGCTCTCAGTGATGGGTTAAAGCCTGCCCCTTAGCCAAACGTTAACCCATACAAGCATTTAAAGCGGGACTGCTAACAGTTTGCTCGACTTCGCTTCGCTACACAATTTTAGCAAACGATTATCAGCCCCTTAAATGGGCGTTAAGCATTATGAGCAAATATCGAGATAAATTCGAATATCCGGAAAATCCAGCAAGTGCTGAAGAAATTCAGGCTCTTGAGAAATGGTTAGGAACAGATCTTCCGAGTGAGTATAAGAAGTTCTTGCTTGAAACTAATGGGGCAGAAACTCCGATTGGCGTGCAAGAACCAGATGACTCAGTTGTGCTCTGGAGCGCTAAAGAGATATCCGAATTAACAGAAGCCTATTGCTACGAGCAATACTTGCCTGGGTTGGTTGCTATTGGTTCAGATGGTGGGGGAGAGTCAATTGTCTTCGATACCACACATAATATAAGTTCAGAAGACTGGCCAGTTTATAGGGTACCTTTCGGCGATTTAACGAAAGAGTCTATGGTATTGTTGGCGGAAAATTTCAATGAGTGGGTTTCCAGTGGTTATTCGCTCAATTTCTAAAATGTTTAACAAGGCCAGTCAATCTGACCTCCGTAAACTGTCTTCTTTTTTGCAAAAAAGACGTAAAAAAGCTTCCAACTCACTCCGGCAGTTGCTGGCGGCGTTATGTTTAAAGCGGTAGAAATTAGAAAGAGGGCATCAATATGTCAGGAGAGCGAATATCGGGTGATGGAGAACGAGAACGATGTCCTGTACATGGGCATACGAGAAGGCTATCTAGCAAAGAAATTAATGAGATTAAGCACGCTGTAGAAGTTGCTAACTCACAAGCTAAACGTAAGGGAGTTACACCTAAAGATCCTCAAATTGGTCTTTTCAGTTGTAAATGTAATTGCTTCTATGTGAAAGTTGAATAATGGTCCATCAATATGTTGATAGTATTATCAGAATGCGAACATAACAAATTGCTGTATCTGAAATTTTTCCGTTCCTTCTTTTTTGTTTGATAACACAAAAGCTTCTACTCCAAAAATGCAGCTGAGCAAGGCGTTACACCATAGAAATTTCTATGCGAAATTCACTTGTTATAGCTGATGACCTAATACGCTTTTGTCCCAAAGCATGCTACCTATTTCTTTAAAAACAAACAGGTTTCGCCAATGCTAAACAGGTGAGCCTTGGTGATTTGCGAGACGATCGTCCGCCCCATGGCCGCTCTTTGGCGTCCATGCCATCGCGGCATTTGTGAATCCTTTCACATCAGATGGGGCGGTCGAGCATTCACGGATGGACTGGCTGCGAGTCGACGAGCAAATACCATGGCAAGCATGTGTGAGTGGATATCAGCAAATGCTAAACTCCTCACAACTAAAATTATTGGTCCCAAAACACTCGTCTTCAAGACATATCTGTCCAAAAGTGAATTACGTTCAGTATCACACTTGACTCATTTACCATTCATCGAACGACAAAGATAAAATATGTTTCGCCCATAAAAAAACATCGGCCTAAGCCGATGTTTTATATCTACTAAGATGGTCGAACGTTAGCGGATTAAGCCTCTTTGAACGTGCTCCAAATGGGCGCGTGATCTGAAGGTTTATCTATGCCGCGCAGATCGTAATCGACATCGGATTCGACTAAACGTGCTGCCAGTGAAGGCGTTGCTAAAATCACATCAATTCGCAGGCCGCGGTTGTCATCGAACCCTTTGCTGCGGTAATCGAACCAAGAATAACGTTCGATGCGCTCTGGATGTAATTGACGGAAAGTGTCGATTAAGCCCCAGTCTTGTAAGGTTTTTAACCACTCACGTTCTTCCGGTTGGAAGCTACATTTGCCGGTTTTCAGCCAACGCTTACGATTGACTTCACCTATGCCTATGTCTAAATCGGTCGGCGAAATATTGATGTCACCTATGATGGCGATATCTTCATCGTTGCTGTGGTTTGTCTGCAAGTAGTGCATTAAGTCCTGATAAAACTTACGTTTAGCAGGATATTTTGTTGGGTGGTCTATGCTTTCGCCCTGGGGGAAATAGCCGTTGAACACAGTCAATGGACGACCATTCGCTTGGGTAAATGTGCCGATAATCATGCGGCGCTGGGCATCTTCGTCATCGCTTGGAAAACCCTTTTGCAGTTTTTCTGGTGCTACTTTAGACAGCATGGCAACACCATAGTGAGCTTTACCGCCGTGGTAATGCACTTGATATCCCATAGCTTCGACTTCGGCTAATGGAAACGCCTCATCGTGCACTTTGGTTTCTTGCAGGCCGATAATGTCGGGCTGGTGGCTATCGATTAAGGCTTGCAATTGATGCAAGCGTGCCCGCAGACCATTGATGTTAAAGGACACTATTTTCATTAAGGTAGGACTCGTTTAAAGGGTTTAACCACAACACTTTGGTAAACGCCCGCTTCGATATAGGGATCGGCATCGGCCCAGTGTTTTGCTGCCACTAAGGATTCAAAATCTGCGACAACCAGTGAACCACTAAAGCCTGCATCACCAGGGTTTTCACTGTCGATGGCTGGGTGTGGGCCAGCGATCAGTAAACGACCTTCATCGGCGAGGGCTTGCAGGCGAGCTAAATGGGCTGGGCGTGCGGCTAAACGTTTTTCTAAACTATTCTCAAAATCTTGAGCTGAAATCATATACCACATTATTTGAGTTCCTTGCGTTGATCTTCGGGAAGGTGTTTATAAAGATAAAATACGGTCAGGACAGTATTAATTAAGGTTAAAGCGGTTAAACCAAACACTTTAAAATTGACCCAAGTTTCTAATGGCAAACTAAAGGCGACATAAATATTGACTAGGCCACAAGCGGCGAAAAAGATCACCCAATACCAAGTTACGCGAGCCCAAATTTTGTCGTCTACTTGCATTTCTTTGCCTAACATCGACTTTAATATCGATTTATTGAGCAATTGACTGACACCTAAGGCGATGGCAAACAAACTATAGATAATGGTCACTTTCCACTTGATAAAAGAATCATCGTGAAACACTAAAGTGAGTGTGCCAAACACTGTCACCATAGCAAAGGTGATTAAGTGCATCTTTTCAAGTTTCTTATATAGCGCATAGGTCACGATCAATTGAAGCGCTGTGGCTGCGATCAATGCGCCGCTGGCGATATAAATATCGAAAAATTTATAAACGGCAAAAAAGATGACGAGGGGCAGGAAATCAAGCAGTTGTTTCATAAATAATCATGTTAAAGAGACATGGGCTTGAGTGTAGCATGTGCAACATAAGGGCAAAAGCACCATGGGCCTAGGATTGCGATCTTGCCCATTAAATGGGTTTAATGGGCAAGTTAGACTTGTGCCTGTTTGGTTGCGTTTGTCTTAGCGTTAGGGCGACTTAGTAGTGGGCAATCGTGGCATTGGCCAGTGTTGGCGAGTTGATACCTTAGGCAGCAAGTACGCCGAATGCAGTGGATGTTTGTGCTGCCTTCTTTGGGTTCAACAATCAAATTGATGCTGTTATACAGTGGATTTTGGGTGCCATCAAAAAAGGTCGTTCTGCGAAACAGAGCTTGCTTAAGTTGCTGACTTTGTTGCTGAGATAATCCCAACTCTCCTAGATACCAGTGGATCAGATAGCCTAAGTGACTCCAATATAATTTAGCGGGCACGGGGCTCAAAGTGAGTAGTCGCTCAACACTCGGTTGCAGTAAGTTTAAGATAAGGCCTTGTAGGGCGAGTTCTTTATCAACTGGCGGCTTATATGAGGTTAATGGCGAGTGTACCTTAGTGTCTGTCTTGAAACTTGGCTTAGTGTTTATTTGGGAAAGTGGTTCGATGCCGTGGTGTTTTTTAAAGGTCAAAGCGGTATTTGGCTGTTGCTTTGTTATTTTAAATTCAAATTTTGCCACTCGGCCACTGGCGTGTACCTGCATAAAAACGGACTGTGGCTGCCAGTGAATAGGCTCGAAATCGGCTTTTTTTGCGTTAAAAATCCACTCCATCACAGGCGGAACTAAAAGGCCAAAATACCATTGACCCCAAAGTGAATGCAGCGCTTTGCGAGTGTCTTTTCTACTGGCCGCAGCGCTTTTACTGACCAAAGCGCTTTTACTGGCGAAAGCGTGCGCTCGGCTGGTTGCAGCTGTTTTAGTAGCCTCGGTTTTATCTTTAGTTACAGCCTCAGTTTCACTCTGAGTTTCTGCGCTAGGGTGTGCGATGGCAAAACGTGCAATGAGTTTTTGATAAGTATCGACGTTACTCCATTCATCAAAACTGAGCCCAGTAGTGGACTGCGTTGCGCGAAGGTGCTCGCCATAGAAGGGTGCCCGTTGATGTAACAGCTGATTGAGTGACAAAATAGTTTGATTCAACGCGTTGTGGCTTGGCGAGATATCGCACAATGTTTGCAGTCTGGTGTCTCTCCGTTGGCTTGCCATAGTGACTCCTTAATGGCTGTGATTGATTGCCGCGGTTATCGATAAGTCCATGTAAATGATTACCTTGCGAGCCCAAGATTTGGGCTCACAAGGTTTTTCGAACGATCTCAATATAAATCTGACTTAGAAGCGATAGTCCAAGGTTAAGCTGGCACTTCGCGGCGTACCGTATTGGAATTGACTATATTGACCGACTTGGCTGTAGTAGCTTTTATCTAAGGCGTTGTGCAGGTTTGCGCTGAGCTTAAGTTGCTCGGTGAAGGCGTAACTCGCCATTAGACTCGCTAGCGCGTAAGAGCCTTGCTCGACTTCGACTTTGCCAAGTGGCGAATTAACTGTTTGGTAGACGCGGCTCTGCCAGTTAACCCCCGCACCTATTTGCAATTTATGCCAATCACCGCCAAAGGTATAAGTGGTGAAGAGTTTTAATTGCTGGCGTGGTGAAGTGGTACTGATACGTTTGCCTTCAGGATCTTCGCTAGTGAACTGGGTGTAACCTAAGTAAAGATTCCAGTCATCAGTGATTTTACCCGTCGATTCAAATTCGAATCCCTGTGTTTTTGTACCGTTTACGCCTTCATACACTTGCGTTGTTGTTCCTGGGATCACATCGCCAGTGCTGACTCCGACATTGTCTTGCCTGATCTCAAACACCGACAGCGACATATCTAAAGCCTCATCGAACAGGCTCGCCTTAATCCCGCCTTCGTAGTTTTTCCCTTTGACTGGATCTAGGTAGCTTTTATCGATTCTTTGCTTAGTTTGCGGTGCAAAAATATCCGTATAACTGGCATAGAGCGAATATTGCTCGGTCAGGGCGTAGGTGAGGCCGAAGTAAGTGGTGAGTTCGTTGCTGATGTTGAAATCGTAACGGCTGCCAAAATTATCTTGGTCGGTTTCCCACTCATTGAGGCGTAATCCGACGAGGACAGCTAACGCGTCGCTGAGATTAAGCTGAGTTGCTACATAGGCTGCACTCTGTTTGGTTTCGCCAAATGAACCCGTGGTATAAGTTTCCTTCCATTGAGGTTTTGGATATTGGAAGTTCGGATCGCGAAAATCCCCCAAAGGCGGTACTGCCGCAGTGGGATAATAGTAGGGATTGGCGAACTCTTGGCGTTGGCCATTCCAGCCAAACATCAATTGATGTTCTAATCCAAAGAGTTGGTATTGTCCTTCGGCGCGCAAATCCACATTGTGTTGGGTGCGGCTGCCGTCGACATAGGCGATAGAGCCTGCAGTGGCGCCGATATTGGTTACAGGATCAGGATATCCCGTGGCCCATAGTACATCGAACTCCAATGAGTTATCGCCGTAGGTGTAAGTCCCTTTTAGGTTCCAACCGTTGTCTAATCTGTGTTCGAGACTCGCAAAAGTGTTGAGGCCTTGGGTATGCGCCGAGCCCCAATCGGGCGCCGTTGAAGTGGCACGATCATAATTAGTGCGACTGCCATCGCTGTAAAATAGCGGTAAACCGCCCGACATAGTGCCGCTCGGCGTAGCATTTTGGTAATCGACACCAAGGGTGAATAAGGTGCTATCGCCAATATCGGTTTCGACTATGCCGTATAGCGTAGTGCGCTGCTGCTCGTACCTGTCTTGGAATGAATCTTTATCCTGATAGGCGGCCACCACGCGACCGCGCACAGAACCCGAGTCATTTAAGCCGCTGGAAACATCGACCATACCGCGCACATTATTCCATGAGCCCACACTTAACGAGGTGTTGCCCATAAACTCTTGAGTCGGGCGTTTACGGATAAGGTTAATGGCCGCCGAGGGATTACCGGCTCCCGTCATGAGGCCAGTCGCGCCGCGTACCACTTCTACTCGCTCGTAGATGGCGGTGTCGATCAGATTATCCCCATAGTTGAAGCGAGTATCGTAGGTGGTTGGCACGCCATCGTACAAAATGCTGCTCACGGCAATGCCGCGGGCACTAATACTGTATCTGTCGTTATCCATTGGGCGGGCATTGATCCCCGCGACGCTGGTCATGGCATCAATCACGCTATTAAGCTGTTGATCATTCATCATTTGGCGGGTGATAGACGTGACCGACTGCGGTGTTTCTAGATAGGATAAATCGAGCCCAGTTGCCGTGTTCATCGCTTGGGTTTTATAACGGTTGTCGTGTAAGTCCTTAGCGCCAATGACATTGATGACTTCAATTTCTTTCTGGTGCTTTTTAGTCTTACTATCCGCATCGACAGTGTCAGCTGTGGCATGGGGAACCGTAGCTAACATGGCTGAGCACAGCAATAGCTTCGGGTTAACGAGGGCTTGCCGACAGACGAGTGCGATGCTGGAGAGGGGAAAAGTCTTCATAATGTTGATCTTTAATTCCGTTTAGGTTGGGGGTTAAACAAGCTGGGCCAACATTGGCCCATGCTAAAGTTTCGGGGTTATCCACTTTGTGGTGTGTTAACGTGTCCTTTGCTCAGCGTTGCTAAGCATAGGGCGCTTAAAGGCATGGCTTTGTCTAAAGGCCGCCAAGGGATTGTCGATGCCGCCGGCGAAACGCAGGTTTTTCTCCCTGTCGGCGAGGTCTATCATTTGTTGGTTATTATTCAATTGGATACGATTGAGGCACGTGCGTACAAAGCTGTCCTTAAACAGATCGTATTGGGCAAACTTGTCGGCCAAATGTGGATGCTGGGCTTGGTAATCACGTACATTGTCCGCCACTAACTCCCAGAATTGGCTTTCACTGACACTGGTTTGCTCATCGAGCAGCGGTGCTAAATAGCGGAAAATACAGTCAAAAATATCCAGTAAGATGTAGTTAAGCTTCATCTCTTCTTCAAGGCTCACCGCAAGGCGTTTTACATCATCAGGTAGCGGCTTCGCGCCATTGAGTACCGCGACTTCTTCGCCTATGTCTTTCATTAAAATCTTGACTGGCACGTATTCATCGAGCACTAAGATCAGGTTTTCCCCGTGCGGCATAAAGACCAGATCGTAGGCAAAAAAGGCATGTAACAGCGGCGATAAATACAAGTTGAGGTAACGGCTCAGCCAGTCTTTTGCTGGCAAGCCTGAGGCGGCTATCAAGGCTGCAATAAGGGCCTTATCTTCATGATCCGTATGCAGTAGCGCAGCCATGGTCATCAGATTTTGTTTAGGCTCAATGTGTGGCAGTGGGCTTTCGCGCCACAGGGCAGAGAGCATTTTTTTGTAGGCGCTATCTTGGGTGAGCGCCTGCTCGTAATAATGGTGGTGGTAACCTATGGCGGCAATTTCCTTAAGGATCACAAAGCCTTGTTTGGCAAAGTAAGGATCGTTTTCAACCAAGTTTGCAACCCACGCATTAATTTGCGGTGTGCAGCTCATGTAAAGAGGCGATAGACCACGCATAAAGCCCATATTTAGGATAGAAAGCGCGGTTTTGACATAGCACTTTTGCGGTGATGCAAGATTGAAGAAAGTGCGTATCGATTGCTGCACTTGATATTGCTCATTGCCTTCACCAAGATAAACCAGATCGCCGCGGGCTATGTCGCCGGCAAAGACGCGGGCGATTTTTTCGCGCCACTGCCAAGGATGCACAGGCATAAAGTAGAAGTCCTGTGGATCATGCTGCTGGGTTTTAAGATGCTGCTGAAAATCATCGAACTGCTGGCCAAGCTCCTTCTTTAATAATGCGTCGTGACTCAAGTTTTCGAGGGCGGCAAACGTGGTTTTGTTTTTGCGAACTCCAAGCCAGACTAACTGCATCGGCATCGCGCTTTCTGGGGCAAATTGACGGTAATCCTGCATATCAAAACCAATCCGGCCATTATTGGCGATAAACACCGGATGACCTTCTGTCATACCCGCTTCTATGCTTTGATAATCGGCTCGCGCCAGTGTGGCTGCGGGAATCGCCTGATGCGCTAACTTGTACGCCTTGCTGTAGAGGGTGCTGGTGATTTCTTCTAAATAGGTTGGTAGTAAGGTTTCGCTGATCCCTAAGTCATTTTTAAGGGAAATGATCAGCGACATCGCATCGAGGATTTGCTCTTGTCCTGCAAGTGAAACGCGGATGGAATCAGCATCGATAGCAAGATGATCGAGCTGATAGTGCCGCGCACTAAAATAATAAGTGCTGTCTTTGAGCCTGAGTTCATAGTGATTGAGTCCCGCTTTTTGCCCGTACAGGGTCGGCGTAATGAGCTTCTCGTGGGTGAATTCGCAGAGGATTTTCTTCACTAAATGATGATTAGCTGCTTGCCAATAGGCGGGGGTTAAATGCTCTGGCATAGAAGTCGATGTTGTCGACAGCGCCGAGCTTTGTTGAGCATGTACTGCTTGAGCATGATGATCTTGCGTTGGCAATGGATTTATTAATAAGGCTTTTGTGGGTAAGTTCATCTAATTCACCTAAAGAGTCGATAATGTCATGGGAGAGATTGCAGATGCCGCGTGCGAGCTTGGCTTTGCTAGGGTTGGGCTTGCTAAGTTTGGCAGAGCAGACGTTGACGGAGCTGAGCTTGGCAGGGCTGAGGTTGTTTGGGCTAGGCTCGTCAAAGAGGGCGTGCTCGATGGTTGAAGGCGCTGGGCCGCAGTGCAAAATCCGAGGAAAGCAGCTTTAGTGCTTAATTGAATCGCTTTTTCATAGCGAATGCCTATCAGGCTATTTAAGCGATGAATTTTGCTATTGAGTTGATCAGGTTCAACCACCAGGCGATTAAAGGCCAGTTTTTCAAGCACGAGCTGCGCTATCGCATCCATCACCTTCAAGGATAAGCCGCTGACGGGTTTACCATCTGGCGGCGCGATAATGAGATGCATACCACAATCACCCGGCGCAACACGATAGTGCTGACCGACTTCATCGTGGACGGGATCGTAGAGTTCCACCATAAATAGCGCTTTGGCCTGCCATTCACCTATCAAGGCAAACTTGTGTTCTGTTGTTGCTAACAGATTTTTTATGGCATCAAGGTTCAAGCCCTGCATACCCCAAAACTTGGCGTAATCTTGGTTAAACCAAGACTGTAGTGTTGGGATGTCTTGTGTAAGGTCTAACGCTCTGAACTGAAAACCATTAATGCTCGAAATAGCGGATAGTTGCGTTAAACAATGGTTACTAAATTGGCTTGCCATTATTATGCCTCCAGGTTCGGCGCCATTAAAACCGGCATATTGGTTCCCGCGCCTGAACTCACGGTTGAACTTGTGCCAGAACTTGGAATCTTGGTTGGAGGGATAGTTTGTGGCGCATCAACTTGAGTTTTTCTGTGCGGCGCCTTAGGAAAATGTCTTGGATTAAGATCCAGCGTGTTAATTGCATTGGCGCCGCAGGGCTGATGACTAGCAAGTTTGGCCGGATCGAAGGTTTGAAACGCGATATGTTCCTCAATGTGGTAGGGCGCATAACCGAGCACGGCTTTTAAGATAGTGCCGTTTCGATAACAGCCCATACCCAGATCTGGAGAGCTTATCCCATGGGTATGCAAACCGACATTCTGGACAAAAATATCCCCTCGAATATCTATGCTGTAATCACGCTGCACGCTAAGTTGTCCGGCGTCATCGAATTCGACTTGTTGCTTAATACCACTGATAAACTCGGGTAAACGATAGTGGTAACCTGTGCCTAAAATAACGGCGCCCGTTTCTTGCTCAAAGGTGTGATTTTTTTCATTGTGGTGGAAATGCAACTTGAGCATATTGGCTTGGGGCTCGATATGAGTCAGCGCCGCATTCGTCATCAGTCGGCATTGAAAATCGGCCAATAGGCGCTTTTGATATAACAAATCGTAAATGTCGTTTATCAGCTCAGAATTTATCCCTTTGTAGAGCTGTTTCTGGCTGGCGATCAGTGAGCATCTTTGATTAGGGGTCAACTCGTGGAAGTAATCGACATAATCTGGCGAGGTCATCTCTAAAGTAAGCTTGGTATATTCCAAGGGATAAAAACGCGCTGATCGTGTCATCCAATTGAGTTGATAACCATAGGTATCAATATCTTGCAGTAGATCGTAAAACACTTCCGCCGCACTCTGGCCACTACCAATTACTGTGATGGCACTCTGACTCTGCAGGTAGGTTTTTTGCTGCATATAACTGGCGGTATGCATGACCCGTGTATCTTGGATTGGGCAATCCTTTGGTAGATAAGGTTCAGTGCCAGTGCCTAGCACTAGCTTTCGGCATTGATAGGTATGGGTTTTACCACTGCGCCTATCAAAACCTGTAACTCGATAAATACTTTCACCTGCGTTGTAATCCACTTGAGTGACCTTAAAACCAAATTTAAGGTTGCTGAGTTGTTGGCTCACCCATTGGCAATACAAGTTGTATTCGTGGCGAGGTAAAAAGAAATTCTCACGAATATAAAAGGGATAAAGTCTGCCCGTTTGCTTGGCAAAATTAAGGTAACTGTAGCGGCTGGTGGGATCGGCCATAGTCACCAGATCCGACATAAAGGGTGTTTGCAATCTTGAGGATTTGAGTAGCATGCCTGGATGCCAGTCAAAACTGGTTTTAGCATCTAAAAATAAGCAGTTAAAGCCGTCAATAGGTTCTGATAAGGCGGCGAGGCCAAGATTGAATGGGCCAATGCCTATGCCAAGTAGATCAAAGATTTCGCGATCCATTTCCCTTTGCTGTGTACTCACTTACGCCTCCTTGGCAACATGCTGCTGCGCGTTGCCGATCCAGTAATCAGTTACCTAAGGACGCAAACCAAAGTGAATGCGGTTATCAAAATAGACTGTTTGGCTATTTATCTTGCGTTGTTCAACTCGCTATTTTTAGCTCAGTCCTTAGGCCATTTCCTGCTGTCTCTGTCCCGACAACGGTAGGTAAATTAGCATGTGAAAATATTCAAATGCAAACCATTCTCATTTGAGTGGGGTTGTAGGTTAATACTTTTAACTGATAAATAAGGGGGGCAGATACGGTTAATGGTACAAATAAGTAAATGATAAAGTGGTGATAATTAGGCAGCGTTTTGGGGGTATATCATTTAGGATTTTACGATCTCTATTTTTATAAAAGATATAAATACAGTGGTTTACATTAATGCTTGAGTTGGTTCGAGAGCAGAGGGAAATTGATTTAGGTGGGAGTCATGTCATCCTTATACAATAAACATAGGTGCCGCTAAACGGTCTGTGTAAATCCATTGTAAAGCGTGGACAGGGGGCTCAATGAGCGCTTTGATTTAATACGATTGGTATGATGTAGGTCGTACTGTTTTAGTTTAAGTGAATATGGGCAGGGTAACAGATCGAGCAATTATCGATGTAATTTTTAGTCGCTGTACGCATAAGAGAAGGAGTTCAAGATAAAGCCGTCCTAAAACGGCTTTGAAATAAAATAGTTAAATCGGAAGATTAAGTCGTAAAACTAGCGTAAATCGACAAAATGAGCTGTGATTTTACGCACCAAAGGTAACACCATCAGCAGTGTCGGAAAGGCGACAACCCATGATATCAGCCAAGCGCCGAGCCAGAGTTCGAGAAATTGCGGTGAAGCGCCAACGCCATTGAAAGTGCTGATCCCAGAAACGATACAACTCATGAGAATAGAGAGAAAAAATGGCATCACCACAGTGGCATACTTGGCCGGTAATTTGGGTGTTCCCAAAAAAGTACGAGGTTTGTTATCGGGTAAAGATTTAGAAATGGTCATCGGATCCTCTAATGGATATGTATCAGGCGAATGATTTGTTACAGGCTAGCACTATACCTTTTTTTATCGACTCAATTCATCCAATTTGTTACCCAAAGCTCGCCTGTTACATTAACCCAATGGCCTAGCGAGATAGGGGATTTCCCAAGTTCATTATCAAAGGGGAGCGGTAAGTTTGATTGCAACAGGTAAATTGTATCTTCGGGTGTTTGGCTGATGTCGATGATTTGTCCTGAAGCTTCAAAGTGACAGTTATGCAGCGGGAACTTCAGATGTTGGTGTGGAGTTTGTTTAATTATATCATTAGCTTGAATGCTTGCACTCGCTAATCGGCCAAGCAACTCAATTGTGACCCATTGGTTAACCGGAAAGCGAATTTCGGCCTGCTGATCGCTACCTTGGTAGTAAAACCAAATTGGCGCACCATTATCGCATTTACCTGCAACTTCACCTTCAAAACCACAGCCCCAAGGCGTTAATTCGAGAATATAGATCCGATACTGCATAAAAAGTCCGTTTTTCTTCAATAGGGCATTCTATCGAGGAACTGTGACTAAATAAATACGCTGTCAGTGTAGTACTGCGTGAGTGTCAGTATTGCCTTGATAGATAGTGTTTGAGGGAGATAAAGGCTGAGTAAACATAGAGCTTGGTAAATATAAACAAAATAAGCGAGGCGACGAGTCTACCTCACTTATTTTATTTGTAATTGAATTCTTGATTTATATTGGATTATTTAAATCAAGACTCGCTTAGGTTGCAGCCTTCATTGTGCGAGTAAATTCCCCAAGCGTTGCAAGTAGCTTAACTTCATCGTGCTGGTGGGTTTCGATGATTTTTACTACGGCAGAGCCAGAAATCGCCCCCGCAGCGCCCGCTTTGATGGCGGCGCTTACCTGTGAAGGCTCGGCAATACCAAAACCGAGGAGCGGTGGCGGGGCGTTAAAGGCTTTTAATTTAGATAAAATTTCCTCTACCGGCACGCCAGCTTTCGTGTCTGTGCCTGTGACTCCTGCGCGGGATAAGAGATAGGTGTAACCTTCACCACTTTTACTCACTTGCTCCAGGGTTTCACTGTCAGCATTGGGCGGCGCGATAAAAATCGGCGCAATACCATGTGCTTTAGCGGCTTCGCTAAAGGGCGCTGATTCTTCCACTGGCACATCGGCGATAAGTACTGAATCCACACCCGCTTGCTGCGCTTTGGCGTAAAACGCATCTATGCCGTTAGCAAACACCAAGTTCGCATACAGCAGCAAACCGATTGGAAGTTCAGGATATTTAGCACGCACTTGCGCCAGTAATTCAAAACACGCCGTTGGAGTCGTGCCTGCGGCTAAAGAACGCAGGTTAGCGCCTTGGATCACTGGGCCATCGGCCAAGGGATCGGAAAACGGAAAGCCCAGTTCTAAGGCATCGGCGCCGTTTTGCACTAAGGTATCGATAATTTTTAGCGATAACTCAGGGCTAGGATCGCCAAGGGTGACGAAGGGGACAAAAGCGCCACGGCCTTCGGCGTTGAGTTTGGCAAAGGTGGCTTGGTAACGGGCCGCTTGGTAAAGGCCTGGGTTAGTCAATGTATCACTCATGTTCGTTATACCTCTTTACCATTCAAAATGTCAGAAACGGTGAAAATATCTTTGTCGCCACGACCGGAAAGATTGACCACTAAAATGGTTTCTTTGGTGCACTCGCGCGCCATTTTGACGGCATAGGCGATAGCATGCGCTGATTCTAATGCGGGGATAATCCCTTCACAGCGCGCCAGTTGTTGGAAGGCTTCTAAGGCTTCATCGTCGGTAGCCGATTCATAACGGGCGCGGCCAGTGGCATTAAGATGCGCGTGCTGCGGGCCAACGGAGGGGAAGTCCAATCCGGCTGAAATCGAGTAAGATTCTTCGATTTGCCCTTCGCTGTCTTGCATCAAAGGCGCTTTCATGCCGAAGAAAATACCAGTCTTACCGTGTTTAAGCGGCGCGCCGTGCATTGGCGTGTCTATGCCTTTACCCGCAGGTTCGACGCCAATCAGTTCGACACTTGGTTCGTCGATAAAATCAGCAAACATGCCGATAGCGTTGGAACCGCCGCCCACACAGGCGATAACGGCATCGGGCAGGCGACCTTCACGTTCCAGCATTTGCTTCTTGGTTTCTTCGCCAATAATGCGTTGGAATTCACGCACTATGGTTGGGAACGGATGTGGCCCCGCAGCTGTGCCCAGAAGATAGTGGGCTTTTTCGTAGCTGCCAGACCAGTCGCGCATCGCCTCGTTACAGGCATCTTTTAGGGTGGCAGAACCTGAGGTGACAGGGATCACTTCTGCGCCCATCAAACGCATTCTAAATACGTTCGGTGATTGGCGCGCAACGTCTTTGGCACCCATATAGACTTTACATTTTAAGCCTAACAGCGCGCAGGCAAGGGCGGTGGCAACGCCGTGTTGTCCTGCGCCGGTTTCAGCAATAATTTCTTTTTTACCCATGCGTTTAGCAAGCAGGGCTTGGCCTAACACTTGGTTGGTTTTATGGGCGCCGCCGTGGAGTAAATCTTCCCGTTTAAGGTAGATTTTCACCATAGGATTTGGGCTTAAATTGCGGGTTAAGGTGAGTGCTGTTGGGCGACCCGCGTAGTTTTTCAGTAAATCGGTAAATTCGGCTTTAAAGTCGTCATCTTCCTGCGCTTCCACAAAGGCAGTTTCTAATTGCTTAAGGGCTGGCACTAAAATCTGTGGCACATACATGCCGCCGTATTCGCCGAAATAAGGGTTAAGCTTTAACTTTGACATACCTTTTTCCTTATCTTATCAATCAGTTTGTCAGTGGCTTGATGGTGCTAATAGCGTCTTGGGGTTAACCGCATCATAGTGTTAACTGAGCCGTTATCTATTTGGCCACTGGCATTAATAGGTTCATATTGTTTGTTGAGCATCACTCTTGTCGAGCACCAACAGCATCTAGGGCTTCTTGCTTAGCGCGATAGGCTAGAGACGTAAATGGGCAAAAGCCGTTTGGATCAGTTGCGCCGATTTAATTCCTGCGGCGGTTTCTAGGCCAGAATTAAAATCTAAACCGTAAAATCCTTGGGCATTGGCACTGGCCGCATTGTCGGCGTTGAGTCCGCCCGCCAACATGGCATAGGCCTTTTGTGGGCAGAGGGATTTTACATCAATATTTTGCCAATTAAAGGCTTGGCCCGAGCCGCCAAATTGGTCTGCCGTTTTACTATCAAAGAGATATCGCGATGCTCCCTGAGGTAAGTTACCAAGCTCACCCGTTTGCGCATCGACGCTGACGGCTTTCCAAATTTGAGTAGTGAGTCCCGCTTGCTCAAGTCGCTCTGCGAGTTGTGCGATTTCAAGTTCAGTTTCAGTGCCATGCAGCTGTACGGCAGATAACTGCAAACTGGCTGCGGTATCCGTAATGGTGCTTGGCGCGGCATTAACAAACACACCGACGAATTCAATGGCGGGAGCCGCGGATGCGCGATATTCCCTGAGCAATTGTTCAGCTGCATTAAGGGTTAATGCGCGCGGGGATTTTTCAGCAAAAATCAGCCCGGCATAGACGGCACCTGACGTTGCCGCGGCGCGAATATCTTCCATGCGGGTGAGGCCGCAGACTTTATTGTGACCGAAGATCAATTTACGGCAGGCTAAGTCGATATCAGCCTCGGCCATTATCGAACTACCGACGAGGAAACCATCAACCAGTGGACTCAGGCGGCGTACTTGCTGATTGTTGTAGATACCAGATTCGCTGATCACCACGCGGTCGCTGCTAATGTGTGGCGCTAAGGCCTCTGTGGTAGCGAGATCGGTACTCAAATCCCTTAAGTTACGGTTATTGATCCCAATAATCGGCGCATCTAATGCGATGGCGCGTTTAAGTTCCTCTTCATTACTGACTTCGGTCAGCACATCGAGTTGATACTTAGCGGCTTCTTTCGCCAGACGTTGATATTGCGCATCATCGAGTACGGATAGCATCAGCAGAATGGCATCGGCGCCTTGGTGAGCAGCGAGTTTAATTTGGTATTCATCGACAAAAAAATCTTTACACAGAATCGGTTGGTTCACCCGAGCGCGCACCTTAGGGATATAGTCCATATCCCCTTGGAAAAACTGCTCGTCGGTTAATACCGAAATGCCCGCCGCATATTTTCCGTAAATATCGGCAATGGCTTCTACATCAAACACATCGCGGATAAGCCCTTTGGACGGGCTGGCTTTTTTACATTCTAAAATGTAACCCGCCTTGGGCGCCTTGAGTGCGGCAAATAAACTGCGGTCAGAGATTTTTGGCGACAGACTGGCCTCAGGAAAACGCAGTTTCAGTGCGGCAATATGGGCCGCTTTGGTATCGACAATACGGGTTAACACATTACTTTTTGGCATAGGGTTTGTTGCTGCCTGTGGCTGAGTTCTCATATCTTGGCTATCTGTTATCAGTTCTTGAGTCATTGCCACTTATTCCTTTGTTTCACTGCTGACTTTAGCTAATTGGCTTAACAATTCAAAGGCTTTACCGCTTTGTATGGTACTGAGCGCAAGTAAGGTTCCTGTTTTCACTGAATCAGCAATCCCACACACATATAAAGCACAACCGGCATTGATGGCGACCGCATTGGCATGCGCATTTGTGCCGTAACCTTTTAAAATTGCCTCGGTGATCAAGGCATTCTGCGCGGGTTCGCCGCCTTCTAAGTCACTGATTTGTGCTAAAGGCACACCTAAATCGGCGGGCGTGAGTTGATACTCTATGATGTCGCCGTCTTTTAATTCGGCCACTTGGGTGTTGCCGTGCAGCGCGACTTCATCTAAACCACTGCCGTGCACTACCATAGCGCGTTTTGTGCCAAGCGCCTTTAATACTTTCGCTATCGGTAAGACTAACTCAGGGCTATACACGCCAAGTAACATAAATTCGGGGCGGGCAGGATTGATAAGTGGCCCTAACACATTGAATAAAGTGCGCGTTTTCAGTGCTTGCCTGACCGGCCCCGCATGTTTTACTCCGCCGTGGTAGTGGGGCGCAAATAAAAAGCACAGGTTCAATGCGTCGAGGCAACGACTGGCGGTGTCTGGTGACATGGTTAAGTCAATGCCAAACTGCGCCAAAAGATCCGATGAACCCGATTTACTCGACACGCTACGATTGCCGTGTTTGGCGACCTTGGCGCCCGCCGCCGCGGCAACAAAGGCCGCAGTGGTGGAAATATTAATGGTATTAAAGCCATCGCCACCCGTGCCAACTATGTCAACGATTCCATTGCTAAGGTTATCGCCATTCGAGTAGGGAAACGTCTTGGCGGCGGCGCGCATCGCATCGGCGGCGCCGCTGATTTCATCAATGGTTTCGCCGCGCATCTTGAGCGCGACTAACATGCCAGCCATAGTGGCTTCACTCATTTCACCGCGAATTAACGCGCTAAAAATCTCAAAGGTGTGCTCGCGACTTAAACTCTTACCTTGGTATAAAAGGTCGAGTAAAGGCTGAATATTGTTTGTACTCATGCATTTACTCCTACTGTCATGTCTTGGGTCAGAAATGCCAAGGTTTGAATGAGCAGTGTGCTGCCCAACGTCGTCAGAATTGATTCTGGGTGGAACTGAAACCCAACGGCTTTATGCTCAGGGTGCAAAATCGCCATAGGCATATCTTCAGTGGTTGCGATCACTTGCAGGCAATCCGGCACTTGAGTGGCGACGAGACTGTGATAGCGGGCAACGGGCAGGGGAGAGGGCAAACTGGCAAATACGCCAGTACCGTCATGGAAAGTCGGGCTTGCCTTGCCGTGTACCACAAAAGGTGCGCGTGCCACTGTGCCGCCGTAATATTCCACCATGGCTTGATGCCCAAGGCAGATACCCAGCATAGGCACCTTACCCGCAACTTTGGCGATAAGTGCCATCATAGAACCTGCCTCATGGGGTGCACCTGGTCCTGGTGATAACACGAGGGCTGCAGGCTCTTGTTCGTTAAGCAGTTTTTCAGCGATATAATCGGCGGCAACATCGTTGCGGTAAATCACCACTTCACAGCCAAGGCTGCGAAATTGATCCACTAAGTTATAGGTAAAGGAGTCAAAGTTATCGAGTAGATAGAGTTTCATGTTTGGCTCCTATTTATATTGTGCTGAAGAGGATTGTGCTGAAGTGGATTGGGCTGACGATTCATTCACTGGTGATTCAGTTACTAGCAGTCCAGCGCCCATTTTGATGGCCGAAATCACGGCTTGGGCTTTTTGACGGGTTTCATCAGCCTCGCTTTGGGGATCAGAATCAAATACCACGCCAGCGCCCGCTTGAATAAAGGCGGTACCATTTTTAACAAAGGCGGAGCGGATCACGATGCAAGTGTCCATGTCTCCAAGGGCATTAAGGTAACCCACAGCGCCGCCATAGCTGCCGCGACGGGCTTTTTCTGCTTGGCGTACCAGTTGTGATGCACGTACTTTTGGTGCGCCCACTAATGTGCCCATATTCATACAGGCCTGATAAGCATGCAGGGCATCTAAATCTTGGCGCAGTTGACCCGTTACACGGCTGACGAGGTGCATCACATGGGAATAACGGTCAACTTTTAATAGTTCGGCGACTTTGCGGCTGCCGCTTTGGCTGATGCGTGCGATATCGTTGCGCGCTAAATCGACCAGCATTAAGTGTTCCGACAGTTCTTTTTTATCTAAACGCAGTTCAAGTTCAATACGGCTGTCTAAGTCAAAATCAATCTCGCCCGTGGCGGTTTTACCGCGTTTACGGGTGCCAGCAATCGGATAGACTTCCACCTGATTACTGCTGGCATCAAATTTGAGCGCACTTTCTGGTGAGGCACCAAAAAGCGTGAAATCTTGGCCTCTGAAATAAAACATGTAAGGGCTAGGGTTCGTCAGGCGCAGGGCACGATAAGCCCCTAAAGTATTCGGGCAAGGCAAACTAAAGCTACGGGATGGCACTACTTGGAAAATATCGCCCGCAATAATGTGTTCTTTCAAATCGATAATGGTTTGTTTGAACACCTCATCGGAAATATTGACTTGCTCAGTTGCGTCGATGGCGACCAGTGTCGGTATATCGGCAGGTGAATTACCGAGGGTTTTACACTCTGCAGTTAAACTTTGTACCCGCTCACTTAGCGTTGCGGTGATGGTGGCATATTGAGCTGAATCGTGACTGAAGTTATGGGTAATGATGTCGGCTTGTTTAAGTTTATGATCGATAAGGATTAAGGTTTCAGCGAGGTAAAATAGGTAATCAGGGCAATCGTTATCGCGGTTCGGTACGGCTGGCAGTGGTTCGACGGTATCAATCAAGTCGTAGGCCAGTACGCCACCTAAAAACAGATCCTCAAAGGCGGGTTTAGTCTGGCTGTCAGTATGAGCGCCACAATCAATCTGCTGGATAAACATCCGCAGACCATCGAGTGGCGAGGTCGATTTTAAGCGCGCATCTTCATCCTGCAGCTGAGTGTCTTTTTGCAGCGTCACCACTAAGGTCAAGTTATCTCGGGCTACATTGACAGCAGTACTGAAAAATAGCGCGATGGGAGCAAGTAAGCTCGCGCCATTGTCGGTCAGTGCAGTGAAGGTCAGCTGATAACCGTCACAGCGGATCATCATGGCGGCATGGGTCATCACCATGCTTTTTAAGTGATCTTTACTGTCGATTTCGGCCGATTCGAGCAACATAGTATGGGGCGCATCTTGGGTGATGTGCTGATATAAGCGTAGTGGATCGCTGTGGTAGGTTAATGCCGCCTTGAGTGTGCTTGAGCGTGCGAATGTCTGTTTGGGCATGTTCATATTCCAGCTACCTTATAAAATGTCTTTAACATCATGAGTTATCTCGCTTTCTTAATTTTTTTACCCGAGTCTGCCGACATTTTTCGCACCTAACAAAAAAGCCCGCATTTCTGCGGGCTTCTTGTTGATTCTGGTCACTTTCAAATGAGCACAGAGCTTCACACCACCCGCTACGTTGGGAAGTGCCACCACCAAATGATGTTTAATGAAGCGTTAATGTGTGTCATTCAAAAGGGTCTCGCTAATTCAGTCAATTGGTGTATAGAAAACCTTAGCTGGAGCTGAATGTCAATTGAATATTTTTCACTTCCTGCGATTTATTCGCTGCAATGATGCATAAAATTGATGTTACTCAGCCACAAAATACGAGATAACAGCGCATTTGTTAACAAGTTCGCGTACAATAGCGCCATGAATACTCAAAGCATATTGGCTGATCTACATAGCCACACGACCGCATCAGACGGTCAATTAACGCCGTCTGAATTGGTGGCAAGAGCCCTTGAAAAGGGTGTGCAGTTATTTGCCATTACCGATCACGACACAGTGGCTGGTTTACCTGAAGCCCGTGCCTTTAATCAGGCACAAGCTACTCCATTGAAATTGATTTCTGGCGTGGAAATCTCTACTCGCTGGAACAGTTACGATATCCACATAGTGGCGCTTAACTTCGATGCTGATAATCCAGCGTTATTAGCATTTTTAGAAAACCAGCGTGAATTACGTGAATTACGTGCTCAAGAAATTGGTCATAGATTAGCTAAAGCTGGCATTGAAGGTGCCTACGAAGGTGCTAAGGCGTTGGCGGGTGATGCGGCATTGAGCCGTGGACATTACGCTCGCTGGATGGCTGAAAATGGTCATGCTGTGGATATGCCGAGCGTCTTTAAACGCTACCTTGCACGCGGTAAAACCGGTTATGTGCCTAATAATTGGGGTGATATGGCCAGTGCTATTGATATCATCCATAACGCAGGTGGGTTAGCCGTGTTGGCGCACCCCAGTGGTTATAAGTTATCGGCTAAGTGGCTTAAGCGCTTAGTGCGTGAATTTAAAGAAGCGGGTGGAGA
The DNA here is from genome assembly GCF_015767295.1 of Shewanella sp. DW31. Taxonomy (NCBI): domain Bacteria; kingdom Pseudomonadati; phylum Pseudomonadota; class Gammaproteobacteria; order Alteromonadales; family Shewanellaceae; genus Shewanella; species Shewanella sp. DW31. Next base: position 125,983 of record NZ_JADWMP020000009.1, read on the forward strand.
TGCCATGGAAGTGGTGCTTGGCCAGCAAACATTAGACGACAGGGCCAATCTTGTGGCGCTGAGTGTCCAAAACCAGTTGCTTGCATCGATAGGGAGTGATTTTCACTTTCCGAGCAATTGGATAGAATTAGGTAAAAATCTGTATCAGCCCCAAGGTATTGATTGGGTCTGGCAATCGGAATCTTGGATGGAACGACCATGAGTCAGTTTTTTTATGTACATGAAGTAAATCCGCAAACGCGGCTTATTAGTCAGGCGGTTGCCGTATTGAAAAGCGGCGGTGTGATTGTTTATCCCACCGATTCGGGCTATGCCTTAGGCTGCCTGATTGGTGAGAAAGACGCGATGACGCGGATGGCGAGAATTCGTCAAATTGAGAACGATCATAACTTTTCCTTGATGTGCCGCGATTTATCCGAGCTTGCGACTTACGCTAAAGTGGATAATCAGGCGTATCGCATCCTAAAAAGTTGCACGCCTGGACCTTATACCTTCATTTTCAAAGCGACTAAAGAAGTACCGCGTCGCTTACAAAATGACAAGAAAAAGACCATAGGTATTCGTGTGCCCGACAATGTGATCGCACTGGCGTTACTTGAAGCCTTAGATGCGCCGCTGATGTCGACCAGTTTAGTGATGCCGAATGCAGAATTTGCCGAGTCTGATCCTGAACAAATTCGTGATTTGCTCGAGCATCAGGTGGATGTGATTATCCACGGTGGTTATTTAGGCGAAAAGCCAACGACTGTGATTGATATGTCTGAAGATGGCGCCGAGATTTTACGTGAAGGCGCGGGTGATATCACGCCGTTCCTCTAAATTTGCCGCATTAGATTTATCGCTAATGGATGCGGGTAAGTGATTCGGATAGTGGTAGTCAACATTTGGCAGTTTTATCGCCGTAGATTTACAGGTATAATCGCGCGTTTGGCGTTAGCCTAGGTTGGATAGCGCAGTGTTAACGGAGCAAGATAGCGGATGCAGGGCACGCAACAAAGTTTACCCTTAGCCGTTATTCGTGGTCAGGCAATGACCGAAATGCCGCTGGATTTGTTTATTCCGCCTGAGGCATTGGAAGTGTTCCTCGAGTCCTTTGAAGGGCCATTGGATTTACTTTTATATTTGATCCGTAAGCAAAAATTAGACGTTGTCGATTTACCCATTCAGCAAATCACCGCGCAGTATTTAGAATATATTACGTTGCTGACTCAGGCTCGAATCGAACTTGCCGCTGATTATTTAGTGATGGCGGCAACGCTTGCCGAGATTAAATCCCGTTTGCTGCTGCCGCGTATGGTGGCCGAAGATGAGGTTGAGGAAGATCCACGGGCACAGCTTATTCGGCAGCTTAAAGCCTATGAAGTGATTAAAGAAGCGTCGCAAAAACTCGATGATTTACCGCGGCTCGAGCGGGATGTATTTCAAGCCAAAGCAGTGGCAGCACCCGACATTAAGCCGTTAATGATCCCGCCAGAAGTTTCGTTGTTTGAAATTGCCCGCGCCTTTGGTGATGTACTCAAACGTATCGATGCCTATGAAGATCATCATGTTAAGCGTGAACAGTTATCGACCCGTGAGCGCATGAGCCAGATTTTAGCCATGTTGAACTCGGAAGATTTTACGGCATTTGAACGTTTATTTACCCTAGAAGAAGGCCGTGCCGGCGTGGTAGTCACCTTCTTAGCTTTGATGGAATTAGTCAAAGAATTATTGGTCGAATTGTACCAAACAGAGCCGTTTTCAACTATTTACGTTAAGGCCTATTAATTGATGCAGATAAATCCGACTCAATTAAAACAGCTTATTGAAGCGAGTTTGTTTGTATTGGGGAAACCCTTGTCGGCGAAAATGTTGAAAGACACTGTATTGGTGGATTTCACGGTTTCCAGAGACAAAATAAAAGCTGCATTGGATGAGCTGCAGCAGGATTATCAAGACAGAGGTGTGCAACTTGTGAAAGTCGCTGGAGGTTATCGCTTCCAGACCTTAGAAGTCTTGAGTCCTTTTTTGCAGCCTCTGTGGCAAGAAAAGGCGCCTAAATATTCGCGTGCGACATTAGAAACCTTGGCGGTGATTGCTTATCGTCAACCTGTGACTCGCGGCGATATTGAACAGGTGCGCGGTGTGGCTATAAGTAGCCATATCATAAAAAGTTTGTCAGATAGACATTGGATTAAAGTAGTTGGCCATAAAGAAGTACCGGGGCGACCCGCGTTATATGCCACTACCTTAGAATTTTTAGCATATTTTGGCTTAGATACCTTAGCGGATTTACCGCCGCTGTCGGATACTGAGTCATTGCAGGCGGTTTTTTCAGGTTTGAAATCATCGCCAGAACAGTCAGAAGAGCAAAATACTAATGAGTGAAAAATTGCAGAAAGTCTTGGCCCGTGCAGGCCATGGCTCCCGTCGTGAGATGGAGGCATGGATTGCTGCAGGCCGAGTTAGTATTGATGGTGAAATTGCTAGCCTTGGGGATCGTATTGAAGCTGATGCTAAAGTGCGTATCGATGGCAGAGCCATTTCGTTAAAGTCTGCCGAAGATGTGATTTGCCGTGTGCTGGCATATCATAAACCTGAAGGCGAAATTTGTAGTCGTAAAGATCCAGAAGGCCGTCCAACGGTATTCGATCGCTTACCTAAAGTGCGTGATTCACGCTGGGTAGCGGTTGGCCGTTTAGACATTAACACCTCAGGCTTATTGTTGTTTACGTCAGATGGTGAGTTGGCGAACCGTTTAATGCATCCATCGAACGAAGTCGACCGCGAATACGCAGTGCGTACCTTTGGTGAAATCCCTGAGGCGACAGTACAACGTTTACGTACTGGCGTCATGTTAGAAGACGGCCCTGCGCAGTTTGATAGCATCAAACCAGCGGGCGGCGAAGGCATGAACCAGTGGTGGCATGTGTGTTTACGCGAAGGTCGCAACCGTGAAGTGCGCCGTTTGTGGGAATCCCAAGAAGTACAGGTGAGTCGTTTGATCCGTATTCGTTATGGTATGGTCGAACTGCCAAAATCACTGCCTCGCGGTGGCTGGGTTGAATTGCCCGTAGAGCAAGTTAACTACTTGCGTAAGCTGGCGGGTCTTGAGCCCGAAACTCGTACTATGCTCGCCGCTGATAAACACAGCGTAGCCCGTGCTCAGGTGAAGAGTGCTAAAATTCGCCGCGCCGTACGTAAGCATAAAGTAACCGGATCGGGAAAACCTAAGCCATCGCGTCAGCGCAGCTAAGTTGTTTTATCCCAATGAAAAAGGCCGCTAAGCGGCCTTTTTGCTTTCTGTTATTTGCAGCTATGTTATAACAAGTCTCAGTTGGATTGAGGAGTGAATGGATGAAGCTAATTTCAGTGAAACGGATTTGGGAACACGCTGCCCATAATGCGTTTACCGATTTAATCACGTTTCAGGGGGCACTGTTTTGCGTTTTCCGTGAAGGGACTGCCCATGTGTCACCCGATGGTGCGCTACGAATTCTACGCTCAGCGGATTTAGGCGACACTTGGCAGAGCGTGGCGCTGATCCGTTCGGATGAGGCGGATTTACGCGATGGCAAACTGATAGAGTATCAAGGGGCATTACTCTTACTCGGTGGCGGGACTTTACACGATAAGTCTGGCTTACAATCATATCTTTGGCGCTCAGCCAATGGGCTAGCGTGGTCGGATGCGTTAAAAGTCGCTGATAAAGGCTATTGGTTATGGCGCTTAACCGAGCATCAAAATGCACTCTATGGCGTGGGTTATCGCGCTGGGCCTGATGGCGATACCCGCTTGTATAAAAGTGATGATGGGGTGCAGTTTGAGACTTGGTTAAAGGTGTTTAATAATCAAGGTTATGTCAACGAAACTGCCATTGTTTTTCATCAAGAAAACGGCTTTTGTCTATTGAGGCGCGATCCCGTATGGGGCCCAGAATTTGTCGGTTTACTCGGCCGCAGTCAAATGCCATTCACTGATTGGCAATGGCAAGAACTCGATAAGCGCATTGGTGGGCCAGTGATGTTGATGTATCAATCCCGTTTGTTGGCTGTAGTGCGTTTATATGATGAACAAGTTCGAACGGCTTTAGTTGAAATTCATCCAGATACTGGCGTGGTTCAAGAACTACTGACACTGCCATCGAAGGGCGATACTAGTTATGCGGGCGTTGTTATTGATGGAAATGAGTTGTGGGTAAGTTATTACTCCAGCCATGAGTTAGCTGACTCACAGCTGGATACGCAAAATTCGCTTGATGAATCAAACAGAGTCGCCAAAGCTAAAGCTATGATTTATTTTGCAAAAATTCATTTAAGCTAAGATTGGCGGTGCGGTATCTTTGTCGTACTTAATGTCATCGACAAGTTCTGGGTTTCATTTTGAGAATATCTAAAATATTAAAGAGCCCTTGATAGGCCCTTTAATATTGCTGAATCATACCGGCAGAAACTCAATAAGCGATTCGATTACTGTGCGTTAAACTGCTGTCCGTTGACGGCACTAGAATCTTGACCCATCAAATAGAGATAGGTCGGCATGATCTCTTCAGCGGTTTTGAGATCCAGAGGATTCTCTGCAGGGTAGGCTTTAGCGCGCATCTCAGTGCGGGTAGCTCCTGGATTGATGCTGTTAACTCGAACTGAGGTGCCATCGCATTCATGGGCGAGAACTTGCATCATGCCTTCGGTGGCAAATTTAGAGAAGGCATAAGGTCCCCAATAAGCGCGGCCTTGACGACCCACACTGCTCGACGTAAAGATAATCGATGCACTGGGTGCTTGGCGCATCACAGGTAGTAATGCTTTAGTTAGCATGACTTGGGCCGTGACGTTCACTTTGAGCACGTCTTCGAGTGATGGAATATCTATGTGTTCAAACGGACCTAAGGCACCGAGTAAGCTAGCGTTATGTAATAAGCCGTCTAAATGATCGAATTGCTCGGCAATGGTATCGGCCATATCGCGGTAATTTTGTTCCGTTGCGCCCTTAAGATCTAATGGCACTATAGCAGGTTTGGGATAACCGGCTTGTTCTATTACGTCGTAAACTGCTTCCAATTTTTTCACTGTTTTACCAAGTAAAATCACAGTGGCGCCGTGTTTTGCAAACTCAATGGCGGCGGTTCGGCCTATGCCAGCACCAGCGCCTGTGACTAAAATCGTCTTGCCCTTGAGTAAATCTTTTGCTGCTTGATATTCCAACATGAGTCTCTTTTTCCTCTTGGCGAGAATGCCCGCCACTTCTAGAGTCGCCGAAGTGATAAACGCATGTTTCAAACAAATGAATGAAACTTTGTTATCAATAGCTAAAATCTTTGTGACAAACTTGTGGCTAACTCAATATTTTTACGTTAACTTGAAATGAGTTAGGGGCTAACATAAGCCCTATTGGTCACAGATCTAAAAGCTATTGTGACTAATTTCTTGGGGAAAACAAAACTATTACAACAAGATTTGGGGAAAAAAGATGAAAAGACTCATTTTGGGTGTTGCGATTGCATCTGCACTGGGCCTCACAGGATGTGGTGAGGACAGTTTTAATGAACTCAAGGATAAGACAGAAGTGCTCATCCCTGAATCGCACATGGTGTTCGACCCTGCTAATTCAAAAGTTCCATTACCGAATGATTTGCTGTTCAGTGGCACCAAAGATGGCACATTATCGATTCCGGGTGAAAGCTCGGGCAATTATGTTGATCCACAAATAGCGCTTGGGGCGTTAGATGGGTGGTCGACAACATCACCGATTTCTATTGATATCGATTTGGCGAAAAAACATGACGGTACACCGCTGACCTTAATGGCGGCATCGGTTGCACAACCGGGTGCTGTCAGAATGTTTGAAGCCACAGTAGGCGGCGCATTATCGTCTGATCCCGAATGTAAGGCTAAACCGTCAGTTTCAGCCTGTAAAGTGGGTGCTGAGTTGCAGTTTGGCGTTGACTTTATATCAACCGCTTCGGGCAAAAAAGTGGTAATAATTCCGCTTAAGCCACTCAAAGCTGGGCAATCTTATATTTATGCGACAACGAATCTTATTCAAGATTCTGAAGGTCGTGGTATCGCTCCTTCAACGACCTATGGTTTGTTGAAGCTGGATATCAATACGTTACCTTTAGAAACGCCAGACCAATTGATGCTGCAAACCTTAGTGAATAGTTATGAGAAAGGGATTGCTGCGGCCCATAAGGTCGATCCTTTAACCATCAGTTACTCTGGCTTATTTACAACTCAGTCTGTTGCTAACGTCTATGAAACCACCAAATTGCTGATGGCGAAGGGTGCTCCCTATGCACCAAGCTTTGCCCAGATGCCAACACCAACTGGATTGACTGTGGCTCAAGTGGCGGGCTTAACACCGGCTGCTGGAGCTGCCTATGTTGCCGCAAACTTGGCTGATGTGTATACGGCAAAAATTAAACTGCCTATTTACGGTGATTGTTCTTCAGTTGGTTGTTTATCCGCTGAAGGTAAACCATTAATTAATGGTCATTGGAAAGCCCAAGGTGATAGCCCTGTCTCTGTGCTACTAGCCCTGCAAGCGGGCACACTCAGCCAGAATAATTTTGGTATGCAAGCCGTGGCTAATGGTATTGCCAACCCTGCTGATGCTTTAGCCAATCCCTCGTTAATGGCGGGTAAAACATGGGTTTTAGATGATGGTACGGCAGTTGATAAAACCAAACATCTGACTAAGTTCAATCCTATTCCAGCAATCAAAGGTTATGAAACAGTATCCGTACTGATTTCTATGCCCAATGCAACGAAATTGGCCGCTTTTTATCAACAGCAAGGTCGTGAGTTTATTCCTCCTACATCTGGTTGGCCAACAACAATTGCCCTTCACGGTTTAGGTGGCGGTAAAGAAATGTCATTGGCCTATGCCGGCACGTATGCGGCAATGGGGGTTGCGACTGTTGCTATTGATATGCCACTTCACGGTGCGCGTTCATTTGATGCTAACGGAGATGGGATTTATGAAGTCTCTGCGACAGATCCTGCCTTCGGTGCAGTTGTTGGTAAACCGGACGCCTTTAAAAATGGTAACCCGTTGGTGTTTGTGAATATTTCTAGCACTTTGTCGGTGCGAGATAATTTCCGTCAAGCGACGATGGACCATTTAGGGGTGCGTCTTGCTCTTACGGGCTTAGCACAGGGCTTAGCACAAGCAGGTCAGCCGCAAGTATTTGATGTGACTAAAATCAGTGCTCAAGGTCTGAGTTTAGGCGCCATTGTGGGCACCGATTTTGCGACCTATGCCAGCACAGGTATGAAGAATCCAGCAACCGGCGATGCCTTGCCAAATGCTTATGTTATCAATGCTGTATCCTTAGTTGCGCCAGCAGGTGGATTAGCAGGATCATTCGCAGGTTCTGCAACCTTTGGCCCAGTACTGTTTAGTAATATTACGGCATCTGCAACTTTCCAAGCACAGGTCGATGCGGCTAATACAGCAGGTTATGAGCCTGGTAGCCCTGAATATGCGGCACTGGTGCAGGCGGTATACGCACAGTTTATTCCGACGTTTGCCTTTGCGGTTCAAACAGCGGTAGATTCTGCAGATCCTGTTAACCATGCTGCTATGTTAAAAGCGACTGGCTTACCTGTGCACTTAATTGAAGTTGCGGGTGATGGTAACGGTAACTTAGCAGATCAAGTGCTGCCTAATCGCGTCGATAACTTCCCATTATCGGGCACTGAGCCGCTGATCGCTGCCATCGGGCTACCTTGTGCCGATAGCACGAGCAAAGGTCATGGCGTTGTGCGTTTCGCTAAAGGTCACCACAGTTCGATTGTTGATCCTAAAGAAAAGGAATCAACGGATGGTATGGCCGCGGCTGCCACGGTTGAAATGCAGACTCAAGTGGCAACCTATGCTGCTACTGCAGGTAAGGACGACGTGACGATTTTAGTGACAAACAGTGGGGTCATTGCGACTTGTCCTAACTAATCTTGCCTTAATCGGAAAAACCCAGCCTTTGCTGGGTTTTTTTATGGGCTTTTAGGCTGTTAGAATAGCGCGCAATTGACTGAATGATGTAACGCCCTAACGGAGAACACTTTGGAATTTTTATACGAGTATGGAATGTTTTTGGCGAAAGCCGTCACAATAGTGGTCGCAATCGTTGCCGTTATTATTGTGGTGTTGGCTTCTACTGTAAAACACAAGTCAGATAAGGGCGAGCTGAGGATCACTAACTTGTCTGAAGAGTTAGAAGAACTTAAGCATGGCTTAAAAGAAGAACTTCTGTCAAAGAAACAATTCAAAGCCTATGAAAAGCAATTAAAAGCTGACGAAAAGGCAAAAGACAAAGCCGCAGATGAAGCCTGCACGGGCAAAGTGTTCGTGATTGATTTTAAGGGCAGTATCGATGCCGCTGAGGTTGCATCACTGCGTGAAGAAATCAGTGCAATTATCGCTATCGCAGAAAAAGGCGATGAAGTGGTTGTCAATGTAGAGAGTGGCGGTGGTATGGTGCATGGTTATGGTTTAGCCTCCAGCCAGTTAGATCGCTTACGTCAATCAGATATTCCATTGACTGTCTGTGTTGATAAAGTCGCCGCCAGTGGTGGCTATATGATGGCTTGTGTAGCGAATAAAATTTATGCTGCACCTTTTGCCATTGTCGGTTCTATTGGTGTTGTTGCTCAACTGCCTAACTTTAATCGCCTGCTGAAAAAGCATGAAATTGATTATGAGCAACATACGGCCGGTAATTTTAAGCGCACCTTGACAGTATTTGGTGAAAACTCCGATGAGGGAAGACAGAAGTTTCAAGAAGAACTCGAAGAAACCCACGTCTTATTTAAAGCGTTTGTTGGTAAGTATCGCCCTGAGTTGGATTTAGTGAAAGTCGCTACTGGCGAGCATTGGTACGGTCAGCAAGCTATTGAATTAGGTTTAGTTGATGCGATTTCGACCAGCGATGATGTGATAATGTCACTCGCCACAGAGCGTACTGTGTACAAGATACGTTATCAGGTGAGAAAGAAACTCGCTGATAAAATTGCCCACGGTGCCTCTTTGTCTGTGAACGCTATTTTCAATCGCCTCATAGAAAAAAATCGTCCTATGTAATTCTGTCTATTGGTGAATAAAAGTAAAAACGCCTGCATTTGCAGGCGTTTTCATTTGCTGAGCTTTCGCGGCTAATACCGAAGTGGGTTAGATTTGATAGCTGATATGTTGATGGAAGCGTACGATGAGATCTTCACGCTCCGGATCGACACCTATGTCGGCTGCGAAGGCCTTCAGAGCCGTTTCAACATTGTTCATAAAACGACCGAAACCCGAATCGTCACAGTCCTTAGTACCTGCCACTATGGTAAAGTGCGCGGCTTCGACTAAGTTATCGGCATCCCAACGACGGATAACTTGTTGCTCAGTCGCATTAGGATCAAACCCTATCATTTGTACTTCGGCTTTGCTGTCGAGCTTTTCAAACTTACTGTTACGCACAAGTGGTGTTAAGCCGTTCGCTATCATAGCAAGGCGTGTCAGCTGTCTATTAGCTGCCGCTTTGAGGAAGCAGTCTTCAAGATGCTGATATAAAGGCGTAAAGTCAGTGGCTGAGTCAGGTAATAAACCCTGTTTGAGTTTGCGGCTCAGCGGCAAGCTCACCGTCACATAGGTAAGAGAGCTAACGTTTTCTGGTAACTCACATTTTCTGGCTTTATATCTTGGGCCGATGGCGCGCAGTTTATAACCATAGGTTTCTTTATAGCCCTTAGCTTTTGCGAACAGATCATAGGATAAATGCTGATGGTCGCGGACCTTAACCTTAAGATCGCTTATTGGCATTAAGGGCATTAATTCAGTGAGTAACTCACGCACCTTGATATGGAAACTGGCGGAATTACTGCGAATATCGTCACCTGTGGCGAGAAACACAATGCGCAGTTTACGGGCGCGATAGTTTTCTTGCGAGAATAAGTTTTGGGCTTCGTGGTAGGCTGGGTTATAAAAAAATAGAATTTGTTCAGTGGTTTGGAAGCAATATGCTTCGGTATGGTAACGCACTACTGGCAGTTTATCGTTAGTGATCACGTGAACATTACGGAGATCGTGTTGTTCTGCCAAATTAAATATCAAACGGCTTAACGTTTGATAACAGCTTTGATAATCGGGATATTGATTGAGTAGCTCATCCGTCACCTTGATTTCGGCTGTGATGTATTGATTTGTACGGGCTTCCTTGGGTATGTACACTTTTTGCTGATGGCTAAGGGACATATTGACTCCTTGTTTGAGTTAACCATTTGCTAACACGAATTTTACTGTTTATCTATAGGGTGAATCTTGCGTTAGAACACGTTTTTATCCGTTGAACATGAGTTTAGCTAAGTAAGCGGTTCGTTAGCTTAAAATAGCAGCTATTTTATTGGGTTAACGCATTTTCTATCCATGGTTGCATCCAAGCCGCAATCTGAGCTTGCGCCTTTTCGTTGGGATGAATGCCATCCCTTTGCATTAATTCTGGATGGGGCGCGATATCCTGCATAAAGAAGGGGATCAACACTATATTCTGGGTTTTAGATATGTCTTGATACACTTGGGTGAACTTTTGGGTATAGCGAGGGCCATAGTTAGGCGGTACCATGATCTCGGTCAGCAGCACTTTTGCGCCGCTATCTTTGGCTAGGGTAATGATTTGGATTAGATTATTTTCGAGTTGCGTTGGGGGGAATCCACGTAAACCATCATTACCTCCTAGCTCAACGACCACAAGATCGGGAGCAACAGAATCGAGCAAGGCGGGTAATCGGCGTAGGCCGCCCGCTGTGGTTTCGCCGCTCACTGAGCCATTGGTAAACTGATGTTCGGGCAGATTTTTTTGCAGTAGTGCTACCCAGCCTGACTGTTCTGCCATGCCGTAGCTAGCGCCTAAGCTATCGCCGAGGATCAGTATCTTTGCCGCGTGAGCGGGCGTGACCATGAGTACACTCAGTAGGATGAATGCCCCTAGGGTCTTCGCCATTGATTTTAATCTTAGCGATTGATACCAGAACGATTTATATAAGAAGGATCCTATGTCTAACGTCATCTTAAAAAACAGTGCCATTAATGTTGTTAACCTCGAAAAATCAGTGATTACTCAGGAAGGAACGCTCACTATCCTCAAGGGCATTAACTTAGATGTCAAGCAAGGTGAGAGTGTGGCTATTCTCGGCCCATCAGGTTCAGGCAAATCCACCTTATTGGGATTGCTTGCGGCGCTTGATACGCCTACGTCGGGGGAGATTTGGCTCGATGGTGTGGCATTATCACCACTGAATGAAGAGCAAAAAGCGGCACTGCGTAAACAGAAGGTCAGCTTTATTTTTCAATCCTTTATGTTAGTGGATACCTTAACTGCACTCGAGAACGTCATGTTACCCGCCGAGCTTGCGGGTGTGAGCAATGCCAAGGAAAAAGCGCAGGCCATGTTGGTGCGTGTTGGTTTATCCCATCGCTTGACCCATTTACCCAAACAGCTTTCGGGTGGTGAACAGCAAAGGGTGGCGATTGCCCGCGCTTTTATCTGTGAACCTACAGTTTTGTTTGCCGATGAACCAACAGGCAATTTAGACAGCGTCAACGGCCATAAGATTGCCGATATGTTGTTTGAGCTTAATCAAGAAAGCCATACAACCTTAGTCCTTGTTACCCATGATCTGCTGCTGGCCAAGCGGTGTGAGCGTCAACTAGTGATGGATAACGGCCATTTACAGGAAGATATCACTCAAACAGAACTGCTAGCTGATGTTAAGGAGGCTTAATAATGGAGTTAAGTCTGGCATGGCGCCTGTTTAAACGCGAGTTACAGCAAGGACAATTGTTATTGATTATCCTCGCTATTACGCTCGCAGTTTTGTCTGTGAGTGGCTTGGCGCGGGTGAGTGAACGTCTGCAAGTGGCAATTAGTGGTCAAGCTTCACAGTTTATTGCGGCCGACCGTATTATCGATTCGCCGGTTAAAATTGATGCGGCGATTTTATCCAAAGCCGAAGCGCTTGGGCTTAAGCATGTGACTAACATGCAATTTAATTCCATGGTCTATTCGGGAGATAAGTTTCAGTTAGTCACAGTACGCGCCGTAGAGTCGGGTTACCCGCTTAAGGGGGATATTGAACTCACCAGCGGTAAAACAAAGGCGTTACCTCAAGCGGGCGAAATCTGGTTTGAGACTCGCTTAGGCGGACTTTTGGGTTATCCCAAATCCATCGAACTAGGTAACAGCGAATTTGTGCTCAGCAATGAGATCAGCCGCTTACCCGACGCAGGTTTTAATCCTTTTGCTTCATCGCCTGTGGTATTGATGCGGATGGAGGATGTCGCCAAAACAGGTGTTATTCAACCGGGCAGTCGCGTGACTTATCTGTATCAATTTGCCGGAGATGAAGCCTCGCTTACGGCCTTTGAACAAAGTGTTAAACCGCTTTTGAATAGTACCCAGCGTTGGGTCGATGTGCAATCCGGTGACTCGCCGATTGCGGGAGCCGTTAAGCGAGCGGAGCGCTTCTTACTGCTGGCAAGTTTGATGGGCATTGCATTGGCCTGCGCGGCGATCGGTATTGCCGCCCAGCGTTATTGTCAGCGCCATTACGATGTGGTGGCCATGCTGAAAACCTTTGGCGCCTCGGCAAAGCAAATTCGCCTGTTGTTTGGTACTCATTTATTGTTGGTAACGCTACTGGGAATTGGTCTAGGCCTTATTGGGGGAGGGTTACTCGATTTTGGGATCAGTTATCTCTTGCCACCCGAAATTGCGGCCTATTCACCGCCACTCACACGGCCATTATTACTCGGTATCAGCACTGGGCTCATCAGCGCCTTTATGTTTTCGGCTTATCCATTGATGCGTTTACTGGCTATTCCGCCACTGCGGGTGTTGCAGCGCCAGTTAGAAGGCTTACAGCTTGGTATGTGGCTGCATTTGCTACTGAGTCTAGGGGCTATGGCGCTATTGGGCTATTTGTATTCCCAAAGTTGGACTTTGACTCTGACAGTGGTCGCGGCTGTGCTATTGCTGGCAGTGCTATTAAGTCTGCTTGGATTTGTGATGATACGAGCAGGACACAGTGTTGGTATGAAGACTACCAATCCTTTGCAATTAGCGCTGGCGGGGCTAAGGCGTCGTGCGCGGCAAAATGCGGTGCAATTGGTTGGCTTTAGCGCTGCACTGGTACTGTTATTGACTATTTTGGCGTTAAGACAAGATTTACTTAACGAATGGCAAAAACAGTTGCCCGAAAATGCGCCTAATTATTTCCTTGTCAATATTGCGCCTGATGATGCAAAGCCCTTGAATGATTTCATGACTACTAAGGGGATAGTGGCGACGGACATTTATCCGGTGATCCGTGGCCGGTTAACCCAAATTAATGGTGAAGCACTGATTTCGAATGAACAGTCCGAAGCGGGTGAAAAGGGGAGAGTGGGCATTTCGCGCGAGTTAAATCTAACGTGGCGCAATACACTGCCTGCTAACAACGAACTGTTAGAGGGGCATTTTAATCAAGCCGTCGATGAAGTGTCGGTGGAGTCTGGCGTGGCGGAGCGTTTAGGTATTGGTCTTGGCGATAAGCTGACTTACGTGATTGATAATCAAGAGCTCACAGTTAAAGTTGCCAGTATTCGTGCCGTGCATTGGGAAACACTGCAACCGAACTTCTTTATGATTTTCACCCAAGAAGCGCTCGCGCCTTTTGCTTATACTTCGATGGCGAGTTTCTATCTGAATGATCAGGCGACTAACGATAAGACTATGAATGCTGATGGTACGCCTAAGGATGCAGTGATCCTTGCGCTTATTCAGCAATTCCCGACCATATCGATCATAGATGTTGGCGCTATGGTGGGGCAGTTGCGGCAGATAATTGAGCAAGTGTCGCTGTCGTTGTCTTTAGTGCTGGCCTTAGTGTTATTAGCCAGTGCCTTAGTCTTGATTGCACAGACTGAAGCGGGCATGGCAACTCGGCAACGTGAACTGGCGGTGTTACGTACCTTTGGTGCCTCAGGATGGTTATTGCGCAGTGCAACGGGTTTAGAGTTCGCCTTACTTGGCGGTATTGCGGGTGTGTTAGCCGTAATTGTGGCCGAATTTGCGTTATATCTACTTAAGACGCAAGTATTTGAACTTAATGTATACATGCACTGGCCTTGGTGGGGTATTGCCCCTGTTTCTGGAGCCTTAATCGTCGCCTTACTAGGGGTTTGGCGTTGTCGACAATTGCTCAGCCAATCTTGCTCTGAGCTATTAAAGGCTGGGAGCTAGGGCGGTTTGTGAACTCTGTTGATGGGCTAAAACATAAAGCTTATTAAGACAACAAGCTGAGCCAACATTAAAAGCACTGATGCGACATAAGCTCAGTGCTTTTTTGTTATGGGGTTGATTCTGCTGCACTTGAATTGAATATGCTTTTTACATCGGCTTACAAATTGATCTGTGCTTAAGCAGGTAGCAACAGAACTTAGTGCAATGCAATGGGTCTATCTAACTGAGAACAGCGACTAGCTTATATATGCCATAGAGGGAATATTATGTTCAAAGGAATAACAAAACTGCTTAAGGATAATCGCTCCTTTTTTCTGTTTATCAGTTTAATGCTAGTGTTCAGGAGCGCGGTGGCCGATTGGAATACTGTGCCATCGGGTTCTATGCTGCCGACTATCGTCGAGGGTGATCGCATTCTTGTTAATAAGATGGCTTATGATCTTAGGGTGCCATTTACGCATATTGCATTAGTTAAACTGGCAGATCCTGCTCGTGGCGATATTGTGGTATTTGACTCGAAAAAGGCCGATAAAAAACTGATTAAGCGGGTAATAGCTGTGCCAGGCGATACTGTGATGATGCAGGATAATCGCTTGTATTTAAACGGTGAAATGCTTAGCTACACATCCCAAGCATTGAGTGCTTATGCTCCCGCTGATGTGACAGAAATGCAGGAAAATTTACTCGGTATGGTCCACAGTATTCGCCTTAACCCTGTACCCTCAAGGCTTGCCAATTTTGGACCTGTCACAGTGCCGGATGCGCATTATTTAGCCCTGGGTGATAATCGTGATAACAGCGCAGACTCTCGGGTTATTGGCTTCGTGCCCCGTGATGAGATTGTTGGCCGTTCAAGTTCAGTCGTTTTCTCCCTTGATTATGATGATAATTACCTGCCTCGGCCTGAACGCTTAATGCGTGAATTCTAGTCTTAACTATTTTGAACCATGAAATAGGGCGCCAAAGTCGGCGCCCTATTTTTTAAGTGATTGGTTTATTCGCAACTACTTCATAAAGCTCAGATAGCCCTGTAAGACAATTAAGTTAACTATGTCGATAAAGAAAGCTCCG
The DNA here is from genome assembly GCF_015767295.1 of Shewanella sp. DW31. Classification (NCBI taxonomy): domain Bacteria; kingdom Pseudomonadati; phylum Pseudomonadota; class Gammaproteobacteria; order Alteromonadales; family Shewanellaceae; genus Shewanella; species Shewanella sp. DW31. The sequence goes on from NZ_JADWMP020000009.1 coordinate 141,293, forward strand.
ACGATAGGTACTACCATAAAGGCTTGGGGTGATGGCCCTGTGCGTGAGACTAGCGCGCCCATATTCATTACCGCTGTTGGGGTTGCACCCATACCAAAGCCGCAGTGGCCACCGGTGATCACCGCAGCATCGTAATTACTGCCCATGACTTTGAACGTCACGAAATAGGCAAAAATGGCTAACACTGCGGTTTGTACCAGTAAAATCACCAATAGCGGGATCGCTAAATCAAAAATTTCCCATAATTTTAAAGTCATTAAGGCCATTGAGAGGAAGAGAGACAGTGCGACCGTCCCTATCACATCGATACTTTCGGTATGGGGTTTGTAACCGCGGGTGAGTTCTGTGAGATTAGCGATGAGCACGCCAAGAAAAAGAGCATATACAAAGTCGGGCATTTTTAGCCATGCAATACCCGATTGGCTGATCCACAGCGTGAGCCATTTTGATCCTGCAACACACAACAACAGCACAAACAGAGTTTCTAATATGGTTTTGGCGGTGACTTGGTCTTCTTCTAAGTGATCATAAGTGACTAAATGTGGATGTTCACTGTGATGCTTGCGGCCAACCCCATAGCGAGAAACAAGATTATGCTTACCGATTAATCGCTGCGCGACGGGGCCACCGATGATCCCACCCATGATCAAACCAAAGGTTGCCGCGGCCATAGCAAACTCTAAGGTGTTGATACCGTAGCGCTCAGCAAAGGTTTGTGACCAAGCGACGCCGGTACCATGGCCGCCCGACAGGGTAATTGATCCTGCGATAAGTCCCATGATGGGATCGAGCCCCAATAGGCTGGCTAAACTGACGCCGACGGCATTTTGAATCACAATATACACTGAGGCCACACCTAAAAAGATGAAGACTTTTTTACCACCGCTGAGCAATAGCTTGTAGTTTGCCGAGAGGCCAATGGTGCTAAAAAACATCAGCATTAAGGTATTTTGCAGTGATAGGCTGAAGTCGAGACTGATATTTTGAAAGTGAAGAAATGTGACTCCCGCGGCGACAACAAGGCCACCCACTATGGGTTCGGGGATATTATATTGCCTGAAGACACGTACATGGCGATTGATAGAGTGGCCGATAAACAGCACGAAAATGGCAATTAAAAATGATTCTAGCTCGCCAATCATATAGGTCGTGTGCATGAAAATTCCTTACAAACTGTCTTAGTGCGGGCGTTTCATTGGGCACAATGTCCAATGAGAAGTAACCCATCTTGTTATTAAGTACCTGCTAATGCTGGATGTTAAGCGCTTGATGTCGAGGACAGATCAGTGTCAATCCGATAAAAAATTTAAAGGACGAGTAGGCGCGAGTGTGTATCGTTTTATGGTCTACAGACCAAGAACAGCAGATTAAATAGCCTGTTCCTGAGCATAAATAACTGTCTATTTATGAGGTGTTGCTGAGTCTATCTGTGGTCAAGGCTGAGGCGGTTAATGCGTGCCTCCTATGACCGAATGGAGGCGAGTTTAGCAGAAAATGGACGGATTGTCGCTAAATCATAATATAAATCATGATGTTACATTCTTGTTTTTCTAGTGTTGCTAAAATAATGGCAAGATTGACGCTACAATATACCTGGTTGTTGAGCGGATTTGAGTACTAAGAACCGCCTGCATCAGTGACTGATTTTATCAGCATATTAAAGCTGAGTTTGGGCTCTAGCGTGCTAGCCTATTTGGCTAACACGTTTGTTAAGGCGTTATCAAGATCACTGAATTGAAACTGAAAACCCGCTTCGAGGGCACGTTTGGGGTAAACAAATTGCCCTTCTGTCAGCAGCTCCGACATTTCGCCCATCGCTAAGCGTAATGCAAGCGGTGGGGTCGTGATTAACGCTGGGCGATTAAGTGCTTTTCCGAGCGCTTTGGTAAACACAGCGTTACTCACTGGATTGGGTGCAGTGGCATTAAATATGCCTTTACAGTGTTGTTGAGTGAGTAAAAAATCAATAAGGGAAATGAGATCCTGCACATGGATCCAGCTCATACCTTGGCGTCCATGGCCAATTGGGCCACCGAGTCCGAGTTTAAATGGCGGTAACATTTTCTCTAAGGCACCACCTTTACCTAGCACGATACCAATACGGATAATACAGACGCGTGTGTGCTCTGAGGTTGCATTTAGCGCCTCTTGTTCCCATTTTCGACAGATGTCATGGCTAAACTCAACATGGGCGCCACTAGACTCATCGAGTAATTTATCATCGTGCCGCCCGTAATAACCTACTGCCGAACCACTCACCATGATCTGAGGAGGAGTGCTACTCTGTTGTATTAGCTGAGTTAATCTTGCCGTAATATTCCAGCGACTATCACAAATGCGTTGCTTCTGGTTTTTACTCCAACGTTTAGCGACTATGGGTTCACCCGCAAGATTTACAATGGCATCAATGTGATTTAAGTCGCTTAGCGCATCGAGACTCTCGAGGTAATGGTGCTGATTACCGAGCACTTTTTGTGTTTGTTGCACTGAGCGAGTTAATAACGTCAGTTGATGATATGGCGCCAGTCGTTCAACTAATTGGCGACCAATAAAGCCGCTTGCGCCGGTGATCAGTATATTCATGGAACCTCTCTTAATTGGTTAAGCTCTGCGGATATATACCAAAATGCGGTGTGCAACGATCACTTAGTCGGAGTATTTTTAGCCAGATTATTTTTGATAACATAACTCCATCGAGACTGAATCGGCAAAGCGTAGTGCATAGGGTTTGTCGATTTCGACACTGGCAAATTCAACCCAAGGATGCTCACTGGCGATGGCCAGCGTTTGGCTGGTGAGATTTTCGAGTAATGAGAAACGGTTATTCTCAATCAGTTCAATGATCTTTTTAGTGATCGTGCGGTAATTGAGCGCATCCTCGACATTGTCACTGTTGCGGGCACGTTCGGCACAATAATGGATCACGACATTGATGATCACGTCTTGGCGATTTTGGATTTCATCTTCTTTAATGCCAATAAAAGTACGAAGTCTTAAGTTTTTAATGCGTATAATCGCGGTTTCTGGTTTCATAATGACAAATGGCTATCTTAAGCTAAAGTTGCTGAGGTTAAGTGGTTTCAAGGGTTAGCCTAACAATTTTATCTAAGATCAAGAAGGATTTTTAATAAATGACTCGACCTAATGCGCCCTCTGCTGCTTATCGTGGCTTTGCGGTTATGGCCTTTGTAGTGATTATTTTGGCAGGGATTAAGGCGGCGAGCCCTATTGTGGTGCCGTTTGTGCTGTCCAGTTTTCTTGCGGTGATTTGTAATCCTGCAATCGGTTTGATGACAAAGTTCCGTGTGCCTAAATGGCTGGCAGTGATCCTCTTGATGGGTTTTATTGTGTTGATGGGCCTATGGTTAGCCTCAGTCGTCGGCAGTTCTGTCAATGAGTTTTCTAAACAATTGCCCCAATATCGCGATCAGCTGGTGGAGCAGTTTTCGTGGATTATCCATAAATTACAGGCATTAAATATTCAGATTTCGAAGGATCAGGTATTAGCCTATTTTGACCCAGGTATGGCCTTGTCTATGACCACGAATATGCTATCGGGTGTCGGCAATGTGATGGCGAATTTATTTCTGATCATCCTCACTATCGTCTTTATGCTGTTTGAAGCTCAGTCGCTGCCAAAGAAATTGCACCTGGCATTGGACGATCCCGATATGCGCTTAAAGCAGATTGACCGCTTTTTACAATCTGTGAATCAGTACATGGTGATCAAGACGTTAGTGAGTTTGGCTACTGGGATCATCGTCGGTGTGGGATTGACCTTCATCGGCGTGGATTACGCCATGTTATGGGCGGTGATTGCTTTCCTGTTTAATTATATTCCCAATATTGGTTCTATCATTGCCGCCATTCCAGCGGTGTTGTTGGCTTTTATTCAGCTTGGCCCTGCGGCTGCGGGGGGGACTGCACTTTTGTACGTGGGTGCCAACATGGTGATGGGCAATATCATTGAGCCTAAATTTATGGGGCGCGGTCTGGGGTTATCGACCTTAGTGGTGTTTTTATCATTAATTTTCTGGGGCTGGTTATTAGGTTCTGTGGGCATGTTGCTGTCAGTGCCATTGACTATGGTGGTTAAAATTGCCCTCGAATCGAGTAAAAGTGGTAATTGGTTAGCCATTTTATTATCGGACGATATCGAAGATAAGCTCTTGGCCAGTAACACGGAAAATGCAATTTCCAATGGCGATGAAGCCAATACAAGTGCAACTGAGAGTAAGCAATAGAAGATGCAAAGTTTTATACAAGCGCTAGCGACAATTGAGTTAGGTGATGATGCGGTGCGGTTATTCCACGGCCGCGGTGGGCATTACGTGGGGTGTGAGCACCTATGTTTAGATTGGTTTGCACCCGTACTATTGCTGACCAGCTTTACTCCCTTGGAGGATACGGATTTAACCCTCTGCCAACAGGCGATTGCAGCGCGCTGGCAAGCTATTCGGCCAGATAGCCAATTGAATTTAGTCTACCAATACCGTAGTGCAGGGGAGACGTTTACCCAATTATTGCAAGGTGAAGTGCCTGAGCCGCATATCGTTAGCGAAAATGGCGCACGGTTTCAGGTGCACCTAATGCGCGGACAAAACCACGGACTCTTCCTCGATATGGCCAATGGCCGCGAGTGGGTGAGAGCAAACGCCCGTTATAAAAAGGTGCTTAATTTGTTCGCTTATACCTGTGGTTTCTCGGTCGCCGCATTACAAGGGGGCGCCGATGAAGTTGTGAATATGGACATGAGCAAAGGCGCATTAGGCATAGGTAAGCAGAATCATTTGCTTAATGGCTTTAGCGCGGGAGCCCGTTTTTTAGGCCATGATATTTTTAAATCTTGGGGCAAACTGAAAAAGCTCGGTCCCTACGACATTGTTGTTGCCGATCCACCGAGCAATCAAAAGGGCAGTTTTGTCGCGACTAAGGATTATGTGCGTTTAATTAGGCGTTTACCTGAGTTGCTTGCCGAGAATGGCGAAGTATTACTGTGTCTAAATGCACCTGAACTCGATACCACTTTCCTGCGTCAACAGGTAGCGGAAGCTGCACCTGCACTCGAATACATAGAGCGCTTAGCCAATCCGCTAGCCTTTATGGATGTGTCGGAAGAGAAGTCACTTAAGGTGCTTCGCTACCGCTTATCGACTCAAGCCTAGGCCTGATTTAGCTTAACTGGCCAGTATTAACTGGCCTTTTTTGTCGGCTTAGGTTGAGTGTTTAGCTTTCGACACTGTCGCTTATTACACAGCACTTATTCTTCAGTAGCTTAATCGCTCAGATAGCTGCGATCGCCCATAGGTTTCAATCACTTTACTGACTTGATGTTGGTCTAAGTGTTTGAGGATAGAAATTTCACCATAAAGCCTGCCCTGAACATCTAATGGCATTCCCTAGATTCATTTTATGTAAGCGATTTCTGTTAATCGCTTTTGTGTATAAAGCGAATGATGAAATGGCGTCAGCATGGCCTCAATATCCTCGTAGAAAGTGAAAGTCTTTCATGTCGAATCACTGATTGTGAGCTATTTAAATGATAACCAGCCTTAAACACTATGCTTGGTGATACAAAACTGAAAGTTTTCTGTAATTGTGGCTTTTGCTTTGTTATACTCCAGCCCACGGAATGTATCCCTTTCCTCATAGGCAAAATGTCAGCATAGAATGGCAAGCCTCTGCGACCTTACCCAATCAAGCAGGAGTTGTTATGGAAGTTCATGAATACGAAAATGCTTATTATCAAGTGAAAGACGATGTACTAACGTCTTTACCTGCTGAAAGCGAAGAAGAAGTGATCCAAGCTTAATCGATAGTGATTAAACTGACGGTACTTATGAGTCGGAAATAACAGAACAAGCACAAAAAAATAGCAACCCTAAGGTTGCTATTTTTTTGGTTGAAAGTAAGCAGAATGATTGTATGACAAGGTATGCGCGGTGAAAGCAGGCAAGAAAGGGGGTTAACCGTTAACTTTGCGCTTTTCAGGCAGAAGTTCGACGATAATCCATTGGCTCCCAATTTTGTGTAGGCGTATGGTCCTGTCATCAATCCATGGTTGACCACCTTTAAGACCTTTCATTTTGACCACAACAATGACGTCTTTGGTAAATTTGCGGAAGAAGTCGATATCGATATCATCAATTTCCATTTCAACATTGGTCATAGATAGGCCGAGCATATTACGCTGTACGGCTGCGGCAATGTGGTAATGGGTGAGCACTTGTTTAATGGGATCGTCGACGTATTGCTTGGCTTGTTCAACATTACGATCAACATAAATCGCTTGAAAAAAGCCTAAGCTCACTTCTTCCGGTGATAACTGGCGCTGCTCTTGCGTTGAGGGATCGCCACAACCGAAGAGAAACAGGAGGGAGAAAAAAAATAGAGTTCGCATAAGTTTTAGTTATTGGAATTTGTTCCGAGTATCGCGATTTTAGCTGTAATGTACAAGTCTTGTCGTGATTCGCTGTCTATTGTGAAAAGCATTGACTCAAACCTCATGTGTGTGGCATATAGTTAGGAGTCATATAAAAAGGTTATCCACAGAAACTGTGGAAAACTATGTTGAAGACTTCAGTGATACTTTGTAAGTCACTGATATTGTCTTGCTTTATTTCCTGGTTAAAAAGTGACGCTTTTCTGCTTTCCATTATGTTCCACTTCTACTTGTGGATATTTTTCGCAATTTGCCGAGCTTATTCACACTGCATAATTCGATATTTCTCGTTTTTTCTTCATCTTTTGTAATTTCGACTTATCCATTAAGCGATTCTTGCGATCAACGGTATGGTTTACGCTAAATTTGAGCATAAAAAAGCACCGGTAATAACCAGTGCTTTTTTGTGCGTAACGCTATGCAGATTTAATGCTGTTAGCCTTTAGCTGCGTCGTTTTGTGCGGCTTGAATTGCCGTTAGTGCGATAGTGTAGACGATGTCATCGACTAACGCGCCGCGAGACAAGTCGTTCACAGGTTTGCGCATACCTTGCAGCATAGGACCAATACTGATCAGATCGGCGCTTCGCTGTACGGCCTTGTAAGTCGTGTTGCCTGTATTAAGGTCTGGGAACACGAAAACGGTAGCTTGACCAGCGACAGGGCTATTAGGTGCCTTAGAGCGTGCAACGTTAGGCATGACTGCCGCATCGTATTGCAATGGACCATCAATAATCAGATCTGGGCGTTTTTCTTTGGCAATACGGGTTGCTTCACGCACTTTATCCACATCAGAACCTGTACCTGAGTTGCCAGTTGAGTAGCTGATCATTGCCACTCTTGGCTCGATACCGAAGGCTTTTGCTGATTCCGCCGATTGGATGGCGATATCTGCTAACTGCTCAGCATTGGGATCTGGGTTAATCGCACAGTCACCGTAAACAAGCACTTGATCTGGCATCAGCATAAAGAAGATGGATGAAACTAAGCTTGAGCCCGGTGCCGTTTTGATCAATTGCAGTGGTGGGCGAATGGTATTGGCTGTAGTGTTAACCGCACCAGAAACTATACCGTCGACTTCGTTTTGCGCCAGCATCATAGTGCCGAGCACCATGTTGTCTTCTAACTGTTCACGGGCAACGACTTCAGTTAAGCCTTTGCTGCGACGCAGTTCCAACATAGGTTCTACGTAACGGTCGCGCACCTCTTCTGGATCGATAATGATCACGCCTTCGCCAAGCACCACATCTTGCTGTGCGGCGATACGCAGGATTTCATCTTTTTTACCTAAAAGTACACAGCGAGCGATACCGCGTTCGGCACAAATGGCCGCCGCTTTAATGGTACGCGGCTCATCACCTTCTGGCAGCACCACAGTCTTGTGGGCGGCACGCGCCAATTCCGTGAGTTTGTAACGGAAAGCCGGTGGTGACAGGCGATGCTCACGGGGTGAGTTTTTAGTCACGCTTTCAATCCACGTTTGGTCGATGTGGCTGGCCACATAATCCTGCACCAGATCGATACGAACCGCGTCATCGACGGGTACTTCATGGTCGAAACGTTGAATGTTGAGCGAGGTTTGCCAAGTGTTACTGTCGATCAAGAACACAGGTAAACCGGTTTCAAAGGCCTGTTCACACAGCTTAAGAATTTCTGGCTCCGGCTCGTAGCTACCAGTTAATAACAGGGCACCAATTTTTACGCCGTTCATGGCCGCAAGACAGGCTGATACGATCACATCTGAGCGATCGCCTGAGGTTACAAGCAAGGAGTCAGTCTTAATATGAGTGACCATATTCGGAATACTGCGGGCACAAAAGGTTACTTTACGCAGACGACGAGTATGCATTTCACCAGCATTCAGAATGCGTGCACTTAAATGTTTCGCTAAATCTGACGCACGAGGAGCGACAAGATCAAGGTTGTAGGGCACGCTGCCTAAGATACGCAGTGGGCTTTTACCCGGCAGTTGGAACATGCTGGCCGCATCTGAGCGTTGAACACCTTGGTGATCAAAGACTTCAGATAAGTCAGGGCGCGCGCGACCTTCGTCGTCAACGGGTGCTCCAATCTTGTTAATTACGGCGCCAATTAAGCGTTTATTCTTTTTCCCGCCCCAAGAGTTATAGGCGATTTCGAGGCGATTCATTAGCCCTGTAGCCGTATCACTGCCTGGTGTGGCAATAAAAATCACGTCGGCATCCATGGCTTTAGCAATGGCATAGTTCACATCATCGGCGAAGGGATGATTACGCGTTGGCACTAAACCTTCGACAATTAAGGTCTCCGTGTTGCTAGCGCAATCGGCCGCACGGGCGATGATTTGCTCCATTAAGACGTCGATTTGGTCAGCGCGAATTAAGGCTTCGGCATGGGCCATGTCGAAGGGCTCTAAGGGGTTTACTGTTGGCGATTTGCTCAGAATAGTGGTCGAGCGTTCTGGGCCATTATCGTTTGGACGAAGCTGAGAAATAGGCTTAAAGAACTGAACCTTAACCCCGTGGCGCTCCAGTGCGCGCACCATCCCAAGGCTTAAGGAGGTCAGGCCGACTCCGGTACCTATGGGGATTAACATAATATTACGAGACATAAAAACCTCTAGTTTCGATGGTTTTTGGCAGAATAGTTTCTGCAAATTTGCTTGTGAGTACGGCTACGTAAGGTATAAAGCCGTCTGGGTGAGCAAACGGCTTAGGTCTTTTTATTTGTTGATAAGTTTAATGGAATCTTCAGCGATAACCCATTCTTCGTTCGTTGGGATCACCATGGCAATCGTGCCTTTATCTTGGGTGATGATACCTTTCTTACCGAAACGCGCCGCTTTGTTGCGCTCACTATCGACATGGAAATTGAAGATTTCCAGCATGTTGAGCACTTTTTCACGGATTAAATCTGAGTTTTCGCCAATACCGCCGGTGAAGACGACTGCATCTAAACGGCCCAGTGGCACAGTGTAAGAGGCGATGTACTTGGCTAAGCGGTAGCAGAAGATTTCTAAGGCTAAGGTCGCGCCTTTATGACCGTCTGCGTAACCTTCTTCGATGCCACGGCAATCGTTGGTCAGCTCGGAAATACCCAGCAGACCACTTTGCTTGTTCATCAGGTTATTCACTTCTTCTAAGGTGTAACCCAGTTGATGGACTAAGTGATAGATGATTGAAGGGTCAATATCGCCACAACGCGTGCCCATGACCAAACCCTCTAATGGGGTTAAGCCCATAGAAGTGTCGACACTTTTGCCGCCTTTGATGGCCGTGACTGACGCGCCATTGCCTAAATGAGCACAGATAACATTCGTTTCTTCGATGGGCTTGTTGAGCATTTTTGCCGCTTCACGGCTAACGAATAAATGACTCGTGCCATGCATGCCATAACGACGAATACCGTGTTCACGGTATAACTTGTAAGGCAGGGCGTAGACATAAGCTCTGTCTGGCATGCTTTGGTGGAAAGCGGTATCAAATACAGCAACCTGTGGCAATTTAGGGAAAGAGGCCATTGCCGCGCGGATGCCAATAAGGTGAGCAGGATTGTGCAGTGGTGCTAATGAAGCACAGTCTTCGATACCTTTGATCACGCTCTCATCGATGATCACTGAGCGAGTGAATTTCTCACCACCGTGAACAATACGATGGCCAACGGCTTGAATTTTTGCTGCTAATTCAGGTTGTTCCGCAAGAATTTTATTAACAATGTATTCAACTGCTTCACGGTGAGCCGTAAATGCACCTAAGGCTGCTTCATGTTTTTCGCCGTTGATTTTCCATTTAATGCGAGAGTCTTCTAAACCAAAACATTCAGCTAAGCCAGAAATTTGGTCGTCACCTGTTTGCGCGTCAATGACGGCAAATTTGAGAGAAGAGCTACCGCAATTGAGAACTAAAACCAGTTTATTTGACATGTGTAAACCCTTTGCCATTGTGTTTAATATAACGATTCAAAATAATGAGGAACTGCGGTGTTTTTACCATATCAGTCTTGGGGCGATTCGCCAGATTGTGCTATGGTAAGAGCAGTATTCCATTGTAGTTGGTGTCTAAGATTGAGCATTAAGATCCTCAAAACCTTAGGTGATGGTCATCAGTATATGAAGACTTGGCCTATGGTTAGACAACTGGGTTTTTATTTTCCTGAGTATCGGGTCGTCCGAGCGACTCAGCTTGCCATACTGGTGATGCCAGTGCTGGCGATTTTTGTGAGCATGAGCCAGCTGTATATTCACGGTTGGGCATTTCTGCCCCAAGCTGTCACTCTCGGTTTATTTTTCATCAGCTTACCGTTACAGGGGCTGCTGTGGTTAGGCTGGCGAGCTCGCCATCCATTACCGTTAACGCTGTTCGACTGGATTAACCAGTTGAGTGCGAAGTTGTCATCCATGGGTATCAATTGCCACACGTTAGGCGCTAAGGCCTGTTACCTCGATATGGCACTGATTTTAAAAATAGCCTTTGAGCGTTTAGATGCCAGTTATTGGGAAGAACTTTAGGCCGTTGCCGCGGTTATCCGTTTTGGCTTTCTATTACTGTGGATTAATAAATCGCGTTAATCCCTTGTTGGACAAATACCGCTTTGATCTTTTCCATGGTTTCTCGACTCGGGGGGGATATCCCATCGAGTTGATAGCTTTCGCCCATGGCTTCCCACTTATGTTTACCTAATTCGTGATAGGGTAGTAACTCTACCTTTTCAATGTTTTTCATGGGCTTGATAAACTCGGCCAGTTGTAATGCCGATGCTTCATCGTCGGTAAATCCGCCCACTACGACATAACGTATCCACGTCGCTTGATTACGCTCTGCCAAATACTGCGCAAACTGTAATGTTCTATGGTTGCTGACTTTGGTTAACTCAATATGTTTTTCATCGTCCATGTGCTTGATGTCGAGCAGGACCAAGTCAGTATGGTCGAGTAACTCATCAATCACTGGCGTGTACTTACGTACAAAACCATTGGTATCTAAACAGGTATGAATACCTTCTTGCTGACAGGCTGTGAATAATTCGGCGACAAATTCGGCCTGTAAAATGGCTTCACCACCACTGGCCGTAACACCACCATTGCTGGCATCGAGAAAAGGCCGATAGCTGATGATTTGACTCATTAACTCATCGACCAGAACTTCTTTTCCGCCATCAAGATCCCAAGTGTCACGGTTGTGGCAATATTGGCAGCGCATTAAACAGCCCTGCATAAAGGTGATAAACCGTATGCCGGGACCATCTACTGTGCCAAAGGATTCCACCGAGTGGATCCGACCGATAACTGCCATTGTGACTCCTGTTAAAATAAGTGAGGCTGTAGCACAGTGTACTACAGCCTTGACTAATTTAGCTTACAGACCTTTTGTGAATGTACGCGTGATCACATCTTGTTGTTGTTCTGGCGTCAGTGAGTTAAAGCGCACTGCATAGCCAGAAACACGGATGGTCAGCTGTGGATATTTGTCTGGATGCTTAACGGCATCTTCGAGCATCTCGCGGTTCATCACGTTGACGTTTAAGTGTTGGCCACCTTCTTTTTTGTCATTGTGGTCGAAGTATCCGTCCATCAATGCCGCTAAGTTGGTACGGCGAGCATCATCATCTTTACCCAGCGCATTTGGCACGATTGAGAAGGTATAAGAGATACCATCTTGAGCGTGGGCAAATGGGAGTTTTGCCACTGAGGTTAAAGAAGCGATTGCGCCTTTTTCATCACGGCCATGCATAGGGTTTGCACCCGGTGCAAATGGCGCACCTGAACGACGACCATCGGGTGTGTTACCGGTTTTCTTACCATAAACCACGTTTGAGGTGATGGTCAGAATTGACTGCGTTGGGATCGCATTGCGATACATTTTACGGTCACGAATTTTCGCCATAAAACGTTCAACTAAGTCACAGGCGATATCATCTACACGTGGGTCGTTGTTACCAAATTTTGGATAGTCACCGCTGATATCGAAATCAACGGCTATGCCGTTTTCATCACGCACTGGTTTTACGGTGGCGTATTTGATGGCAGACAGTGAGTCGGCTGCGATAGATAAACCCGCAATACCACAAGCCATAGTGCGACGTACGTCTCTGTCGTGCAGCGCCATAAGCGCGGCTTCGTAAGAGTACTTATCGTGCATGTAGTGGATTGAGTTCAGTGCAGTGACATATTGAGTCGCTAACCAATCCATTAAACCGTCTAAGCGATTCATCACATCATCAAAGTTGAGCACTTCGTCTGTGATCATGTCTGCTTTAGGGGCAATCTGGATTTTCAGTTTTTCGTCTACGCCGCCGTTAATCGCATACAGCATGGTTTTCGCTAAGTTAGCGCGAGCACCGAAGAACTGCATGTGTTTACCCACAACCATAGGGCTCACACAACAGGCGATTGCATAGTCGTCTGATTGGAAATCTGGACGCATTAAGTCATCGTTTTCGTATTGGATTGAGCTAGTGTCGATAGACACTTTGGCGCAATATTTTTTGAAACCGATTGGCAGTTTATCTGACCATAAGACTGTGATGTTTGGCTCTGGACTTGGACCCATAGTGTAAAGGGTGTTCAAGAAACGGAAGCTTGATTTCGTCACTAACGTACGGCCATCTAAGCCCATACCGCCGATTGACTCTGTCGCCCAAATTGGGTCGCCTGAGAACAATTCGTCGTATTCAGGGGTACGTAGGAAACGCACCATACGCAATTTCATCACGAAATGGTCAACCATTTCCTGAGCTTGTTGCTCAGTTAAGGTGCCATTTTTCAGATCACGTTCAATATAGATGTCGAGGAATGAAGAGGTACGACCTAATGACATGGCTGCGCCGTTTTGGCTTTTCACTGCAGCTAAATAGCCGAAGTAAGTCCATTGGATCGCTTCTTGTGCATTGGTCGCTGGACGAGAAATATCGAAGCCATACTTGGCAGCCATTTTCTTCATTTGGCCTAATGCACGGTGTTGCTCGGCAATTTCTTCACGTAATTGGATAACGTTAGATAACTCTTCACCCGCTTCAAACTGCGCTTGCAGTGAGCTAAATTGGGCAAACTTATCTTTCATCAGGTAATCGATACCGTAAAGTGCCACACGGCGATAGTCACCAATGATACGGCCACGGCCATAGGCATCGGGTAAGCCCGTTAAAATACCTGATTTACGACAGGCCATAATTTCGGGGGTGTAAACATCGAACACACCTTGGTTATGGGTTTTGCGCAGTTCTGAATAAACGTATTTAACATCTTCATCCAGTACACGATCGTAGGCGGCGCATGAGCTTTCCACCATACGAATACCACCGTTAGGCAACATAGCGCGTTTTAGCGGCGCGTCTGTTTGTAAGCCAACGATAGTTTCTAATTCTTTGTTGATGTAGCCAGCGTCGTGGGAAGTGATGGTTGAAACCATCTTAGTGTCGAAATCAACAGGCGCGTGGGTACGGTTTTCCTGTTTGATGCCTTCCATGACTTTATCCCACAATTTTGTGGTCGCTTCGGTGGCACCGGCGAGGAAGGACTCGTCGCCTTCAAAAGGCGCGTAGTTTTGTTGGATAAAGTCACGTACATTGACTTCAGATTTCCAATCGCCAGGAGTAAAGCCTTCCCATGCGTTGGCAAACAGTTCAGTTTTGTCGGTCATCGTACTAATACCTTCTGGTTGAGATAAAAGGTTATTGGCGATCAGCGTTAAGCAATGCTGAGTATAAGCCAATAGCTAATTCCTGAAATAAAGCTCCCTTCATGATGACGCCCTATGATGGGAACTGGATTTTGAAGCGCTCGTCACTCCAAAAGTCTGTCTATTGATACCCGATAAGATGACAAATATTCGCTTACTTTGATTATCGGCTACTGATAAATCTTTATAATTGGTAAGACCAATTGTCCATAGGCATATTAACATAGGTCTGTCGCTATCGCATCTTAAACGGCTTGGTTTATGCTCTGTTAATCCCAAATTTGCTAGCTAGGTAGCATTTTTTTACCACAATAGGGAATACGGCACGCTTTTTAACTTGGTGTGACATCTGAACCCCATTATCTCTTAAATCAGCCTGCCTATATTGTTACCATTTACTGTCCACCTTTAGCGAGGATAAATCTATCCTCGTATAGGCTGATTTTGATTGGTGGGAGTCACGGCTCGATAATGGGAGCTGTCACAGTAGGCGCAGTGGTTATGATATTAAAAATAAGTTTGATGTTAGCTATTTGTATTAATTTATTTTTCTTTGCTAACTTAGTGTCGATTTAGGATACGGCATGTCATAACGCCATCAAATAAAGCATGCAATACTTAAATCATTCAGGAAGGGTTAGAGAGTGGCTAAATATGGTAGTTTGCAATGATGCAGGCAACTTGTTACTTGCTGTTGGACTGAACTGTCAATGCTAAATTATGGGTTATAGTGGGTTCAATTTAATGAATACCGAGATACACGCGTCAAGCTATTGGTCATTTAATGTGTCATTGCTGAGGTTAACTTGAATCTATAGCGCATTAATTTAAGCGTTAGTTCGCTAAATATGAGATGGAAACGTGCAGGATATGCATTGTATACCATCTTAATTAAGCCACATTCTCGCGATGAAAATCGGGTTGACATGGTAAGACCAATTAACCTTTTGTGTTTTTGGCTTCAAAGTTTTCACATTTTGGGTGTGAATAGCATCACGCTTTAGCAATATCTGCTTCACAGCATAAGCGTGTTGTATGATACAAAGCGAGACTTTAGTGAATCATCATTTAAGCAGCAAATCATTATCTCGGTTTTGATTCGTGTTATCTGCGCAATGGCGCTGCTGGAGATACCTATGCTACGCGTTCAAGTTTGTTTATCTGAAGTTGGAGTTATGCAATGAAAAGCCCAAATCCATCGTCATCAGTTCCAACTGTGACAAACAGCGCACATGAAGCGCCACAGGTTTCAGCTCATTTTAGTTGTTACAATCAGGCTGAAATTTACGGGACAAGCAAAGTGGTTAAAGCACCTTGGCAGTCCTTTGGCTTAGCCGTGTTTGCTGGCGCATTTATCGCTTTAGCCTTTGTTTTTTATTTAACCGTAACTACTGGCGCAGGCGATGCGTCTTGGGGTTTAGTTCGTTTCGTTGGCGGAATAGCCTTTAGTTTAGGTTTAATCTTAGTGGTTGTTTGCGGTGGAGAACTGTTCACCAGTTCTGTACTCAGTACCGTCGCCTGGGCACAAAAACAGGTCACTGGCGCTGAATTACTCAAATGTTGGTGCCGCGTGTATGCCGGCAATTTTGTCGGCGCTATGTTGATGGTTTGCTTGATCACTGCCGCAGGTATGTATGATCTCGATGGTGGTAATTGGGGATTAAATGCACTTAAAGTGGCACAGCACAAACTGCACCATACTTGGATTCAAGCCTTTAGTTTAGGCATTTTATGTAACATGTTGGTGTGTTTAGGTGTGTGGATGACCTTTGCTAGTCGTGATGTACTGACGAAATCGTTACTGTTAATTTTACCTGTGGCTATGTTCGTTAGTAGTGGCTTTGAACACAGTATCGCTAACTTATTTATGGTGCCTATGGGCATGATGATCCAATCTATCGCCAGCCCAGAGTTCTTCGTGTCTTTAGGGGTTACTCAAGCACAATTTGCCGATTTAACCGTGGCAAACTTTATATTCAATAATTTAATACCTGTAACCTTAGGCAATATTGTCGGTGGCGGTGTGATTGTTGGTTTAGGTTATTGGTGGATAGAGCAGGGTAAAGTCACCTTGGCTGAACCACACAAAGCTCATCATGAACATTTTTCTGCACCACATTCGCATGCTGAAAAATCTCAGCATCAGAGTGAGATTAAGCTGACTAAACATTCCTAGAACGCCTTTAATTATTAGTCTGAAGTGAAAGTGCCCAGCAGGTAGCTGGGCATTTTTATGTCGGTTTACTATGATGTGTAAATAATGAAGTAAATAAAAACGGCATCCGAAGATGCCGTTTTTTGATTAGGTTCTAACTCATAAACACCATATTAGAATTTAACTTCGCCTTCGATAAACCATTCACGACCACGCGCATCATATGATGAGCGGTTATAGTGTGGCCAGGCTGTATCTGTTGGATCAAAGTTTGGTCCAACATTAAATAAGTTCATTACACCGCCAGTCACTTTAATTGCGTCTGTGATGTTATAAGCCGATGTTAAGTTCCACTTCGTTTGTGATGCAATTTCGTTTGCACTTTCATCGAATGCCAAACCTTTATCTAATGCAGCTTTTTTAAACGATTTATATCCAACACCATGCATTCTTGCTGTGTGGTAAGCGCCTAAAGTTGTTTCAAAATCGTTTATATACCAACCTAAAATGATATTGGCTTTATATTGCGGTAAACCACCATCATCGATGTCATCATCAATTGCAGCTGTAGGATCTGTTTGTCCTTCAGAAAGAAGAATATAAGTACCATTAAAGTTTAGTTTTAACTCACCAAAGTCAGCGACATCCCATCCGTAACCAGTGGTTAAGTCAATACCACGAACTTTCTGATAAGCAAGGTTTTGTGCGACGGTATTAATGTGAGTAATAGTACCTAATGCGTCACGGGTGATCATGTTTGCATAAGTTTCATATTCACGAGCAGCTTTGCTTGCAGAGATGTCACTTACCATGTCATCCAGTTTCCACTCCCAAATATCGAGTGAAGCATTTAAGCTATCGCCACCATATACAGCACCTATGTTGGCTGTATAGCCTGTTTCAGCGCTAAGATCTTTGTTAGCACCAGTAGTGATATCAATATTGAGTTCATTACAGATTTTGTTCAGTGTTGGATCTGGATTTTTCTGAGATGGAGTTCCACCTAGAGCTTGGCACTGTTTAAAATCAATGATATTGCTATATGCTTTAGTTGCATCTCCATATACGCGATGCATATCTGGTGCACGGAACACTTTACTGATAGAGCCACGAACTAATAATTCATCAAGTGGACGATACTCTACGGTTAATTGCGGCGACAAATTTCCACCGAAATCATCATATCGGTCATAACGTAAGGCCGCATCAAGTGTTAAGTCCTCAAGAACTGGAAGCTTTAATTCCATATAGGTTGCCCAGTATGAACGCTCACCAGCACCTGATGAACCACCACGGCTTAGAATATTGCCTTTAACAGATTCTGAGTCAGATTCTGATGAGTAGTCTTGAGTGGTATATTCCGCCCCAAAAGCAAAGTCTGCTGAACCTGCTGGCAGTTCAAATGCTGGACCTGTGATATTTGCCTGAATATTTTTTTGAGTTGATTGAGCTTTTTCAAACGGAGTGTACGCTATACCGCTGACATCATTTGTGCTGATTGGCGCAAGCAGTGATTTACCGTCAGTGCCTTGAGCTAGATAATTAAATAATCCACCAACAGTCGCAAAGCCACTATTGAATACATCCACATTAGTACGGCCGTAATTTACGGATGTATCCCAACTATAATCATCAGCGATCACGCCTTCCAAGCCCGCGGTGAAGAAATAGTTACGGGTACTTGTTTCTCCTGCGCGGTTGCCGAATTCGTGCAAACGACGAATATAGTTGTAGTCACCATTTTCGGCATTTTTAAAATCTCCACCAAGACCTGTATTCTTGTCGAATGTCTTTGTCAGTGAATCATCTAAATCAACGCCTAAAGTTACTTTGTCTCCTGCAACATTGACTGTGTAGTTATCGATACCCATAGGTTCGATACGTGTTGTTGATTTTGCTTCTGCAAAATCAAGACGTCCTACAAAGTTCAAATTATCTGCAAGTTCATAGTTAAAGTTCGTTGAACTGATAAAACGGGTGCTTTCTGGTGATAGATCGCGCCACTTTGAGCGATCAAAGCCACATGCGTTACCTGTCCAAAGAAAACCGCCCGCTTCGCATTCACTCGCAGTGAGGACACGTTGGCCTTTTGGTGTCGTTCCACCAGCAGGTTTTTTACCTGTAATGCCAGCCCCATATGAGCTGTATTGTGAATATTTACTATAAGGTACTTTGTCTGTATCTAATCCAAAAACAGCTCTATCAGTTGCATTCAAACGCTCAGTATCAGTAAATTCGATGAAGGTTGAGACGTTACCACGTTCGGAAGATGAACCCAGAGATAGCGCAATTCGATCGCTTCCACCACCGCCTTCAGTAGTATCACCATGTCGATATTTTAATGCGACGCCATCAAAATCTCTTTTTAAAATAATGTTTACTACGCCACCAACAGCATCTGCACCATAAATTGCTGAACCACCAGATTGTAATATCTCAATACGAGCAACTGCTTCCATTGGTAAGTTTGCGGTATCAACAAAGTTGTCTGTACCACCTGCTGGTTTAGGATATTGGTTGAGACGTTTACCGTTAATCAATGTTAGCGTTCTGCTTGCACCCGCATTACGTAAACTGATTGATGACGCAGCTGGTGTAAAACCATGTACTGATTGAGTTGTCATTGCTCCTGTTGTTGAAGTCAGGCTCTGCAATGCATCTTGTACGTTAGTAAAACCTTGTTTTGCCATATCATCAGCACTTAGTACTGTAACTGGGGTTGCGGTTTCCATATCGGTACGCTTAATACGTGAACCTGTTACTTCAATACGTTCAACTTTGGCACCATCTTCAGCTGCATATACTATCGAAGTGGTTAACGCGGCAGTAGCTGCTCCGCTTATTAATGCAAAGCGAACGGCTTTGGCTAATGTAGAATTTGCACGCATTTTATTCTCCCTTAACACATGTTGTATGTTTATTTTTTATTTTTCTTAAATGGTTACTTATGTAAAGAATTAAGCTCTCATTTAATTGAGTTCAGGATATAACCACAAGAAAATAACAAGTGCAACATTGGTCATGCTGGAGTTTTGTTTAAAATTTGTTATTTACTCTCTTTTTAAAATGCAGATATAAGTAGGGTGTGTGTGTAATCGGTGGCAGATAAGGTTTTAATTTGAGGGTTTTGTTTTTTATTTGGCTTTTTGTTTTTATTATTGATTCTTTTTGTTTTTTTATTGTTGCTAATATTTTGTTTTATTGTGTTTTAATTTTGTTGTTTTCAATAATAGTTTGAAACTATTTTATGTGAAAAAGTAAAGATTAATAACGATATGGTTTGTCATTCCATATATTTTAGATTGGATGATTGAGGAGTGTTATCAATAAGGGTTTTCATGCGGTTTAATTTTGTATGGTGATATTTTTACACCGCGTCAGTAAGCTAGAAGTAAAATTATGGAATGAAATGTTGTAAAGAATAAAAACTAATCAAATGCTATTTCTGATTATTTAATTTTGACTGTTTAAATATAAAAGCGAAGTGAATATCTATTCACTTCGCTTTCGGTTTATTGTTTAGTTTTTTGAGTGAACAATTCATTTGTATGGTTAATTATTTTTACAAAAAGCTGTTCTGTTTATTTGCTATTTAGAACTGATTTGTGCTCTACCACGTTAAATTGCAGTGGAAAGTAGTGTCCTAAATAACGTAGGGCGACATAGGCAACCACTAAGGTGGCGATTACCAGTTCGAATTCTGCTAAGTATTTTATCCATATCGCTAACTCACCCATGTTATTGAACTGCGTTAACCAAGCAGCGGTTTTAAAGAGGGCGGTTGCACCGATCACCATAGGGAAGGTAAAGGCTGCGTAGCCTGGGCTAAAGGGCAGTTTTAGTAGGTGAAAGAAGGCCAAGTAGATGATGCTGGTCATCAGAATGGCGATGCTCAGTAGTAAGGCGACTAAGGGAATCGACGCCTGCTCGCAAACGGTCAGATAACCTGCAAGTGATAAACTGGCGGGCGCCGCGAGAATGGCAATGGTTGGTTTAGCGGCATCGGGTATCGCCTGACAGAAAATGAGGCGATAGAGCATCAAAGGCAGCATGATTAAGTAAGCCAACATCCCAAAAACCAAAATGGCATTTGCTAACCATTGGTAGTCAGACACAGGGAAAGACACTGCCGCGACGATAATGCCAATCGGTGGTACAAACCAGCTTGGAACCATGTGCTCGAGTTTAAAATCAATGGCGCGATAATAGATAAACGCGCTTAGGAAGATCACATGGATACCAATGGCGACTAGCCACAGAGTTAAGCCTGCATGGGGGAAATAATCGCCGAGTGATTTAGACACCACCATCAAGCCCATGGCGAAGGTGGGGATCACACTACCAATCACAGGGTGACTCAGCTCGTCCTTTAAAATATTAGGATGAAGCATGAATTTACCCATGAGCAATAACAGTAACACAGAGGCTATGATGGCACCTGTGAGTTGTCCTGCGCCATTAAGTGAAGGTGTCATGTTCTCCCATGTCCAACCTAAGCTGGCAATTGCCAGTGCCAACCCAGCCATAGGGCTGGGAAGTTTAGCTGCGTGGGATGTCCAGCGTTTGCGTTTTGAAGTCATTTTGAATACCTCTCAATACTGACAATGCTTAACATCGCTTTTTTGGGGCGCTGTTTTGATGTATTTAGTGTACTGCGGGTATCTATGATAAATAAATTTGATTAATTTTATTCATTACATAAGTTTTGCTTACTTTAATGTTGCTATTAAACTTAAGGTTTGAGTTTACAACGCAGTAGCGTGTGCCCTAGGCCAAGATTGTCTGTATCTTCATCCACATACAGTCCCGCTTGGTGAAGCAGGGCCAATAAATCCTTAGAGTGATACATGCGGCTATTGCCATTGGCCATGGCGCTGAAATAGAGGCTAGTGGCATTTACGCAATAGGCGGAGGCGGCCGATGGCTGTCTATCCCAAAAGGTTTCGACGATAAAGAGTTGGCTGTTTGATGTCATTGCCTTTGCCGTGCGTTGTAAAATGCTCAGGATTTGGCTTTTTGAGAAGCAATCCAGAAATTGACTCATCCAGTAAGTATCGGCGCCTTCGACAAAGGGTAGGGAGTCGTCCAGCAGATCGGTGGCAAAGGTATGCACGCGCGCTGCAAAACCTCGTGCGAGTGCATTTTGTGTGGCTACCTCTAGTTGCCCCGGGAAATCCATAATCGTGACTTCAACGTTCGCGTCATAATCACAGCAGCTCAGTGCCCATTTGCCCGTATTGCCGCCTATATCCACTAAATGGATTGGCTTATGGGCAAACACTAATGGCAGAAGCTGTGGAAAGGCATGATCCGAATAGTAATGATCGAAGGCAAACCAGCTCTGTTTCGCTTTGGGTGGTAGATCTTTTAAGGCGGGGTAGATGGTATTCCAGTCACCGAACACCTTAAGTCCTGTGGCCTTGCCTTCTAGTAGCGCGGTATCAAGGTTAAAAAGGCCTTGATAGCAAACATCTTGCACAAAGTTAAGATTGATGGCTGCCATGTCGTCATGGAGTAAAAAGTGCCCCGTTTTGTCGAGCACATAGCCATTTTCATTTTGCCAAACGAGACCCATACTGAGCCCCATATCCAACAATACCCCCAAGGCATATTCACTCAGTGGGGTGGATTGGCTTAACTCGGCCGCAGTGATCCCATGCTCGGCCGCGTTATCTATTTGGGCTAGCACATCGAATTTGAGTAGGCAGTGGGCGACTTGGAAACTAATGGGGCCAAAGGCAATTTTTTGAGCTTCAAACTTTGCATTGAAGGCGCTGATGTTACTTGGTGTTCGGTAAAAAGACATAAAAAGGAATGAATTGGCGAGCGGGTCCGTTCTTTATAACCAAGTTAGCCGTGAAAGCCAGTTGAGATACAAAGAACTATGAGCTGTATCCAAACTTGAGCAGTAACTTGTTTATGCTCTGTAATCGAGATCTAAATAATGGAATGCCATAAATAAAAATACCCAGCCAAAGCTGGGTATTTTAAGGACGATAAAACGTCGTTTATTGAACGTTTTCTTCGTCGCCGAATTGGCCTTGGAACAAGACTGAAGATAGGTAACGCTCGGCAGCCGATGGCAAAATCACCACAATGGTTTTGCCTGCAAACTCTGGCAACTCAGCGATGCGGTTGGCGGCGACAACGGCGGCACCCGATGAAATACCCACTAAAATGCCTTCTTCTTGCATTAAGCGGCGGGCCATGTCGATGGCTTCATCGTTAGTTACAGCTTCAACACGGTCAATCAATTCTAAATCTAAGTTACCTGGGATAAAGCCTGCACCAATACCTTGGATTTTATGCGGCCCTGGTTGCACAGGTAAACCCGCTAAGGTTTGAGCTATAACAGGGGAATCTGCTGGCTCAACCGCAACTGAGGTGATGGTTTTACCGGCCACTTTTTTCAAGTAACGGCTTACGCCAGTAATTGTACCGCCAGTACCTACACCGGCAACAAACACATCAACTTCACCATCGGTATCATTCCAGATTTCTGGACCTGTGGTTTTTTCATGGATTTCTGGGTTAGCAGGGTTATTAAACTGCTGCAATAAAATGTATTTTTCAGGAGCCGATTGGCGAATTTCTTCCGCTTTATCAATCGCACCTTTCATGCCTTTCGCGCCTTCAGTCAGCACGAGAGTTGCGCCTAAGGCTTTGAGTAGCTTACGACGCTCTAAACTCATGGTATTTGGCATGGTAAGGGTCAGTTTATAGCCACGGGCCGCGGCAACATACGCTAATGCAATACCTGTGTTGCCTGATGTTGGCTCAATCAGCTCGTGATTTTTTGTTAATAGACCTTTCTTCTCGGCATCCCAAATCATATTGGCACCGATACGGCATTTAACACTGAAACTTGGGTTACGGGCTTCGACTTTGGCCAGCACTTTACCTTGGCTAACACGGTTTAAACGTACTAGTGGTGTATTACCAATAGTATATGAATTATCTTCGAAAATTTTGCTCATGGATTGCTTGCTCCTATGTTGGCACTACTGAATCATAATCTGCTGTGGCGCTTTTAGAAGTGATTGTTTGTTCTTCTTTATTCGATTTGGTTATTAAAGGGTGTGCTGTTATTCGCAAACCCTGATTGGCAGCCAGTTTAACTGTGTTAACCTCTTGCTAACATAAAAAAGATTGTGGCATTAACAGGGATAACTTCTTGATGTCTCAATCGTAAAACTAGCCTATCACTCGTATCGGACAAGCGCAAAGATGAAGCAGCAACAAATGGATCTGGGTAAAGATCCAAAAACGATGGTAACACCAAAGGCATTTACCATTGCAGCAGCCGTGTTATATACCCCATTGGCGACACCGTTGAAGCGGATGTTAGCCATACTGATTGATGGTTTGCTGATCACTGTGTTAGCTGAGCAGATGGATTGGATGTTTGTCTTGCTGGTGGTCAGTATTATCTGGATTGAAAAGCGCAGTCGTAAGTTTGGTCGTTTATTAAAGTGGGGACTTTATGCCTTGATGTTGGTTTTTATGTTGCTGACAACCGCTAATAATCTGTTTGATTTTAATGGAACAGACGTTAAAAGCAGTGAGGGAGTAGAGCAACAATTGGCATTAGGTGAACAAATCATTACGTCACTACCAGCATTGATGTCGTTGAGCCAGTGTAATAATTATGCTTGTGGTAAAACTCAAGTTCAGTCCCTACATGAAGCGATAAAAAATGCTTCAGGATCAAAGGGCATGACAGAAAATGATCAACGTGAAATAGTGCTAGCAACCATAGCCAACAGTAGTTTGCCTGCCATAGACAGTGAAAAGTTACAGGCGGAAGTGCTTAATGGCAGCCTATGGCCTGTTATTACGCTTCCTGTTGAGTTGGCGACAACAGATTCTCCGCCTGAGCCACTTCAGCCTATTCAAGCTATTTCGCCGGATGTACAGCCGCAAAGTGCGGTGGCTGATGCAGTGAATGTGAGCCCTTCGCAATATTCTCGCCTCAGAACCGTTGATGAAGCTACAAGCCATAGTGTTGTCGCTTGGGTGAAAGGCTTTCTGAGTGATATGGGGCTGGGTTTTGGGTGGGCAGCGTTTTACTTTACCGTCTTTACTGCACGATTTGATGGTCAAACCTTAGGTAAGAAGATGCTGGGCATTCGGGTGATCCAGCTCGATGGTGCCAACATCAGTTTATGGGCCGCGTTTGGCCGTTATGGTGGCTATGCCGCAGGCTTTACCACAGGCTTACTTGGCTTTATGCAAATATTTTGGGATGCCAATCGGCAGGGGATCCAAGATAAAATATCTTCAACAGTCGTGATAGACTTAGTGCAAATGCATAAAAAGCAACGATTAGAGCAACAAGCGCAGGGGCAAAATGAGTTAGCACCTGTGCTTACGAGTGATGATGCATCCTCTGCTCACCTTACAACCAGTACCCGTTTGGAGCATTTATGAAACAGGTCGTCATTTCGGGGAGTGGCCTATTTACGCCGCCCCACAGTATTTCCAATGAAGCCTTAGTTGAGAGCTTCAATGCTTATGTGGATATTTTCAATCTTGAAAATGCAGGCTTAATTGAGCAAGGCCATGTTGCGGCTTTGTCCTATTCATCGAGCGAGTTTATTGAAAAAGCCTCAGGCATCAAGCACCGATATGTGATGGTGAAAGAGGGCATTCTGGATCCCGAAGTCATGATGCCGTTGATTCCTGAGCGCAGCAGTGACGAATTATCGATGCAGGCTGAGATTGGCCTTGAAGCTGCCTTGATGGCACTAAAGAATGCCAATCTCAAGGCTGAGCAAATTGACTTAGTGATTGTTGCCTGCGCTTATACTCAGCGTGCGTATCCTGCTATGGCGATTGAAATTCAACGTGCACTGGGTACGCGGGGTTATGGTTACGACATGCAGGTAGCGTGTTCATCGGCGACGTTTGCAATTGTCGCCGCGGCTAATGCCATTGCTACGGGTTCTGCCTCAAGAGTGCTAGTGATCAACCCTGAAATTTGCTCGGCACAGGTGAATTATCGCGACCGTGACAGCCATTTTATCTTCGGTGATGTGGCGACGGCTCTGGTACTGGAAGAACAAAGCTTAGCCCAGTCTGACCATGTGTTTAAGATCCTCTCAAGCCGCTGTTTTACCGATTACTCGAACAATATTCGCAGTAATTTCGGTTTCTTGAATCGCTGCGATCCGAGTGCGGCCCATCAAGCCGATAAGTTATTCCACCAACAAGGGCGCAAGGTATTTAAAGAGCTGTTGCCGATGATTTATCAACATTTGGATGAACATCTGGCCGAACAAGCGTTAACGCCACAGTCTTTCAAACGTTTGTGGTTACATCAAGCGAACATCAACATGAATCAGTTTGTGGTGAGAAAGTTGCTTGGGGATGATGTGTCTGCGGAACAAGCGCCCGTGGTACTAGATGAATACGCCAATACGGCTTCCGCGGGTTCTGTTATTGCATTTCACAAGTTTTCCGGTGACTTTAAGACTGGCGATTTAGGTTTATTGAGTTCGTTTGGCGCAGGATATTCTATTGGCAGTGTTATTCTGCAGAAGGTCTAAGATTCTCACCGTCATAATAAAAAGCCCACATCGAGGAAGATGTGGGCTTTTTTATGTCAGTTGTTTGTCTAAGTTGCTTTCTGTTTAAGGCAATGATTGTTTATAGCAGCCATGCGTAACTTAACTTCATAAAGTAGGTTTTCTCGTCCCGCGTTAGGCGGGTTAACTCATCATTAGCCTGCAAACTATCAGAGTATCCGAGGTAGAACACACTCTGCGGATTGAGTTTATAACCGTAGAGGAGCTCATTGCCTAAATGCGCTTCCTCACTCTGCGGCGCTGAATATAAATACTGCGCCACATTGCGATTTATCCGGGTGTAAATGCTAGAAAGGCGAATAAAACTGTGTAGACTGAATTGCCAGTTGAGGCGTACATCGCTCAGATTAGCGGTAAAAAGTGCACCTTGTTCCACATCCATTTGCTGATAAAGATGGGAGATATCGATAGAAAGTCCATTAGCAATTTTCCAATTGATACTCGGGTTCATTTGCGTTTTAGTGCCCAGCCTATCATTGATAAAATCAATTTCATCGCCGTAGTACATTTCAAGCTCCATACTCAGGGGCGATAACGGGGTTACTGCGCCATAAAACCACACTTGGGTTTCATCATATAGTTGACTATTTCCGGCGATAGTGAGTTGTGAAGCATCGCGGCGAGGCCCCACACGTTCACGGGTTTCTACACCAAAGGTGATTTCGCTTTGTAATGCGCCGATGATTTCGATGTAGGCTTCATACTCTTCTTCAAGTCGTTCGCCTGCTTGGTTATGAGTGATATCCCAATCTCCCGCTAATTCCACCTTGTTAAAGGTGCCCGTAGGATACCAAATCAAACCCGCACCAGCCTCAAAGGTGCGGTAATCGATTTTTTCGACAAAGCCTAAATCGGCACGAAAATCGGGATCAACTGCGTTGTATTCGCTGTAAGCAAACCAATTTCGCTCTTCGTGTTTAAAGGTTAACTGATATAAATTGCCGCCAAAGCGGCTATCAGATTGGCTACGTAATACTTGTTCGTTGAGTTGACAATGACCGAGTTCGCAATCAAGCTGAGATTGGCCACAGGGCAAACCATTACTAGAGTCATTTTCAGTATCAGTACAAAATTGACGATAGACTCCCGTGGGGTATTGAGTATCCGATTGGGCCACTTGTGCAGTGAAACTGTCCTGTGGTGTTGGTTGATATTTCGCATCTAGACTAATCACATAGTTGTGGTAATCGGGTTGGCTGTTGATCTCATTGTGGGGGGTATTTGCTGTACCATTGTGAGTGTTGTCACTGCTTGTTTTCGCGGTAAGTAATCCGCCGATGGAGAAGGTTTTGCTAATGTCGAAACGATAACGTCCCGCAAGGTTCAAACTTTCTTGATCAAGCGAGGCAACCTCTGAGCTTAAATTTCCCGGTACCAAAAACGTGGTTTGGCTATCGTTACTCGCTAGCAGAGCTAAAGTGTGATCATCGCTCTTACTTGTCAGTTTGATACCATAGTCAGGTGCAACAATATTGCGGGTGTGCAGCAGATTCACCTGTGTGTCGAAATAGTCTTTATTATCCAAAAAGAACGGCCGTTTCTCATCATAGAACAAGGAGAAAGTGCTGTTCACATCGAGCTGGCCAGCATCGGATTCCACTTGGGAAAAATCGGGATTAATGGTGGCATTGAGTAAGGTGCTGGAATTAATGCCCCAGCGCAAGTCTACACCTGGCTCGAGATTGTTATCAGCTTCCCAGCCATCCGCCTGTTTATGTTCGTTACGGTTGGCGATAAAAGTCGGGGTGATTTGTACATCCTGTCCTTGTTCTGCCCCCGCCAAGCCAGAAGCCACACCTAACTGACAAAGTTGACAACTCGTATTACGGTCAATCTTATGGGTCGATAGGCGATGTTTTTCATTGCGTGGATAATAACGAATTAACTCAAAGCCCCATTCTTGCAGGCTTTTCTTGTCGTCAAAGTTGAACAGTCTCAGTGGTAACTCGACTTCGACCTGATAGCCATCGGCGGTGATCTTGCCTGCGGATTTCCAAATACCATCCCATGCTTCGCTTTCTTCACCCGTTAATTCGTTTTCAATTGAGTCTAATTGCACGCCAAGAGGATTAATAAAAAATTGGTATGCTAAACGGGCATTATTAAAAGTATCGAGTTTAATTCCGACTAAATCATCACTCCACAGCTTGTCTCTGTCCTTGAGTGTGGCGCGAATGAGTTTGGGATTAATGTCTTTGGCAGTAAATGCCACAAAAAGACTGGTTTTAGTCGCATAGACTCGCGCCTCGGTTCTCACTAATGCGGCAATATTTTCCCCTGGTTGGGTTTCATATTTGAGCTCTGTGACTGCGGCTTGTTGCCAAATGGCATCGTCCAACTCTCCGTCAATATTGGCAGCACTGTTAAGTGTTGGAATGGCTAACTGAAATTGGCTGGCATAGCCAGCAAGGCAAGTTACAGGTAGAAAAGTAAGACTAGATAAGATGATGGCTAAGATTGATTTCAACAAAAAAGACTCAAATAACACATTCGTGGCGCGCATTTTGCCAGAAAATGTGAAGTTAACAATAGCGAGTAATTGTTACAAGGTTTGCGTTGATTTTAACGAGGCGAAACATGATGAGATTATTGGATCTAAAAAATTGGGGAGCAGTGCTGAGCCATGACTCAGCACTGCTGGTGTTACTACTCGGGTGCGATGGCATGGTTGCGATACGCTTCACGATACTTATCGACCCACATGGCCGTCGCGCCACAAATCGCCACTGGCATGACGATAAAGTTGACTATGGGGATCATCGAAAATAGCGTCACAGTGGCGCCAAAGCTAAAACTGGTGCCACGGGTTTGATTCAAGGCAAAGCGCATATCTTTAAAACTGACCTTGTGGTTATCGAAGGGATAATCGCAGTACTGAATCGCCATCATCCAAGCGCTGAACAGAAACCATAAAATCGGCGCCAGCGTCTGGCCTACCATAGGCACTAAAAACAATAACAAAAATACCAGTGCGCGGGGCAGATAGTATTTGAGTTTGATCCACTCACGCCCAAGGATACGCGGTAAGTCTTTGATTAAATCAATACCAGAACCGGTATTCAGCTGCTTACCAGTTAACAACTGCTCGACTTTTTCAGCCAACAGACCATTAAAGGGGGCGGCGAGCCAGTTCATGACGGAGCTAAATACAAAAGCAAGCATCACCAGCATAGTGGTGACGGCGAGTGGCCAAAGTAAAAAGTTTAACCAGCTTAAGTAGTCAGGGAGCTGGGCATTCATCCAAGTGAATAGCGTATCTAACTGGCCTATGGCTACATAAATGACGCCAGCAAACAGCAGAAGGTTAATCATTAGCGGAATAAATACGAAAGTGCGCAGGCCTTTACGTGTGATTAAACCAAAGCCATCGAGAAAATAATTAACGCCACTTTTGGCTGGGAAGGGCAAGGTTTTTTTCTGTGTCATATCGTTTTTCCAAAAAGTTAAGCGACAGCTATATGCGATTGTGATCAACTCATGGACAGATGACAAGCTAAAAGCCGCATGAATTCAATAAAAAGCGTTACAAAATGCTGCCTGCTTTGTTAAAGTTGGCCGATAAATGCATTTGCACCGCTTGGCTCATTTTCGGGCCAGACTTCAGAGACGCGCTAACTGGCACCATGAGATTAAAACAGATAAAACTTGCCGGCTTTAAGTCGTTTGTCGATCCCACAAAAATTCCTTTTTTACAGGCATTAACCGCCATTATTGGCCCAAATGGCTGCGGCAAATCGAACGTGATCGATGCCGTGCGTTGGGTGCTCGGTGAAAGCTCGGCGAAGCACCTACGCGGTGATTCTATGGCCGATGTGATATTTAACGGTTCAAGTGCGCGAAAACCTGTGTCTGTGGCGGGTGTTGAACTTATTTTTGAAAACAAAGAAGGTCGCCTCGCTGGTCAGTATGCCAGTTATGAAGAAATCGCCGTTAAGCGTCAAGTGAGCCGCGACGGTGAGTCTTGGTATTTTCTCAATGGTCAAAAGTGTCGTCGTAAAGACATTACCGACTTGTTTATGGGCACAGGTCTTGGTCCGCGAAGTTATGCCATTATCGAGCAAGGCACTATTTCCCGCCTGATTGAATCTAAACCCCAAGACTTGCGCACCTTTATTGAGGAAGCCGCCGGGATTTCCCGCTATAAAGAGCGTCGGCGCGAAACTGAAAACCGTATTCGTCATACCCGCGAAAACCTCGAGCGTTTGGGCGATATTCGCAGTGAACTCGGTAAGCAGTTAGATAAACTCGCGCAGCAGGCTAAAGCCGCTAAACAATATCGTGAGCTTAAACAGGCCGAGCGTAAGACCCATGCTGAACTCCTTGTGATGCGCTATCAAGAGTTGCAAGCTCAGATGGCGAGCCTATCTGAGCAGATAAGTGCTATTGAAGTGCAGCAAGCGGCGGCGCAGTCACTCGCGCAAACCGATGAATTACAAACCACTGAATTGCAAGTGCAACTCGCGCAATTGGCGGAGCAAGAGCAGCGAGCGGTTGAGGCCTATTATCTGACTGGTACTGAAATCGCTAAGTTAGAGCAACAGTTACAGAATCAAAAGCAGCGCGACGCCCAGCTCGAAACCCAGTTGGCGCAAGTCAAAGAGCAGATCCAACAAAATACCGATAAGCTTAACGGTTATAAAGCGAGTCTTAGCGCATTGGAGCTTGAGCTTGCCAAACTTGGGCCACAGCATGATGAGCAACAAGAGATCATGGATGAGCTGCAATCCCAATGGGAAATGAGCATAGAACGCAGTCAGCAGCAGGCCGAAGTGGCGCGCCAACAGGCAGCGGATGTTTCTCAGCATAAGTTGCAGCTTGAACTACGTCGCAGCCAGTTAGCGCATCAGCAGCAATTACTGCAACACAAACAGCAGCAAAGTCGTGAGCAGCAGGCGCAACTTTCGGCGTTAATGGACGGTGATCTCGCATCGAGTATTACACCATTGCAGCAAGATATTGAGTCTTTGGATGATGCGCTCACACTGCAAAATGAAATTAATCATCAGCAAGAACAAAGTGTAAGTGCAAGTACGCAAGCCTTAGATGAAGCCCGCCATAGCGCTGAGCAAATTCAGCAGCAATTAACCGCGACTAAAGCGCGCCATGAGCTGGTTGAACAATGGTTGACTAAGCAAGAACAGCAGAGTGATAAACCGCAGTTATGGCAGAGTTTAACCGTTGAAAATGGTTGGGAAACCGCGGCCGAACTCGCCCTAAATGGCTTGTTGACCTTGCCCGTTGGCGTCACTGAAACTGAAATGGGGTTTCAAGCGTTAGCGTCACAATCAAGCCAAAGTGAATTTTTACAGGCTAAGGTGAATCTCGCCCCTTGGTTAGCGGGGCTTAAGTGGGCAAAGGATATCCATGCAGCGAAAGAACTGCTGCCACAGCTAACATCCGATCAACGGATTGTCACTGCCGACGGTTATCTACTGGGACAAGGTTTTTTAATCACGAAAACAGAGGGCGCCCAGTCACTGGTGCAACTCAGTAAAGAGCAAGCTCAGTTAGCGCAAAATATCCTCGATTTGCAACAATCCCTGCAGATTCGGCAAGACAAGATGACAGATCTTGCGGCTATTTTGCAGCAACAAAGACTGCAACTGACCGATGGCGCGCAAAAATTGCATCAATTGCAGTTAGATAAAGCGACTAAGTCGATGCAGCTTAGTGGTTTAATCGAACAAGTGAAGGCGCGCGTTGAACAGCAAAGTAAACTCGACGCGGCTTTAAGTACGAGTTTGATTGATATTGAACGCTTAAGCGAGCAATGCGAATTATTAGCAGAACAAGAAATGGAGCTCGATGAGACGCTGCAGGCTAGTGAAGATATTCAGCGGCAACTCATCCAAGACACACAGGCCGATAGTGTGCGCCATCAAGCATTAAAAGGGCGTATTACTGAGGTAGAACGTCAATTATCAGCCACTGCAATGGGTTTGCAAGCCGTGACGATGCGCATGGCCGTGAGCACGGAGCAAATTGAATTACAGCAAGTGCGTGTCAATGAACTCATCCACTCCCGCGAGTCTGTGTTAACAGAACTTGCCAAAGTTGCCCAATTGAGTGGGGTGCAAAATAGTGTGCAGCTGACTGAACAGTTAACGCAGTTACTAAAGCAACAACATGAGCAACAACAGGGCTTAAAAGAGGTTCGTCAGCAGCAAAGTGTGCTCACAGACACATTAAACCGTATAGGAATAAAGCAAAAACAAGAGCTTGGTAAGCTTGAGGACTTGACTCAAAGCCTGAGCACGTTAAAGTTACGTCGTGAAGGAATAAAAGGCCAAGCGAATAGTCAGCTGGAAGCCTTACAGGAACAGCAAATCATTCTGTCTGAAATCCTTGGAAACTTGCCCGCAGAGGGGATGCCAGACAAGTGGCAGAGTGATTTAGATCAAATACGGCAGAAAATTGTTCGTTTAGGTGCCATTAACCTTGCGGCGATCGAAGAATTTGAACAGCAAAGTGAGCGAAAATCTTATCTTGATCATCAAGATGACGATTTAAATAAAGGGCTTGCAACCTTAGAGGAAGCGATCCGTAAAATAGATAAGGAAACCCGAAGCCGCTTTAAGACGACATTTGATTCAGTCAACGAAGATCTCGGACGCTTATTTCCGAAAGTGTTTGGTGGCGGCCGAGCTTATTTAGCGTTAACTGACGACGATTTGTTAGAAACGGGTGTGACTATCATGGCCCAACCACCGGGGAAGAAGAACAGCACAATCCATCTTCTTTCGGGTGGTGAAAAAGCCTTAACCGCTTTATCATTGGTATTCGCCATTTTTAGGCTGAATCCTGCTCCCTTCTGTATGTTAGATGAAGTGGATGCGCCATTAGACGATGCCAACGTAGAACGCTTCTGTCGATTGCTAAAAGAAATGTCACAGAGCGTACAGTTTATTTATATCAGCCATAACAAAATAACCATGGAAATGGCGGATCAACTTATTGGCGTGACTATGCACGAGCCCGGTGTGTCTCGTATAGTTGCGGTAGACATAGAGCAAGCGGTGGCGATGGCTGACGCTGGATAACTAGAAGAAAGACAGGGTAACCAATGGAAGATTTGCAACTAGTATTGTTCGTTTTAGGCGCCATAGCCATAGTTGCTGTGCTGGTGCATGGATTTTGGTCTATCAGAAGACAACAGCCTAAATCATTGAAAGATAGCCCAATGAGCAACTTTTATAAGAAACAGGCTGAGAAAGGTGAGCCGAGTCCGAAGCGGATCGATTCAGAAGGGTTTGATGCCGATGGTATTGGCGCCGTACGCGTGCGCAAAGCCGGTGAACTTGCACCTAACAACGAAACTCCTGCGGCCAATCCTTATTTGAAGCAGGAAGTAAAGCTAGAACCTAAGCCTGAATTTAAACCACAAGAGTTTAAATCAACAGAATTTAAACCAGAGTTGAAAGTTGGCCCTAAACACGAGCCTGTGACAGCCCAGCCTGATTTTAGCTTGCAGCCACCCGTGGCAAAAGAGCAACACCGTGGCCCGAAAGTCTCGCGTCAAGAGCCCGTCTTGAACACTCAAGCGAGCACGCAAACTCCGCCAATGGGTCAATCCCATGCGGCTATCGTCGCGCAAAAAGCGGCTGAGCAGGAACATGCGTTACGTAGTGCAGCTCCGCAGCAAACGGCCTTGTTTGACGAAAATGAATATAAAGAAGATAGCTATCAAGAAGAGGTTGTCGAACAAGCCGCTGAAGATGAGTTAGGTGAACCACGCGACGTACTGGTATTACACGTGGTCGCTAAAGAGGGTCTACAGCTTAACGGCGCCGAATTGCTGCCTTGTTTCTTAACCTTGAATTTTAAATATGGCGATATGAATATTTTCCATCGCCATGTGGATAATGCTGGCAATGGTAAAGTATTGTTCTCGATAGCGAATATGCTAAAGCCTGGCGTGTTTGATCCTGATAATATGGAGCAGTTCAGTACCCAAGGTGTGGTGTTTTTCATGACTTTGCCTTGTTACGGTGACGCCCTAATGAACTTTTCGATTATGCTTAACTCGGCGCGTCAACTCGCGGATGATATCGATGCGGTCGTGCTTGACGGACAACGCCAACCTTGGGGTGAGTTCACTAAGCAAGATTATTTACACCGCATTCGCGCTAACGCTTAAGCCGACACCGCAACTTGGCGGTTAATAGATTGATGAGGCCGCTATTGCGGCCTCATTTTTTGTGATCTACTTTTTGTGATCTAAAGAATTCTGGATAAAGAATATGCAAGACATTCAAATCGATACACTTCTGTCTAAAGACGTCACCCCAGAAAACGCATCGCAGGTGATGCAGGCGCTCAGCCAATCGCTGAACGAGCACAACATTCGTTACTATGTGGACGATGCTCCGAGCATTACCGATTCTGAGTACGACAGGTTGATGCAGTGTTTACTCAAGTTAGAAGCCTTGTATCCCCATTTGATTGTCGCTGATTCACCGACTCAAAGGGTGGGCGGATTAGCGCTCGCCAAATTTGAGCAAATCACGCACCTTAAGCCTATGTTGAGCCTAGATAATGCCTTCGATGAGGCGGATTTCAGTGCTTTCCATAAGCGTGTCACCGATAAAGTGGGTGATGTGAGTTTTTGTTGTGAGCCTAAACTTGATGGCCTTGCCGTGAGTATCTTGTATCGCCATGGTGTGCTTGAGCGTGCGGCGACGCGCGGCGATGGTTCAGTGGGTGAAGACATCACTGAAAATGTTAAAACCATTAAATCGATCCCGCTTAAATTACGTGGTCATGATTTTCCCGAGCTCGTTGAAGTTCGCGGCGAGGCTTTTATGCCAAAAGCCGCTTTTGAAGCTTTGAATGACAGGGCGCGCGCCAAAGATGAAAAACTTTTTGTTAATCCGCGTAACGCAGCAGCCGGTAGCTTGCGACAACTCGACAGTAAAATTACTGCTGCCCGTTCATTGGCTTTTTATGCCTATGCGCTTGGTGTTGTTGAGCCCGACTCCCATCCGTTAGCTAAAACCCATTTTGAACAGTTGCAACAGCTTAAGTCGTGGGGTTTACCCGTAAGTAGTGAAATTAAAGTCTGCGCTGAACTAAGCCAAGTCTATGATTACTACAAAGACATTCTCAGCCGTCGCGGCGATTTAGCCTTTGAAATTGATGGCGTAGTGATGAAAGTTAACGACATTGCCCAGCAGCAACGTTTAGGCTTTGTGGCTAAATCTCCCCGCTGGGCGATTGCCTATAAGTTCCCCGCACAGGAAGAAATGACCCAACTTGAAGGCGTTGATTTTCAAGTGGGCCGCACAGGTGCCGTGACGCCAGTGGCGCGCTTAAAGCCAGTGTTTGTTGGTGGCGTGACGGTATCAAATGCAACGCTGCACAATGCCGATGAAATTGCCCGTTTAGGCATTAAGGTCGGTGACACTGTGATCATCCGCCGCGCTGGCGATGTTATCCCACAAATTGTTGCCATAGTGCCTGAAAGACGCCCTGAAACGGCGACTGACATTGTATTTCCGCATAATTGCCCTGTATGTGGCAGTTTAGTTGAGCGCCTAGAAGGTGAGGCTGTGGCTCGCTGTAGCGGTGGTTTATTCTGCGAAGCGCAGCGTAAAGAAGCGATTAAGCATTTTGCATCCCGCAAGGCTTTAGATATCGATGGCATGGGCGACAAAGTCGTTGAGCAATTGATTGATAAAGAGTTAGTTCAAAGTCCTGCGGATCTGTTTAAGCTCACCGCTTCTATGATGACGATGCTTGACCGCATGGGGATGAAGTCGGCAACCAATTTAGCGGCCGCGATTGAAGCAGCCAAAACCACCACTCTTGCGCGTTTCTTATATGGCTTAGGTATTCGCGAAGTGGGTGAGGCGACGGCAGCAAACCTGGCGGCGCACTTTGCCAGTCTAGATGCGCTGCGGGTGGCAACTGTGGAGCAGTTAACTGAAGTGGAAGATGTTGGTGCTGTTGTTGCCCAGCATGTGGCCCATTTTTTTGCCCAGCCCCATAACCTTGAAGTTATTGATGCTTTAATCGCTGCTGGTGTGCATTGGCCCGCCATTGAAGCGCCAAGTGCAGATGCACAGCCGCTTAAAGGCCAAACTTGGGTATTGACTGGCACCTTAAATCAGCTCAATCGCAATGATGCTAAAGCTCAGTTGCAGGCGCTGGGGGCGAAAGTGGCAGGCAGTGTCTCCAAAAATACCGATTGTTTAGTGGCAGGTGAGGCGGCAGGTTCAAAACTGGCTAAAGCGCAGGAGCTTGGTGTTAAAGTGATGGATGAAGACGCGTTGTTAGCCCTTCTCGCCGCGAACGCTTGATTGGCGTCATTTCAGAGAGGGCGTTGGCTTGATGTTGATTCAATGCCGGCTGTAACGGCTGCAGCCTTGTATCAAGGGGTGAATACCGCCGAATAGCAGATATTAAATAGCGCCTGGCCCAAGGCGCTATTTTTTGTCTGAAAATAATCAAGGTGCGGAAAGATTATCTGCTTTGGCTATTGAATTAACCGCGATTGGCACCATCTCCTTGATATGCTGTTTTAGATTTTGCTGATTGGAAACCTATTTGAATTTTAGTCACATCACTTGGCTCGATGATAAAGGCCACATTAAACCGCCCATCTTTTTATATGCGCTTTTGGCTTATCTCGCGCGTGGTTGGTGTATTTTTATCGCCTCGCTGACTCAGATGGGTGACCGTTCTGAGTTAGTGCGGATTTTTTACCCTGAAAAGTCAGATTTTTTGTTAGCACTCGGGGCGGGACTTGGCGCGGTTTTGATTTATCTTGTGGTGATAGCTGAACGTCGACGTTCGCCCCAATGGTTAAGACCGATTTTTGTGCATTTAAAATGGGGGTTGTGGTTGCTGTTGATTATTGATGGCGTCTTGTTGGGTCAGCGGTTAATCCATGGCCAATTTCTGTTTCATTGGAGTCTTGCTTTAGACGCTTTAATGTTGTTTTGGTCGAGCATTTATCTTATTAAATCGAAGCGACTCAGTTATTACCTCCGTGATTGGCCAAAAGAAGAAGCTAAAGAACTTCAGCCTTAGTTTTTATCGTATTGTTATATAATAACTTTATTTAGATCTGAGCGGTGGGGCACATGACGATGTGTTCTATCCCTCAGTTTGATAAGGATTTTTACCTTATTTCTCCATTGAATGCTTTGAATCATCTATAGTTATATGTACTTAGCTTAAATGTGCCCTGTTGGATACGCAGATAAGGCCATCTGTTTATATCCACATTACATTTGAAAGGAGTCATATTGCGTGGCAAAAGTACCTCAAAAAAAGTTGTTACTGTCAGAAATTCAACTTGGCATGAGAGTCAAGTTGCCTTTGTCATGGACGAACCATCCTTTTTTATTTAACCGTGTTGATATTAGCAGTGCCGCTCAAATCGAAATGATCCGTGGCTTAGGTGTTCCCTATGTTTTTTTGTTATCTGAATTGAATCCCGGATCGGAGACAGTTAGGGAAGATGAGGATGTTGAAGATGAAATTGAAGTTCCACCTGAGCGAGATCTTAAGGCCGATACCCGTAAGGCGATACGTTTAAGCCAAAAGCGTTTCCTTGAGAACGTAAATAACTGCCGAAATGTATTTGGCAAGATAGCCAGTGATCCCGAAGGTGCCTATCGATTGTCGGCGTCACTGGTAGAAGACTTGCTCAGCCATCTACAGGAAGTTGAAAAACCTTTCCTCACTTTGGTCGGAATGGATGATAACGATGTCAGTGTGACCCAGCACGGAGTCTCTGTGGCAGTATTAGCAATGATGATGGGCCATGCACTGGATTTAAGTCCAAGGGAACTGCGTGATATTGCTCTTGGTAGTTTGTTACATGATATTGGTAAACTTAAGGTACCTGATGTTATTCGCCGTAAGCGCGGAGCCTTAACACCTCATGAGTCAAATTATCTGCAAATGCACCCTAATTTCGCCTATGACATGCTCAATCGTTCCGGATTATTCCCTAAAGAAGTACTCCACATTGTGCTACACCACCATGAGTTTATTGACGGTTCAGGTTTCCCTGATGGTTTAACTGACCATAAAATTCCTATTACTACTCAAATAGTGAGTTTGGCAAATGACTACGATCAACAGCTCAGTGGTCAACAAATATCCTCCCCTCAAGTCGCTTTAGGTTATTTGTTTAAGAATCGGGCCACTAAACATGCCGAATCTTTAATCGCTATTTTGGTTAAAATTCTCGGTATTTATCCACCAGGAACCATAGTGAAACTCTCCGATGGCTGTATCGCAAAAGTCATGATGACGACTAAAGATGTGAGTCAACCCCAAGTCTGGGCCTGCAAAGAGGATGGCAGTGAGCCATCGCTGCGTTTTTTAAGTAATGAAGGCGTGACAGTACAAAAAGCCATCAAGGCGGAAGAGTTGTCCGAGGGGGCGATTCGTACCTTACAAGTCGATAAAGGGATTAGTTTTTATTTTAGTTCGCTACAAACTTGAATCTTATGCGCTAAGTTCCGTATTCTATCTGCTGATGTGATTCCCTTAGGGCTAATATGGCGAATGTAAAAGCAGAAAACAGCGCAGTAAAATCCAGTGTTGCTTTGGTCGGTTGTGGTTGGTTTGGTTTTGCTTTGGCAAAGCAACTTGTCCATGAGGGCTATCGAGTCACTGGCTGTAAGCGCAGTGCCGAAGAATTATCGGTATTAACTGAAGTCGGGATTGAAGCCTATCCGCTGCAATTGGGCCACGAAGCATCATCTGCCCCCGATGCTCAGGCGTTGAGCGGTTTATTTCAGACCGATTATTTAGTGGTCAATATTCCTCCCCGATTAAAGCGTGGTAATGCCGCTTATCTTGAAGAATTACAACAACTCATCGCATTAACTCAAGGCTGGCAATATCAGCGGATTGTGTTTATCAGCACTACGGGCGTATATCCGACCCAAGATAAATTGATGACAGAAGCCGATGCGATGGCAGAATCAAGCGATAGCCAAGTGCTGTTAGATGCTGAAGCTTTATTTCAAGCATTGCCCCATACCTGTATCGTTCGTTTTGCTGGACTCGTCGGTCCTAAACGTCATCCTGGGCGTTTTCTTGCTGGAAAAACCGATGTGAGTGGGGCGAATGTCGCGGTAAATTTAGTCCATCTTAGTGACTGTGTGCGCGCCGTTAGCGCCATTCTCGCGGCAACTCATTCTGGATTATCAGTGGCGCCGATTTATAATCTTTGCGCACCTTCACATCCGACTAAAGCTGAGTTTTATCAAGCTGCTGCCGAATCTCTAGGTTTAGTCGCGCCAGAATTTAATCAACAATCTATGCCGAGTAAAGTCATCCAAGCTGACGCGATTGTCACAGATTTAGGCTTTCGATATCAGTATGTTTCGCCGCTGGATATGCTAGCGGCATGTTGAGAAAGGTTCATTACTGTAAAAGGTAAAAGTCGAACTTTTAGGTTATCTTTGGGTCCCAAGTTTGCTTGAGCAAATGTGTAATCCTTATTTAAACAAACGACGAATAAAAAGAGACAATATCATGAGCGTATTTAATCGAGTTCGACCTATAGCAGTATTTGCGTGCGGATTAATGCTGAGTGCCAGCTTTGCCCTGCAGGCTGCAAGTTTCGAAGAAGGCAAGGATTACGTCACTGTGGCGGGCATTACCGAAGCACAAAAGCCAGTGCTGCGGGAGTTTTTTTCTTATAACTGCACACATTGTTATAAGCAAGAACCGCTCATCGAGTCGACAGTAAAGCTGCTTGGCAAAGATGTGGCCTTTGAGCGTACCCCCGTTGGTGCAGGTCGTCCCGCTTGGGAATTGAGCCAGTTTGCCTATTATATGGCGCAAAAATTAAAGATGACTAAGCAAACCCATGGTGCCATTTTTAAGCAAATTCATGAGAAAGGTGAGCAATTTACCACCCTTGAGCAAGTAAAAGCCTTTTTCCTTGCCCAAGGCGCTAAGGCGGATGATGTCGATGCCGCGATGAATTCCGTCGATGCTAAATTTACCCTAATGAATTATGACTCTCAAGCTGAGCTTGCTGGGATCAAGGGGGTACCGTCATTACTGGTTAATGGCCGTTATATGCTGACCTCAACCGCACATACCGCAGAAGAATTGGCGGCGTTAGTGAGGTTTTTAGCTGCGAAGTAACGGCATTTTATAGACGGACGGCACGCGATGTATCATGCGATGAAAGCCGCTTGTTGCGAGTAACGCTTAGTCACGTTTCCTCAAAGTAGATTGAGTAACCCAGCATAGGCTGGGTTATTTTTTGTTGTAAACCTGCAAGGAGGCAGTGAGTCAAACCCTAACATTTTGACGAAATAACATGAGGAAATGAAACGGTAAGCAATTGACCTGACCTAGGTTTGATGAAATGAAACGTCTCTAATTAATTGAGAAACTCATGATTAAAACTCTCAATAATCTAGGCTAAAAATCTCAATTATCTGATTTTTAACCAGTCTAGAGCCGTATTAAAGGTCATTTAAATTTCTAATTTCCCTAGTTCAGACAATAAGTTATTTCTATTTATTGGTTGCAAATCTTCTTTCTCCATTCACATCCCACTCATTCTTGTTCGACATTGGTCTAACCTGTTAAAAAAGTTAAAACCGTATCGAAATGTAATGCCATTGTTAACTCATTGAATTTGTTTCTATTCGCTATTTTCGGACAGTGTTTTGAATCACGGGTTAGACGAAAGTCGTGATTGTGCTCACACCAGCTGTTGCTAGATTAAACATGACTTAAAATTAAAACAGCACAGGGGAGTCACTATGGGTTTTGAAAACAACGACAAGGCAAAGGGTTATTGGCGCGAGAATATTCGTCTCGTACTGAGCTTATTAGCCATTTGGGCGGCAGTTTCTTTTGGATGCGGCATTTTATTGGTTGATGTACTCAATGAAGTCCATTTCATGGGATTCAAATTAGGTTTCTGGTTTGCACAACAGGGATCTATGTATGTATTCGTTGCGCTTATCTTTGTCTACGCGGCAAAAGCCAACGCCTTAGATAAAAAATATAACGTACAAGAAGACTAAGGAGCTTTGAGATGGATGTTCAAACACTCACATATATTATCGTAGGGCTCTCATTTGCGCTCTACATTGGGATTGCAATCTGGACCCGTGCGGGTTCAACCAAAGAGTTCTATGTTGCTGGCGGCGGTGTTCACCCTGTGGTGAACGGTATGGCAACGGCGGCAGATTGGATGTCAGCGGCGTCATTTATTTCTTTAGCGGGTATTGTGTCTTTCGTCGGTTACGATGGTAGCGTGTACTTGATGGGCTGGACGGGCGGCTACGTATTGCTTGCCCTTTGTATGGCACCGTATTTACGTAAATTTGGTAAGTTTACTGTGCCAGATTTCGTCGGTGAGCGTTATTACTCACAGGCGGCACGTACAGTCGCGGTTATCTGCGCTATCTTTATTTGCTTTACGTATATTGCAGGGCAAATGCGTGGCGTGGGTGTTGTGTTCTCCCGTTTCCTTGAAGTGGATGTGGATACGGGCGTATATATCGGTATGGCGGTTGTGTTCTTCTACGCGGTACTCGGTGGTATGAAAGGGATTACCTACACTCAGGTTGCCCAATACTGCGTACTGATTTTCGCTTTTATGGTTCCGGCTATTTTCCTTTCAGTGATGATGACAGGCCACTTAGTACCGCAAATTGGTTTTGGTGCTGAGTTACTGGATGCCGCAGGCAATAATAGCGGTGTGTATTTGTTAGAAAAACTCAATAACGTTTCGGTTGAGCTTGGCTTTGCACCTTACACCGACGGTTCTAAGAGCATGATAGATGTGTTCTGTATTACGGGTGCCTTGATGGTGGGTACTGCGGGTTTACCCCATGTTATCGTACGTTTCTTCACTGTACCTAAAGTGAAGGATGCACGTATCACTGCCGGATGGTCGCTTGTTTTTATTGCGATTATGTACACCACAGTGCCTGCGTTAGCAGCGTTCTCCCGCGTGAACATGATTGAAACTATTAACGGTTCCGATTCTAAAGGTGTGGCTTATGAGTCTGCACCAGAATGGATTAAGAACTGGGAAAAAACCGGTTTGATTAAGTGGGATGACAAAAATGGCGACGGTAAAATTTACTATTCGTCAGGTAAGATTGAAGATCCCGCTAGCAAAAATGAAATGAAGATTGATAACGATATTATCGTACTTGCTACGCCAGAAATCGCTAATTTACCAGCTTGGGTTATCGCCCTTGTGGCGGCGGGTGGTTTAGCAGCTGCGTTATCAACATCTGCAGGCTTGCTATTGGTGATTTCAACGTCGGTTTCACACGACCTATTGAAAAAGAATTTAATGCCTAACCTTTCCGATAAAAAAGAGCTGCTATATGCTCGCTTGGCGGCAGGTATTGGCATTGTGATTGCGGGTTACTTTGGGGTGAACCCTCCTGGTTTCGTGGCGGCAGTGGTGGCATTCGCCTTCGGATTAGCGGCTTCCTCACTGTTCCCTGCCATTGTTATGGGTATTTTCTCTAAGACAATGAATAAAGAAGGTGCGATTGCCGGTATGTTAACGGGTCTACTGTTTACTGCGGGTTATATCATCTACTTCAAGTTTGTTGATCCAACGGCTAACATAGCTGCTAACTGGTTCCTGGGTATTTCACCAGAAGGTATTGGTATGGTAGGCATGCTGGTGAACTTCGGTGTAGCAGCGATAGTGAGTCGAGTCACTGCGGCAACACCACTGCATGTTCAGGAGATGGTTGAATCGATTCGTTTCCCTAAAGGTTCGGGTGAAGCAAGCGGACACTAACCTTACTGCGTAATGGTGAGTATCAACACAAGAGAGCGCTTCGGCGCTCTTTTTTATTGTCATCCCAAAACCACCGCCTCTGGCGGTGGTGATTGTTCCTTGAGGCTATAGCCTGAATTACGCCCATGC